>NZ_JAJCHK010000010.1:0-170870 GCF_020554465.1 Enterocloster sp. 210928-DFI.2.20
ATAGAATTGGGGCGGGATTTTAACAAATCCCACCCCAACTATTGACAAAGAGCCTTTCTTTTTATCTCTGTCATTAAATGATTTAAGCACCATCTGCGCCGGATAACAATAGGCATAAATACAGCTCTTCATAAGCTCCTGCTCCTGCTGGTTCTTACATACGCTGAGAATCATCTCTTTCTCATCCGCCTGCAGGTATGCTTCTGCGCTGTTGCCTCCGATTTCCCGTATCTCCTTATAAATCCGATATTTCTTGTAATAATCCAAACCGCCAAAATACTTTGCCTTAACCGGCTCAGGTACAATATTCAGTTTATACTTGTCAGACATCCTTGCCAGTATATTATGTATCTTCTCACAGTTTTCCCTGGTATTGTTCAAATCAGGCATGCAGTACAAATAGTCCATATGGAACCCCTTCTTCTGTAAACAAATTCTGATGATATTATGACAGATTTTTCCTTTGTATGCAAGGGGTTTTTTAAGCCGTGTCAAGGAGCATCGGCATAACCGGCTTTTGGTTCCGGTTTTTCCCGGAGCCTGGCGGTAATGGTGTGTTTTATTGTCCGGCCGCTTTGGGCTTGTCCAAAACGCCTGCAAACCAGGATTACCCTAACGATATTTTTCGTAACCGCACTGTTCTTTTACTTCTTTGCCTAAAAGCGTAATTGCCTTTTCAGGACAACGGCTGATACACCGGTAGCACATTGTACACCTTTTACCCGCAGCTGCTTTTCCGTTTTTCATAGAAATATTTTCCATTGGGCATAAGGAAACACAAAGCCCGCAGCCAATGCAGCTTTTACTGATTTTCAGCTTATCCGTGTAATCTGCTGTTTTTCCGTAAAACCAAAGACGCTGCCCCAAAAAACCGGCCAAATGGGAAATGAACGTTATGCCGTCTTTTGGATATATCCCTTGTTTTATAAGCAGCGCGGCAGATTCTATCTTTTTATCAGCCAGAATAATGATTTCTCTGTTTTGTTTCAGTGTCTTTTTCAGAAGCTTACTGTCGCATACTGAGTCCGGCATACGGATATGAAGTCCGCCCAGAATAACTGCACCATATTTTTTGAGTAATCTTGCGGTACAGCCAGCGCCGTCACCGCTGAACGCACCCATTGTTGAAACACATAACAGCTTTTTTCCCTTCCACAGACCGGCATTTCTGTGTATAAAATCCCTGACCATATAAGGTGCGTTTGAAAACTGCGTAGGATATCCCAGTATAATCGTATCATTATTTCGTATTGCCTCAACGGTCCCCCGGCTTTCTAAAGGCATGGATTCTGCGGAGGAATCCAGTAGTCCTGTTAATTTTTCAACACAATGCCTGGTGTTTCCCGTACCGCTCAGATATATTCCGATCAATTCTATCCACCTCGTAATGTTCGATTTCACATTCTGCTTTCTATCATTTGGCCATTCATTATATCAGGGATTATGCCATCCCGCTTTCACCGGTAAATTATACCATATTGGGGTCCCTCCGGCAACCGGCATATCAAAACAGAAAAAGTTGTGGAAAACAGGGCGGCATGTTATAATTTTATACACATTCTACCTCTGATGTACCATAAAATACCTGAGCAGGAAGGATTAAAGATATGCTTACCTTTACGGATGCCTCCGGGGAAATCCTTTATACATCACATTATAAAATAATTGACAATATGATTGAAGAAGCGATCCCCTTTAAATATCTGGTCACAAAGGAACAGCGCTGGGCCCCGGCAAAGCAGATAGTTTAAATCGTCGGTTTGATTTTTCTGGTACTCATTTTGCTGGCGGTTGTAATGGTTTTTGTTTTAATAAGTACCCTTGGCTAAACATGGTTCTTATTTAATCGGATGCCTGATAACCGTTTTCCATTTTTCTGGCGCAGTCTTTCTTGCATCTGTCATATATATCTCATGATGAAGCCGTTTACTGTTCATATCATTTACATAACCTTTTTCCTGTATGAATTTATCCATAACGGCCACAGATGCAGGCTCGTCATCAAATGCACCCAAATGCATCATCTGAACGCACAGCCCCTCCTCAATGGTTAAAAATTCTGCTGATGAACATTCTAACTTTTTCTTTTTTTCCGCTGTCTCTTTTGCCCAATCAAGATCCTTTTTCGTTACAAAGTCCGGCAACCGAATAGCGGAAATCCACTGAAAGGAAGACTTATCCGAATAGTCCACCCCTTCCACATTATCCTGCCACCAAAATCCTTCAAGGGGCGGAACAACATATTCAAAAAATCCTTCCATTTTATAATCTGTCTTATAACTCATTTTCAAAGTATAGGCCACTGCATATAAAATCCCCAGCGCCTGCTGATATGCACCGCCCTCTTCATTTGGATTTCCTTTACCCCGGACAGCTATATAATTTACCGGCGGTACAGTTATGATTTCAGGTTTATGTTTGGGCATATAAAACTCTTTATATTCTTTCTTAAAATCAAAAGCCATGGCTCAGTTTCCTTTCTTTAAAATAAATACTGGTTTTACAAACAGTTCCAATCTATGTCTCCTCCCATACAGGTGCCGTATCCTCATACAATTACTCTCAGTATAACAAAAAAGCCGTTTGAAGGAAAGCATTGTATTTAAGTTAAAAGCGGGGCCGCTCCCCCTCTCTTGTTGATTTTATTCAGCTCACCGTATACAATTAGAGAAGCGGTGTTTGAAAGGGAATACGATTACGATGTTAAGATACAACAGCTGATTGGCTGCTGGACCTTAAGGGAAAGGAACCGATAACAGATGAAAAGACTTTTTTTGCTGGAAGATGATTTGAGTTTAATCAGCGGGCTTTCCTTTGCTGTAAAAAAGCAGGGATATGAAATAGATGCTGCCCGTACCATACTGGAAGCTGACACATTATGGGCAAATGGATCCTATGATTTGGCTATTCTGGATGTAAGTCTCCCCGATGGTTCCGGTTTTGATTTTTGCAGGAAGATTCGCCGTATGTCAAAAGTACCTGTCATGTTTCTTACTGCTGCCGACGAAGAAACAGATATTATCATGGGGCTTGATATGGGGGGCGATGATTATATTACAAAGCCCTTTAAGCTGGCTGTATTTTTATCAAGAATTAACGCACTTCTTCGCAGGAGCGAAAATTTTAATACAGCTGCTGCAGAAATCAGCTCCAACGGCATTCATATTCAGCTTCTGAAAGGAACGGTATATAAAAACGGAAAACGGCTCGACCTGACAGCCAGTGAATATAAATTGTTATGCCTGTTCATGGAGCATCCTGACCAGATACTTTCCCCGGACCAGATACTAAGCAAATTATGGGATTGCAGCGAACAATATATAGATAACAGCTCCCTTACGGTGTACATCCGCAGGCTCCGAACAAAAATCGAGGACAACCCCGGAGCACCGGAAAGGATAATCACGGTCCGCGGCATGGGGTATAAATGGAATACAGCAGACTGAGGTGTTATGATGAAACTATTTGCCAACCGAAGAATCAAATTTCTTTTTGCCGGTATTTTGTGGTCCATCTTAGCTTTTACATTGATTTCAGCGCTGTTAGCAGGCTTTGAGGTCAGGAATGCGTCGTATTGCATCCTATTTAGCAGCCTGTGTATGGGGGCTATAATATTAATGCTCTGTTTCCGGTATTTCAGAGAGCAGCATACAATCATGGAAAACGCCATATCACAGATAAAGGAATCTATTTCCGGCAACAAAGATGTTACCATTGAGTGTAATGACGAGGGCGAACTATACAGACTGTTCCATGAAGTAAACTCTTTGGTCTCTATCTTGAATGCCCATGCCGTAAATGAAACAAACTCAAAGAAATTTTTGCAAAATACCATATCAGATATTTCACACCAACTAAAGACACCCCTTGCCGCCCTAAATATTTACAACGGCATTATACAGGACGAAGGAAAAAATTCTCCGGTTATTCAGGAATTCAGCCTGCTTTCCGAGCAGGAGCTGGACCGCATAGAAACACTGGTGCAGAATCTTTTGAAAATCACAAAGCTGGACGCAGGTACGATTATATTAGAGAAGTCTTTAGAACATGTGTCCGAACTCGCAGAAAACGTAAAACAACATTTCCTGTTTCGCGCCCAAAGGGAGGGAAAAGAAATCTGCTTATCCGGCAGTGGAGAAATTACACTTTTATGTGACCGTACCTGGATCATCGAAGCTGTCAGCAATCTTGTCAAAAATGCCCTCGACCACACTGAAAAAGGCAGTTTTGTCCGTATCGAATGGCAGGCGTTTGCTTCTGTTGTCCAGATTACCATAAAGGACAATGGATGCGGCATTCATCCCGAAGATTTGCACCATATTTTCAAACGGTTTTATCGGAGCCGGTTTTCCAAGGATACACAAGGAATCGGTCTTGGTCTGCCGTTAGCAAAAGCGATTGTGGAAGCCCATAACGGTACGATTGAAGCAGACAGCACATTAGGCATCGGCACCTCCATCACAATAAATTTTCTAATTCCTTCCAAATTCTAATTCCTACAAAATTGTAGGCTTACAGTCATATTGGCGTAGGATTGCTCTGTTATATTGGGATTATCAAAACAGAAAGAGGCGTTTATACCATGAATTTATTAGAAATCAACCATATCTGCAAAACCTACGGAAACGGTGACGCCGCTGTGCATGCACTCAGGAATGTCAGTTTTTCCGTTCCCAAAGGCGAGCATGTGGCTATCGTCGGAGAATCCGGATCCGGCAAAAGCACGCTTCTCAATCTGATAGGCGCTCTTGATACACCCACATCCGGCAAAGTAATGATTTGCGGCAACGATATCTTTTCCATGAGCGACCGCAAACGTACCATATTCCGACGAAGAAATATAGGTTTCATCTTTCAGGCCTTCAACCTTATACCGGAACTGACCGTTGAGCAGAATATTATCTTTCCGGTGCTGCTTGATTACCAGAAACCTGACAGGCAGTATTTAGAAGAACTGCTTACAATACTCAATCTGAAAGAACGCCGCAATCACTTGCCCAGCCAGTTATCCGGCGGGCAGCAGCAGCGCGCTGCAATCGGACGCGCCCTTATTACGCGTCCGGCGTTAATTCTGGCTGACGAGCCAACCGGAAATCTCGACACACAAAACAGCAGCGAAGTAATCGCGCTCCTGAAAGAAGCGTCAAAAAAATATGAACAGACCATTATTATGATTACTCATAGCCGCAGTATTGCGCAAACCGCGGACAGGGTATTGCAGGTATCAGACGGAGTCCTTACTGATTTTGGGAGGTGCCGCCAATGAAAAGCTATCTAAGCCTTATCCCTATCTCCGCAAAGGTCAGAAAACGGCAAAACAGCATGACACTTTTATGCATTGTATTTGCTGTCTTTTTGGTAACAGCTGTTTTCAGCATGGCTGATATGGGTGTCAAAATGGAGCAGTCCCGATTGCTGGAGAAGCATGGAAACCTGACCCTTCAGGACCTGCTAACTAATACAATGGCCCAAACCCTTTTTCTGACAGCAGGTGTATTGTTCGTGCTGATATTGACAGCGGCCGTATTGATGATTTCCAGCAGCATGAACAGCAATATAACCCAGAGAACAAAGTTTTTCGGAATGATGCGCTGTCTTGGTATGAGCCGTCAGCAAATAATCCGTTTTGTGAGACTGGAAGCCCTGAACTGGTGCAAAACCGCTATTCCCGCAGGCGTTGCGCTTGGAATAGCAGTCACATGGTGCCTGTGCGCTGCCCTGCGTTTTATTGTCGGTGAAGAATTCTCCGGCATCCCTCTTTTCGGCATCAGCATGCCCGGTATTGTCAGCGGAATCGTTGTGGGTATCGTTACAGTATTACTCGCCGCAGGAGCTCCCGCAAAACGGGCTGCAAAAGTATCTCCTGTCACAGCCGTTTCAGGCAATTCACAAAATGATGGTAATGCACACCACACAGTAAATACACGCCTGTTTAAAGTTGAGACAGCGCTTGGCATTCATCACGCCCTGTCTGCAGCAAAAAACCTGATACTTATGACAGGTTCATTTGCCCTCAGTATTATTTTATTCTTAAGTTTTTCTGTTCTGATCGATTTTGTCGGCTATATTATGCCGCAGTCAGCCGGCACATCTGATATAAACATTACAAGTATTGACGGTTCAAATACAGTCAGCAGTGATTTGCCTGATACAATCATTGGAATGCATGGGGTAAAACGCGTTTACGGGCGCCGAAGCAGTTTTGATGTTTCCGCAGGATTACATTCAGGTGGGGCTAAGATTGATATTGTCTCTTACGATGACTTTGATTTGGACTGCCTTGTAAAAGATGGTATGCTGAAAAAGGGCAGCAATATTTCAAAGGTATACGGAAACAGCAAATATGTGCTTGCGGTCTGGGATAAAGACAGCACATTGGAAATCGGAGATAAAATAGATGTTGGTAATGAAGAGCTTGAAATCGCAGGCTTATTAAAATATAACCCTTTCAGCAGCAACGGTCTTACAAATGGAGAAATAACCCTTGTTACCTCCGGCGCTGTATTTACCCGTCTGACCGGCATCACTGACTACTCTCTCATCATGATACAGACAGCAAAGGATGTGACAGATGAAGATGTGACAGCAATCCGCAGCATATTAGACCAAAACTGCGTATTAAAGGACCTGCGTGGCCAGCACAATTCCGGCACTTATTTTGCATTTGTATTCTGCATATACGCGTTTTTAGCAATCATTACGCTGGTTACGGTGTTGAATATCGTAAACAGTATTTCCATGAGCGTATCCTCCAGAATAAAATCATACGGAGCAATGCGGGCGGTTGGGATGGACCAATATCAGATTACGAAAATGATTGCGGCCGAAGCCTTTACCTATGCTTTAACCGGCGGCCTTGTGGGTTGTGCAGCCGGTTTGCTGATTTACAAGCTTTTATATGACATTCTCATAATCTCTCACTTCAGCTACGCTGCCCTAAGTCTGCCTGCCGCCCCTTTACTGATAATCCTTTTCTTTGTTTGTATGGCAGCGATTGCAGCCGTTTATGCCCCTGCAAAGCGAATGAGAGACATGGAAATAACAGAAATCATAAACGAATTGTAGCTGCGTTATTGTTGCAGCTGCGTTATTGGCATTATGCGCCGGGACTTACCACCGGGACGGGAAGCCGGTCCGGGGGAGGGCGGGGTTAAGTCCGGGCTTGGCCGGTGCAAAGGCTGCGAAACAGGGAAATCATTTTCCGTAAGTTTCGCAGATTCCTGCCCTGGCCTCCTGTACCAAACCATATCATATGGTTTTATCTTTCGCCTTTGCCGTTCCCGGTTTTGTGTTCTGCAAATTTGTCAATCAATTCAACCTTAGACGTTCTCCCCATCCACTCATAATATTGACGCCACAGCGCCAATCCCTGTAAAGGGACACGCTCTTTGCCTATGGTGATATACTCAGTAATTTGGTCAGGTTTAAGGGAGCAATCGTGTTCCATGCAGTTATCTACTATAACAAATCCAGCTATCACATCTATTTCCACTTCATCCACGGTAAACTCTATAAAGGTCCTGGTCTTAAATTGAGGATCAGGGCTGGCAGCACCCATAGTTCCCATGTTCAAAAGAATGTTTTTGCATCGTTCAACATCTTTTTCATCAACCATGATGTCGATGTCATGAAACACCTCTGCCACTCCTTTAAAATACAAAAGCAGTGATGCACCGATAGCCCATAAAAGATTATCTTTGTTAAACTCTGCTGCTATTTTTTGTAATACATCCATCTTTTTCTGAAGATCATTCACGTTTAACCTCCCCTTGCAGATTATTCTGAATCTGCGCTCTGCAATCTGCCCTCTGCAATCTATTCCCTCAATCCTCTCTCTCAGTCTTTCCTTTCCATCCTTCAATATTGCTCATGGTTTCGTAACAATATTTTGTTGTGTGGGGATATTCATTCTCGGATTTACCATGTACTCTTGCCCACGCAAAAGCAGGAACAGACAGAATAGATTCAAATGACAGGCTGCCTTTCAGTTTTCTTCTGCCGCTGACAATGTCGTTGTAATACCGTTTGGAATTAATTAATGCAGCACATCGAATATATAAAAACTCATCCGCAGAAAAACTTCTGTCCTTATAAATGTCCCCTGCAATTTTCTGAGTGTCTAACGAATATAAAAGCTCTGCCATGGTATCATGGAACGCAAAAATAAGGTCATCTCCCCAGGCAGCAAGCAATGTGACAAGAGGTTCAATGACAGCAATATCGTCCCCTTGCTTTTCCCAATCCAGACAGGCATCTGTCAAATGAAAAAAATCAATTGCCGACATTTTCTTCTCATATAAAATAGCCTGAATAAAAATGGGCGGTTTCCCCGGCCCAGAAGTATAATATTTTCTCTCTTTTTTAACTTCATTGTCTTTATCCATATTTTGTCTCCTTAAAATGCGGCTCTCCGTCCCCCATCACAAGTAACCCGGCTTATTCATATGGATACTCTGGCTCGATTTCATAATGTACATCAAAGGGTTCAAGCCTGCCGTGCATTCTCCACATATCATAGGCGCTCCCGGCCGCAATCAGATTCCGCTTCTGCGTCAATTATACATTCCACCGCCATTTGAAATGTCGGCATATTGCCCCTTTCCATTCCTTCATAAAATAAATTATATCATATGGCGGGTGTATGCAGCAACAGGCAGATAGGGACGTTGCGGAATCCCAGCGGCCATGCTATACTTTTGTTGAAGTCAGACAAACTGTTTATGATAGGGTATACCCATGGCTGAATCACATTTGAAAAGAGGAAACATATGCCCGTATTAATGAAAGACAAATATTATAATTACGATTCGCTTCACGATTTGGCTTCGCGTGTTAAAGCTGTCTTTCCCTCATTCCAGGAAAATGATTTTGTGGACCATATTATGAACGAAACATGGGATGCATTGGAACTGAAGGCCCGTATGCGGCAAATCACTATCAATTTAGGAAAATATCTGCCGGCAGACTATAAACAGGCACTGGGTATTATAGACCAGGTCATTGCCGGGTATCCTTCAGGGTATAACGATAATGCACTCATATACTTTCCGGATTTTGTTGAAGTCTATGGACAGGATGAATGCCATTGGGACTTGTCAATGGCCGCCATAGAACGATATACCCCGCTTTCAACTGCGGAGTTTGCCGTAAGACCGTTTATTATAAAGCAAGAAGCGCGCATGATGCAGCAGATGGCTGTCTGGGCCAGGCATGATAACGAGCATGTGCGGCGGCTTGCCAGCGAGGGCTGCCGTCCCGCCCTCCCCTGGGGCCAGGCATTGACCAGCTTCAAAAAGGACCCGTCGCCGGTACTTCCTATTTTGGAGCAGCTGAACACGGACCCATCACTGTATGTCCGCAAAAGCGTGGCCAATCATTTAAATGATATTTCAAAAACCCATCCTGGCCTGGTTACAAAAATCGCAAGAGATTGGTATGGCAGGCATGAGTATACGGATTGGATTGTAAAACATGGATGCCGGACACTGCTTAAAAAAGGAAATCAGGAGGTGCTGGATATTTTCGGGTACCACAATGCCGGTTCCGTGGATATCGCTGATTTTACGTTAGGCTCTGCGTCTATTTCCCTCGGAGAAAATATGACGTTTTCGTTTACAGTTTCGGCAAAAGAAACAACAAAGGTACGGCTGGAGTATGCCATGGGCTATGTAAAAGCAGATGGAAGGCTGAGCCGGAAAATATTCCAGATATCGGAGATTTTGTTAAAGGCAAACCAGAAAAAGACATATATAAAAAAACATTCCTTCTCAGATTTAAGGACAAGGAAACATTATCCGGGAACACATTCCGTCACGCTTATTGTCAATGGCGCTGAGCAGGATACCTTGGATTTTGAATTGACAATATAGGTATTGGCTTTATTTATTACCGCAGCATAATACTTGATAAACTCAAATTTTCGGAGGTAAATATGATACTTGATACAGAGAGATTATATCTGCGCGAGATGAATCAGTCCGATTTTGACTCTTTATGCAGCATCTTACAGGACGAGGATACCATGTATGCATATGAAGGTGCATTCAGCGATGATGAAGTCCAGGAATGGCTGGATAAACAAATTTTCCGTTATCAAAAATGGAACTTTGGTTTATGGGCAGTCATTCTAAAAGAAACCAATGAAATGATAGGTCAGTGCGGACTTACAATGCAGCCGTGGAAAGATACGGAAGTGCTTGAAATAGGTTATCTTCTTGCGCGGCCGTACTGGCATAAAGGGTATGCCATCGAAGCAGCAAAGGCGTGTAAAACGTATGCTTTTGAAATATTAAAGGCAGATGAAGTCTGCTCTATCATCCGGGATACAAATATAGCTTCCCAAAACGTAGCCATAAGAAACGGTATGACAATGACCGGCACATGGACAAAACATTACAGAGGTGTGGATATGCCTCATTACCGTTATGTGGTATCACGATGATATAAGCCAAAATTGTGGAAGGCAGGAATAAACAATGAGCAAATACAACGCCCTGTGGGAGTATGTACAGAAGAACGGAAGCCAGTCATTCAGGCTTACCTTTGAAGAAATACAGGATTTTGCCGGCATATCCATAGACCATTCTTTCCTGAATTATAAAAAGGAACTGACGGAATACGGCTATCAGGTCGGCAAGATTTCCCTGAAAGAACAGACCTGGCAGGGATACTTAAAACTGAATTTTCCGGGATAAATTATACCATATGGCAAGTGCATGCGGCAACAGGCAGCCGGACGGGGAAACCGTTGAACCGTTGAAACCGTGGGACTGTTGAAACCGTTGTGGAAATCAGGGGACCATGCTATACTTTTATAAGCGGATAGCGTTTATAAAAAATCGTAATTCGGAGGATATACTTAATGAAAAATGTGCTTATTATTTCAGGTAGTCCCAGAAAAAAAGGGAATTCTCAAAGATTATGTGAAGAATTTAAAAAAGGAGCTGAGGATAAAGGAAACTCTGTGGAACTGATTCGGTTAGCAGAAAAGAAAATAGGATTTTGTAAAGCATGCGATGTTTGTATGAAAAATAATGGCACTTGTGTTCAGCAAGACGATATGGCTGAAGTTCTGGAATCTTTTAAAAAAGCAGATGTTCTGGTATTAGCAACACCTGTATATTTCTACGGTATTTGCGCTCAAATGAAAACATTTATTGACAGGACATATCCTATATGGCAGCATTTAGGAGAAAAAGAAGTTTATTATATTATTTCCGCCGGTCTGGGCGAAGACATAGTAAAACGTTCATTAGGTGATTTGGACGGTTTTGTCGAGCATCTAGAAAAACATGAGATAAAAGGACGTATTTATGCAACGAATGTTATGGATGCAGGAAAAGTCTGTGGAACGCCTTACATAAATATAGCTTATCAAATGGGCTGCCATATATAAACAGAGGGCTTCCTGTTCACAGAGACAGATTTAAGCCGCATGCCGGAGGCTGGATCTGACTCCCGTGATGAATGTCATTACTTGATTGGCATATGGGACTATAGCGAACTTGGAAATCATAAAATGGACTTGGAGTGAATGATATGGGGATTTTCAAGAAAACTTTTAGGATGATTTTTAAGAAAAATAATGGTAGTGAGAAGAAACATAATAATACGCTTGAAGAGGATATTCATTTGGCGTCAGATTGGGTGGTTAAAGCGCTAAATTCATCTGGCTACAAGGCAGACTATTCTTTAGAAAGCATGAAAGAAATCGACAGATTTTTTGATGAGCAGAGTTCCGAAACAGGGCTGCTTTCAAAAAACCGTGGTGAAATCTTATTTGGTCTAGCTTCATATATTGGAGAATCTGCTATCAAATTATATGGTGGAGAATGGAATACTGATGATAGCGACCCACAGGGAGAGATACATATTTCTGTCAAGTTAGCGGACGGTACTGTCATTTGGCCTGTTATCAGATGTATGAAACGATATGAACATGGGTCTGAAGAAAGTATTTATGCCTATCTTTTTGTTCTAAATAGTTAATTTGCCAGACGTCTCCCATCAAAAGTTAAGCTTTCCGATTCCTTCAGTAACCTAGAGAACGCGGCCATCTCCAGCACAAAACAAAGCTTTTATCGGAGGACAGATTAATGAAACGAATGGGTAAAATTATTATCGCCGGACTTTGTTTGGGACTGCCGTTACTCTTTGTAAAAATAGTATTTCAAATCCCAGATGACTTATTTTGGAAGTATTATCTGATTTGCGGAGGAATCGCAGTTGTTGGCACAGCAGCATTCAACCTCCTCTACAACCGGCGTTATCTGAAAAAGATGCAGGCAGCCGTACATCTGTTGGAATCCAACCGCGCAGAGGAATACATCACAGAAGTGGAGTCAATGCGCCGTCTCGCCAAAGGTCGCTTTGCAAACTGCATGCTTACAATCAATTTGTCAGCAGGATACTGCAAACTCAAACAATATGACAAGGCTGCCGAACTATTGGAAAGCATATCAGATGTGAAACTGTCCGGTGATTTAGAATTGGTTCATCGTCTCAATCTCTGCCTTTGTTACTTCTATCAAAAACAAACAGGCCGTGCAATGGCATTATACGAAAGCAGCCAAAGGATATTAAATCCATATCGGAACAGCAAGTTATATGGGGGAAATATCGCTGTACTCGATATTTATGCAGCAATCGGCCATAAAGATTATGCCCGTGCCGCAAAATTGCTGCAAACAGCCAGGAGCACATGGGATAATCCTCGTTTCTTAGATGACTATCGCTATTTGGAAGAAAACATTCATCAGACCCAATGACCTTGAATACAGTAACAGGTGACGGTATGGTGAAGGAAATACATATCAAGGCAGGTCCAGAGAATCATTGGATGAATTATATAAAGCCCAGCAGATTGATGGTATTGTTTTAGAACGGGACTGGGAATGTAGTGTCGTTAGCTGCGCCAAGGTATCGCGCAAATAACCTTGGCCCCAGGAAACCGTTTCATCCGGGATATGCTATTTAATGAAAGGAATCACACAATATGGGAACGTTCAGAAAAATCATAGTGGACAATTCAGAATATATGTGGCTTTTCCGATATGACGATTATGATTATCAAAGGATTCCATACCTATTGATAACTACAAAAGCGTTCCCCAAAGCTACCCTGCATATCAATTTCCCAATCAAGGATCACTTCCTGCTCAACAGCGGCCTCCCCGCGGTTTTTCAGGGACAGCGAGTGAGCATAAATTTAAACCAGCCATTGTTCGTTTCCCAGATAATACAACAGTGCAGTAAACAGATAGATTTATCCAACCTGACCGGTTATCATTATCTGAATGGATTAGATATCTTAAAAACAATCGGTTATGAATTGTTTTGGTAACTTTCAGTTTATATAGGCGTTAAGCAGGATTTTATTTGGTAACTTGTGTGACAGGCTAAAAGCGAAATGTGAGCTTCCTGAGTTGAATGGGATGATCAATCGGATGAAAAATCGGGGTTGATAAAGATAATGAGGTAAAAGTAAATGAAAGAACTTGTCGGGGACAAATTCTATACAACTTTGTCTGAAAAATATAACGAACTTCTGCTTGACTATGTTTTGCTCAGTTGGGATGAGGACTATCACGGGGCAGAATCTCACAAAAAAGCTGTAATTGAAGCAATATTGTCAATACTTAACACAAGGCATCGTGTAGGCAACAACATAAAACATCCTCTGTTTTATGTGCATGAATCAGACATGCAGTGTATTGAATGTGACGCAGGTGCGTTCTTTTATGAGGATAACAGAGGACGGTTTAATAAAGGAGTCTCTGAAACGCCAGAGAAGATGAAAATGAACTATTGGCTTGCTTTTTCAGGGCCGCCTTATGGTATCCCCTACAGCAAAGAGGACTTTCGTAAAATCAATGATTTACTATTTCCTATACCGTTTAGAAAGGATTTGGAGATATTTAGCTGGAATGATGATTTCTCAAATTATTTTGATGATGGTAAAGAATGGTGGGGAACTGCTCTTTGGAGTATATACGATAAATGGATGAACCGTTTCGTCATTATAGGAGCTTCATTGACAGACTAATAGCTTTAAGCCGGTGGTAATAATGTGCAGAATCAGCTAAAAGACAGGGTTTTCCATATCGTATGTTAGGGCAGCGTGAGGGTTTGTCCGTATGGTTGACGATCTGCCTGTGAACTAAATTCAACTATGTGAAAGAAGGTCTTTCGTGGATACACATGATAGCCTGGGGCAAAGGGGCCTGGGAGATTTCATGCATGCAAAAAGGACCCAACGTATGGTTTTCACATACCTCAGTCTATTATTTTTACTTTTTGAGCCCCAAAACAGCACATATATAACAGAAATCAGCCTCCCGGCCCTCTGTCTCCTGCTTTTAATTGCCGGATTAAGAAAAACACACTGGAAGGACCGCTTGCAAAGAAAAACGGCAGGAACGCCGCCCTTTTTCATGTTCTTGCATGTTGAACCGACAAGAAATAATCCCATGTACAATAGGTATCGTCATGTTCTACCTGGATTGAATAGCCTGCACACGCCAGGTATTGGTTGCAAAGCCCCATTTTTTCTTCCAGGTTATCCCGTTCATCTATATCTACATATAGATCCCGAAGATAGTCTACAATAAGGTGGAATTCAGCTTTCGGCAGTTTTTTCTGCAGGAACGCTACGACTTTTTCAGTAACATCTTCCTCATATCCGCCTATCTCTAAAAAATCACCCTGTATGACTGAATAATACAGCCAGAAAGGGACCTCCTCTAAGGAATCTTCCTCTTCCAGAAAATCCTCAAACTCCCACTGCTCTTTAATTCCAAGCATCAGGTCAACCGTTGGTTTCTGGGTCCGGTAGAGTTCCATATAATCCTTTGCTGTAAAAATAGTCTGAATGCGCTGTTTTTCAACCATATCCTTCGTTTATCCTCCATTATCCATGGCAAATAGCCTGGGGTTTGTATGCCCTTGTATATCCGGAAACCCAGGTCAAACGCCAAAATGTATCATATATTTCTCCCTACAGATTGCCTCGCATATTTTAACAGCCAGGGCTGCCAGCTGCTCATCCCTGTTCATCCTTCTATCCGCTATCACTATCTCCTGGAATGCGGGGAGGGATTCCGGCAGTATCAGGGTAATGCCCCACCTTGTGAGCCCAAAATACGCCCTTGCCATGCCAGCACCTCCCCTATATACTCTGTTTATGTGTCCTGTTCCTCTTTTATCCATATGGATACTCTGGCTCGATTTCATGATGCACATTAAACGGCTCAAGCCTGCCGAGCATTTTCCATATATCATAGGCACTCCCGGCCGCAATCAGGTTCCGCTTCTGCATCAATGCCCGTTTTGCCTGGAGATAATTCACATTCATGACCTTTGCATATGCCTTGATTTCCTCCAGGCTGCAATCATCACCTCTTAAAACCATATATAAATGGTATACTGTAGTATCTGAGTGAATCGGACTGAAGGAAGTCACAGCCTCCCCCAGATTTTCAAAACAGGAAAGGAAAACAGCTTCTGGTAATACAATTGTTTCCCCCAGGTTGTCCGTCACTTTCATAACGTCAATTATATAATCAAATGCGTAATCCAATCCAACCGTGAAATTTCCATATGGAGGCAGCCGGCGGCAAGCACACATCGGGCAACGGACACATTCAAATAAAGACTTACCATCATATCCCATCTGTCTGACGCGCCCCCCTTATCAATCCTTATCAAACCACGCAACCAGCTCCATTGTGTTCTTGGGCTTGGAGCCATCGTAATAGTTCACGTCCTCTGTAATCCCGCCTTCCTCGTTGCTTGGCTCTATCTCCAAGTTCATGGCGTATGAGGTTCCACCAAAATCAAGGGCTTTCTTCCCCTTTCACAATCCACATTCATTAAATTATATCGCTTCCCCAACGCCTTCCAGGACGGACATCAGGCTTGCATATGAGGCTTCACTTGCCGCCCCATAAAGCATCTGCAGTTCCCCGTCCCCATGCAGTTCCCAGTCTCCACAGTCCATGACGGCCACCATATTGTCCGGCTCATTGCTATAGAGGGTAATACGCATGCCGCAAAGCCAGTTTGTTATTTCAAAAGGAAGCTTCGTGAGCTTAGACTGAATCAGCCCCAGCTCCTCCTCTGTCAACCAGTAGAATTCTTCCGGATTGCATTCAAAGGTAAAAACACACTCATAAGCCAGTACGGCAGACAGGAACTCACTGGTCGTGGGCGCGCAAAGGGTCCAGTTTTTATCATCCTCCGTTACATAAACCGGAGGGTCCGGCAGCATCAAATCCTCCCTGCGGATTCCGGCCCGGCATACTCCCTGGTTCTCATTCAGAAGAATCAAGTATTCCGGTTCCCACAGCCATTCCCACTTCTGGAAATGTTCTGGCAGTATCCATGTGTCCTGAACACAGTGGAACGCCTTTGTCCGCCCGGCGGCACGGTAATAATCCTCCAATACCTGCGGCAGAGCGCCGAATAGCTCCTTCAAATATGCAATTTCATTCTCCGTATACCCCTCCAATGTATCCACTGCATAAAGCGACTTGAACATCTCCCAAAAAGCCGATATCATAATATCCTCCTCATTTTCTATTCATTGTCAGCTCCTGTACGCCGAAATAGGAGCCCCTTCTTCCCCTCGGTTATGGGCTGTATATCATATATGGAATCTTCATAGCAAGCCCTTGAGTCCTCCACGATAGCAAAAGGCCAGGCGTTCGGGAATCCTCCCTGTGCCAGTTCCGCAAGGCCGGCTGAGTCATCCTCAATTTCCAAGCCCGTCTGTATGGCCCTGACAGGAGGGAATTGCCATATCCTTTTGGAGAATCCCAGAAGTTCCTCAATTCTTTCTTCCTTGAATCTGACTGGATATCCTTCCGCCAGGACATCTGATTCCGGTATGATGATTTCATGGGTAAACTCCCCGTCCTCTGGGTAATTGTTCATCCAGAACCCCCGCACCTCGGAATAACCGCCAAACTTATATATCACCTGCTTATAATCGTGTGAATGGTGCTCCGTGAACCCAAGGTTAAAATCCTCTTCCAGCTTCCGTTGGTTCCATTCGGTGGTCTCTTCCAATGAATCCTCCTCAAATCCCCAATAGCCTGATTGGAATCTCATTCCCGCTTCATCAAGCAAGGCATAGAAATCCTTCACAAATGTGGGATAAAGCTCATCCCTTCTGAACTGGACTGATAGATTGAAATACGCCGGCATACCGCTTCCTCCCTCTCGTTCATGGGATAAATTATATCATACGGCAAGTATATGCGGCAACTGGCAGATGGGTGGGGAAACTGTTGTGGAATCCGAATGTACATGCTATACTTTTATAAGCTGATAGCGCCATATAAACAAATCGGAATTTGTGGAGATTCAGACGATACTGGTGGATTTTATCTCATAATATTTCATGATAAAGAGCAATTACTTTATTGGGACATAACAGAAGCTGGAATATTACAGCAAATTATAAATGATGATTTTGAAATTGAATGGTTTGCATGATTTTCGCTCTTGCCGAAGTACCAGGCCAATCTTAGTCTTGTAAATTCCAGTTTGTCAGACAAACGCAAAAAATGAAAAAATCAGAAGTTAGAGGGATAGCCATGAAAGAAAATATTGCAGCAACGTTGACGGGAAAAGACGATAAATATGCTTGTGCTCTTGCCGATAAAATCATATCAGAAAGTTTAGAAACCGATGAATGGTATGAATATTTTGATGACTTTGCCTCTTTGCTTAATTATCCAAAATCATTAGTGAGAAATCGAGCATTGTATATCCTTGCGGCAAATGCTCAATGGGATGACGAAAATCGTTTCGACTTGATAATTTCTGATTTTCTTGCACATATAACGGATGAAAAGCCAATCACAGCCAGGCAGTGCATAAAGGCTCTTGCACAGGTTGGTTCAGCAAAGCCACAATATATACCCGTAATATTATCATGTTTGCGGAGTGCAGATTTATCGAAATACAAGGACAGTATGCGTCCGCTGATTGAAAAAGACATAGCTGAAACAGAAAAGAAATTGACAACGTAACTTCCAGTTTGTAGGGGAGCTGATCAACACAAAAAATCAGAATAAGACAGATAATGGAATGACCGAATGCCAGAAACTAATTGCATATAAACAGACTGAACAATTATGGGACTGAATGAAAATCCGCGCTTAAGCGAAATGTTTTCCACCTATGTCTCCACCTATGGAAATGATATAGCGCCATACAGCAGATTATCGTGCTGTTCCCCGGCAGAAACAGTTTATTCCTGGCTTTAAGCTGTTAGACTTACGGCTTGCAGTCCCCTCCTTGTGGATGCATGATGGAAATACCAGGGGCTTCCTGCTCGCTGAAACAGATTTGAGCCGCATGCTGGAGGCCAGTTCTGATTCCCGCGATGAATATCATTACTTGATTGACATATGGGACTATAATGAACATAGGTGACTTTTTAAATCGGAAGCTATGGGAGAATGACATGATGAGTGATAGAGTCATATTGATTGATAATATTGATGAAATCCATACTACTGAAATGGGCGCTGACAGAATCAGACGGAATCTGAAATTAGAAAATGTTGACGTGGTTGAATATTGTAAGGACAAAATTATGGATGAAAATTGCCATATATACCGGCAGGGCAAAAATTGGTACTGCGAAATTGACAGTGTAAAGATAACCGTCAACTATTATAGTTATACGATTATTACTGCACACATCATAAAATAACTCCCCATTTTTCGTATAAAAGTGGGAAACAGATGCGATTCCGGGGCATCTGCATTTCCTAATATTTTTCTATAGAAAGGATACAGCTATGCTGGTTACGATACAACAAACAAAATCAAATACTGAAAATTTATTTGAAGTTACCTCCAACGGCCAACTCTTGTTCCAGGCAAAAGCCCCGTGGATGAAAATTTCCCTGCCGTTCAATGCGGAAGACTTACGGGAACTCACCTTTTCCAATCCTGCCGGGGAAATAGTTTATACTACCCGCTATAGATTCATCGACAACCTCGTGGAGGAGTTGATTCCCTTCAAATACCTGCTGACAAAAGGGCAGCGTTTCGGGCAGTTTGAAATCATCGGCAGGAATGGCAGCGAAGGGTCCTTCTATGTCATGCAGAACGGCTTGTTTGACAGCAAATTCTGCATTGAGTGTATGGGAAATGCCTATCTGGGATACAGCCTTGATAGGGGAAGGAACAATTATGTGTCCATCTATGATGATGAAAAACAGATAGCTCAAATCACAAAGCCTCTTACAGTCACAGACAACCTGGATGTCTATTTCCTTCATATAAAGGACGAGTATGCGTCAATCATTCCAGTCCTCTCCTTCTTCACCGTATATTATGACTATCGGAAATACAATCACAGTGGGGAGCTTACCAAGAACACGGTTCAGATATCCAACAGCTATACCTATGGTAAGAACAACGACAAATATAACCCAAACTGGATTGCCAAGGAGTTCGGCCAGCAGGCTGCGGACGAATTGGAACAGAAATTAAGGAAAATAAGAGAACAAGGTTCGGCCCAGGCAAAGAAAATCGTGAAATTAGTGGGCCTGGCTTATCTGGTTCTTATCCTGCTGGCCATTGTACTGTTCGTGGTCTTTAAAAGCATCCTGGGATGATGAGGGATTTTATCATAATTTAATGGAGAAGTGAAGCAATGACTATACCAAACGTATTTTTCAAAAATGGAATCTGGATTGGAGAAATAGGACACAATTTATGGGATGATTTTTATGAAAATACTATTCTCCTTGAATTTAGGGGGTGAGAAGCAATGGTGAAGCCTATTAGCTATATTTCGTATGGTGAAAACGAGAAGAAAATAATAAAGGCTGGAATAGTGGAAATTCGTAAAGTTCTTATGGGTAATGATAAAAATAAAAAGAGAAGTCTGTTATTTGCTCTGGATTGGTTTATGGACCCTTACTTTAAACAAGATATTTCAGATATTCACAATGAATTGGTTGAGCTTTTGCAAACAGTGGTAATTTCTTCAACGGATGATGATGTGTCTGAGGATGCTTTACAGCTTTTATGCGATTATGAATGGCCACCTTTTGAAATACTTGAAAAAAATATAAACAGGGTATCGCAGCGATTAAAACCAGATGTACTGTATGCAGTTAATATGGATAAGGAAATATAACTTTCGATTTATGTAGGAATCATGCTGTGAAAATAAAAAAAGTTAGTCTTATATTAAACTATAAAGACGAATGGCTTAACAAACTTATTACTGCATACAAAAATAAAAAAATTCCAGCCGGAGAACTTTAATGCAATTCCAGTTTGTAGGGGAGCTGAACGAAGCGACAAATCGGAATTGACTGAGCAATCCGGCGGAATAAAAAATATGAATTGGAATGGATTAAGTTATGAAATATAGTAAGACAATAATTTTAAAAAATGGTGTGGAATGCTGTTTGAAAAACGGCATAGAAAGTGATGGACAGGCTGTATGGGATTGCTTTAATCTGACCCATGGACAAACCGATTATTTACTATCCTATCCAGATGAGAATAGTTTCGACGTGATGCAGGAAGGTCAATTTCTGAAAAAAAAATCCGAAAGTTCAAATGAGATTGAGATAGTTGCCGTAGTCGGGAATGTAGTTGTTGGAACTGCTGGAATTGAAGCAATAGGCTCAAAATATAAGGTAAGGCATCGTGCCGAATTTGGTATTAGCGTCGCTAAAGATTTTTGGGGACTTGGGATTGGACAGGCACTAATGGCAGCGTGTATTGAATGTGCAAGGGCGGCGGGGTATATTCAGCTGGAGTTGAGTGTGGTTGCTGAAAATGAAAGGGCATTATCCATGTATGAGAAAGCAGGGTTTGTTAAATATGGCATAAATCCGAAAGGCTTTAATTCCCGCGTGACAGGATTTCAAGAAGTTATTTATATGAGGTTGGAATTATAAGAAACTTACAAATTCCGGTTTGTAGGGAAATTGAGCTTACCGACAAATCGGAATTTTTTAAGAAGGCAATAAGTATGGATAATCTTTCCATTCATTTTCTTAATGATGATGAGCAACTGGCCACGCAAGAAGCAGTAAATAAATTGGTTTTCAATAATACCGGGGCTAATGACGAGGCCCAACTGGAAGCCCTTGCTGAACATCTGGGCGCTATGGAGTGGAAATAAAGATATTGTGAGGGATAATAACATGCCAATACAGAATACGAAGATGTCTGCAAAAGAAAGACGCATTTTCAGATATACCCGGGCAGATGCATGGGAAACCACAATATCCCAGGTCGATGTGATGGAGGGTGTGGAAAAAGGGAATGTAAGGTGTCTATATTTTGTTACACCTAGATTGCATGCAAATACAATCGTTGATTCCTGCACTATCACTATCAGTCAAAACCATATTGATATGATTCGGGATGCCATGCTCACCCGCCTGGAGGTCTGCAAATATAAGGAAATAGAGTTCCCTGTGGTATTGGATGGATTCATCAATACCTTTGAGTTTGCACCTGAGGAATCCTTTTCCAACATAATTACTGTTTTCAACATTTCCGCATTTAGGGATAATGTTGATGTGGCTATCATTGGCAATCCCCCATATAGGGGGAAAGAGGTCCTTAAATTGTATGATGATATTTCAAAAATACTTTCAGATAATGGGGTGAGCCAGAAATATCTTGCGTTGGATTCCTCTATATTTCCGTAATAGCAAACCATCTGTTTGATGATAGAAGCTTACCAGAATTCATAGGAGGTTCTATATGAATATAAAACTGTTTTGGAAGGCAGTTTTGGAACAGGACAGGGCTGCAATAAAAGGATTCTTCCAAAGTACCGCATATGTGAATTGGCATTGTACAAATGAATGTTTTACTGTGGATGAATTTATCCAGGCAAACTGCGAATATCCGGGAGATTGGGATGGAAAGGTTGAGCGTGTCGAATGTGCAGGGAACCTAATAATAACTACTACGCATGTCTTTCCAAAAGACAGGTCCTCTTCATTTCATGTTGTATCATTTTTCCGAATAGAGGATGAAAAAATTGTGTCCGTTGATGAATACTGGTCTGATGATGGCGAAGCACCGCTATGGCGTAAGGAAATGTGTATAGGCAAGCCAATCAATTAGCCTATTGTGTTAAAAATCCAAAGTAAGCTGGTGATGGGATGGGAAAACAGATAAATTATTGGATGGATTATGATAACTTTTTGCTGGTCGCGCAAATGGCAGTTGACTTGGGCTGTACGGTTGTAAAAGAGGACCTTAAGTTAGGCAAAGTCATTGAAAGCAAGGATGCCGGTATCATCACCCCCTATGGAACATCCAATTATCCAGGCTACTACTTCCATCTTCCGGAGGCAGGAGCCATAGAGGTCCTTACCGTAAATGGCAAGGAATGTTTGGATTATGGCTATACTGCAACCGGGAATGCCCTCATTGAAGCCGGCTACTCTTCCATCGTCAATGAGCCCGCAGGCGTTGCCGGGTCACGGCAGAAAAAGGAAATCCACAGGGCAAGAATCTATTGCATATCTGGATATTACGATGAAAATGAAAAATATATACAAAGGCCGGACTGTTTGACCAAGGTGTATCACTCCCTGGTGAGATATGTGAAAAAGATAGCTCCTTATACAGAATTTACAGATATCCTGATAAGCATGAAGGACGAAAACTACGGGGAGGAATATGAATATAGACATAAGGAATACATAACAAAAAACTGCCTGGATTTGATTAATAACAAAGGATACAAATTATGTTGAGGATATCGGTTACACTTTTAACAGCTTGAATTGCATGAGAAATCGGAAGTTATAACTGGGATTATTTATATTTTCAAGGTAAAATGTTATGATAAAAGGGTTGCAACTTATAGTTGCGAAACTTCGAGGTTTATGTGGTAGATAGCAACCGCTTATAATGTTAAATTTTTATATAACACAGGAGGTGCTAATATGACATTTGGAGAAAAACTTAAATTTTTAAGAAAGCAAAAAGGCTTTTCACAAGAAAGGTTATCACAACAATTAACTGTATCACGACAGGCAATATCTAAATGGGAACTAGGAGAATCATTACCAGATACAGAAAATGTAATACAACTTAGCAAATTGTTTTCAGTTTCGATTGACTTCCTGCTAAATGATAACATCTGCAGTGAGGCTGATATTCCAGCCGTCCAGCATAATACAACTGTTTTACAAGATAAATTTCGTTCTAAAATACTACTTGTTATTGGCTTCATTTGTTCTGCTATGGGTTGTGCTGGAAGTATTACACTAATTGTCCTCTCTACAATGATAAAGGTTCATGTTGAAAAGAAACGTATATTGCCAGACGGTTCGGTTCAATATTACGGTGGTGGAGATATCCTTGGTTATGATTTTTGGAAATTCATATCAGAATATAGGCTGCAGGCATTATTATTTATTTGCATTATTTTAATTATTGCTGGTATTGCTATTATATGGGTGTCAAAGAAGAAGGCTAAAACTAAAGGCTTATTATTTTAATGAAAGTAGGAACATACTCTATGCTTGCCAACTTCCGGTTTGTCAGACAATCGCAAAGAATGAAAAAATAGAATTTGGAGGAATAAGCACATGGCAAATAAGTATAAAGTAATTGATGAAAAAACATGGAATAGAGCAATGCACTGTATGATTTTTAGAAATAGTGTTGAACCAGCGTTTTGTGTAACCTTTGAAGCGGATATTACAAGATTTAAACGTGTAGTTAAAGAACAGGGGGTTTCTTTTACATTGGCAATGGTATATGCAGTTTGTAAATGTGCAAATGATATAGACGCATTTCGTTATCGGTTTGTTGATGGACAGATTGTTTTGTTTGACAAGATAGATACTGCATTTACCTATCTAAATCAAGAAACCGAATTGTTCAAAGTGGTTAATGTCCCCATGATAGACGATTTAAAAGAATACTGTGAGTTTGCAGAAACGATAGCAAAGGAGCAAAAAGAATATTTTACAGGTCCGTTAGGAAATGATGTTTTTCAATGTTCTCCTATGCCGTGGGTCACCTACACGCATATTTCTCATACCAATTCCGGGAAAAAGGATAATGCAACCCCTCTGTTTGATTGGGGAAAATTTTATGAGAAGAATGGGAAAATTGTCATTCCAATATCAGTACAGGCACATCATTCCTTTGTTGACGGCATACATATTGGGAAATTTGTAGATAAGCTTCAAAGGTTTTTCGATAGATGTTAGATTCCAATTTGATAAGGTATCTGAGTGGAAAAAAATATATTCTTTTTTTCATATGATGCATTTGGGCCGTTATTAATTTATGTTTGGCTGTATACATATGGTTTTCAAAAAAGCAATTGGTTTCTGGGGAAATAAGAAAATGTTTGAGGTGACGGATATAAGAAAGTATAATCATACCATGTCCAAACTTTATGTTGCACATGGCATTGTATTTATTCTGCCCGGACTTCCTTTGCTTGCGGGACATTGTTGCGGGAGTTGTAGTGGAAACCATTGTTTTAATGGCAGTTTATTCTTTGGTGATTAAGAAAAAATACAAAAGTAATTTTGACAGGAGTATCGTTTGGGATGAAACTTAAAATTATAATCGGATTATATGCAGGAATCCTGTTACTCAGCGGTTGTGCTTCAAATACATCTGTTGTCGCCGGACAATCTGCTGCAGTGAATGCAGAATCCGCAACAAAAGGCATTAACAATGAGGAACCGAATGTAAATGACGCACATTTAGATGATACCATTTATATCGGAGAATATCTGGATTCTGATGTCAATGAGCCAAATCTTGAAATTGCGAGAGGTGATGATAACAAATATATCGTACAGATAGGAATTTACCGCCTGACTTCATTAAGTGATGGCATTGGGGAGTTGACGGCTGATGGTATGAACTTTACTGCGACCGATGCTGCAGGGAATCCAATCAGGGGCATCATTACAGCAGACGGCCAGGCAGCAACCGTCACTTTTACAGATTCCACTTGGGATTATCTGCAAAACGGTTCTGTTTTCCAGTACACAAAATCATCTGATACTTCAAATATCTGGAATGAATAGACCGCTTATCAGGGATTGGGTTAAGCGATTACGAATGGGATGAAGATAATCTCTATAGTCTTGAATCTATGGTAAAGAACACATAGAACGCGGTAAAAATAAAAAGGGATACAGCGTCACAATCGTATAATGGAAAAGAATTTTTACAAAATGAACTGTGAAAATCGTAATTTATCTGGGGGTGCTTCATATGAAACGCTATGAAATTTACAAGCATATCGGTAATCTATCCCCATTAAATAATGGGTGGATAAAAGAACTAAATTTGATTTCGTGGGACAATAAAGAGCCTGTTTATGATATACGAACATGGAATAGCGAACATACGGAGTACGGAAAAGGGGTAACAATTACAGCGGGACAGATGGTCGTTTTAAAAAATCTGCTTAATGAAATGTCAATATTCTGATTTCCACCAGGATGATTCCTACAATTACATCGCCACCAGTACCCAGAAATAAAATAGGCTGCTCTCCTATCCTACCGAGGGCGGCCTGTATTTATTTCCCCATTCTCTAATAACAAAAGAACTTACTTCTGCAGCAGGAAGGAAACGTGGACGGATTAGGCGGTATATGATAATATAAAAGTAATATTGAAACCAGCGAGGCAAATAAATGGATGAGTTCCAGTCAATGGTTGAAGAAACCAAAGCCCTTGTACAAAAGGAAATAAAAAATAAAGACAATCGCCCTGACTTTTTTTTGGAGAAGCAGCTATATTTAATTTTAGAAGAATTGGATAAAATGGAGCGAATCAGAGACATCCATCTATTCCATCCATATTACCCAAAGGGGATTGCGGATAGCTGGGACTATTCAAATCCATTGGCGATTCGATTACTGGAATTATTAGAATCATATCGGGAGTTACAATAACGTTGAGGCAGTTTCCGGATTACCGGGCTGACAAACCTGGAATTACAGAGAGGAAGGAACTTTCAATCATGCTGATTTATATTGAAATGTATCCAAAGGACAGATTGCTAAATGGCCCGAAATGTTCTGTGTCTGAATTAAAGAAAAGACTGGCAAAAATTCTGGCAGAAGCCGAAACAAAGGATTTTATTTCAATATTTTGTGCGCGATATAATTTTGAAGAAATGCCTCTTGATAATGTGCCGATTAATGAAAATATTGAAGTAGACTATTATATGGACATAGATGCAGGACTTATTCATAAACCATCGCGTTGAGTAAAACTTTCACTCATGATAAGAAAGGATTCCCGGCTTACCGGGCTGACAATCGGAAGTTGAGGAGATACGAATGGAATGACTGAATGCCAGAAACTAATTGCATATAAACAGACCGTACAGGCTGCCAAAAACAAATTAAAACAAATGAGCGGTATCAGCATACTGGAACTTTTAGTTTATGCAACCGGAACACAGACCGTTAGGAGGAAAAATGATTTTATACAGACCTGTTGGCTCAAAAGAATTGGAGCTGATAAAGAAAAGCAATTATCGCAGATTTCCACCGAGATTAGTGGAACAGCCTATTTTTTATCCAGTCCTGAACGAACAGTACGCAACGGAGATTGCTTCCAGCTGGAATGTAAAATATAATGAAGACCACAGAGGTTATGTCACAAAGTTTGAGGTAGACGACCAATATTGCGGACAGTTTGAAGTCCATCAGGTCGGGGGCCCGCACCATAAGGAGTTATGGGTTCCAGCCGAAAAACTGAATGAATTTAATGAGCATATCATCGGGGAAATACATATCATCAGCGAATTTTCAGATAGATAATATGTTATCCTGCAAAACCGGTGTGGCCTCGGAAGCAATGAGAGGGCTATCAGGAATAGGGAGTTTAACCAGAAAGGAGGTCCAGAGAATCATTGGAATACAAAGTGAATGACCAGGGGCTTAACGCTTCCGTATTTATCCCTTTTGTCAATAAAGTATGGCCTGGAGATTATGATGAAGAGAAAACGCAGTCAGCATTGTCAAAAACACTGAACATAAGCGCTTACGAAAATAACGTACTTGTAGGCTGCCTGCGGATTCTTTCAGACGGCTATTTCTTTGGCACAATTACAGAACTGCTTGTTCTTCCCGAATATCAGAAACGTGGTATCGGCAGCAAGCTCCTACAGCTTGCTAAGGATAATACGCCAACCATGCTGTATTTTGGCGCACAGCCGGGAGTTGAACCGTTCTATGAAAGGAACGGTTGCCAACGGAGCCTGCAATCCTACACAATAAGGGGCACAAAATGACCAATTACACATTTGAAGAGATAAAAGGATTGTTATTAAAAAGCATCCAGGAGCATGATTTTGAATCAGAATTACGCTTATGCTTTCATGACAACCCGAATGAATACATGATTATAATTTATGACGACCACTGCTCTTTTCAGCGGTGCGGCAATCCAAAAGAAGCAAGCGGCGAGTACAACTACAAATCATTGGATGAGCTGTATAACGCCCAACAGGTTGATGGGATTGTTTTGGAAAGGGACTGGGAAAAAATTAAAGAGTTGCAGTGTACGGATTTTGACATATTGGGCCTATGGGACTAATGGAGGGATACCATATGACAGCAGAAGAAGTCTTTTGCGAGTTAAGCGATAAATATGGTGATGATTTTAACTGGCATATGCTGCCACTCTCAAATCAAACATTTACAGCAGAGCTAAAGAAAGAAATCGGTAAGAATCATTTTCTCTATCATAAACAGATATGGGCAGTGGCCAAATGTGATTCAAATGATGATGTCTTGTATCTGGCTGATAATGGCGGAGGCACAGACATATATTATATTTTCCATTTAACTTATTCTGAATATAATACAGATGGATTTCCCCGGTATAAAGAGTTTGAAGGGATAAATGCAGTAAAAGAATATATAGAACAATCATTAAATCAGGACTCATCTTTTTAAAGGAGCGCTTATGTTATATCTGCTGGTATTGACTGACCCTGAATTATCTTATGATAATTATTCAGAGGATTTTTACATTGGCCTATTTGAAACTGAACAGCAAGCTGAGGATATTGCCAAGCATTATCTTAAAAATATAAAAGGCTTCTGCGATTTCCCATGTACATACCGTATTGTGAAGAAAGACGTTATTGGCGATTTCAACAGTAGGATATCTGATTACTTATGGACGGTACAGGGATGGAATACAAATGAAAACCTAGATGAGATAGACATAATCGAAAGCCCATGCTTCCTCACAGAAGAACAGGCAGACGCAGAGCTTCCGGTCATGAAGAAGAAATACCAACGGGAAGAATGGACTGTAACCCGATGGAAAATAGGCGCATTGGAATGGCGTGAAGGTTTTGTCAGAATGGTCGATGGCGAGCCTGTGAACTGATTGCAAAATCAAAAGGAGATAAAGAACAATGAGCAAATATAATACCCTATGGGAATATGTACAGAAAAACGGAAGCCCATCATTCAAGCTTACTTTTGAAGAAATACAGGAGATTGCAGGCATCCCCATAGACCACTCTTTCTTGAATTACAAAAAAGAGCTGAAGGACTACGGCTATCAGGTCGGTAAGATTTCCATGATGGAACAGACGGTCATTTTCAACAGAGTGGATTGATAAACATGGGGTTCGAGGTGATAAATACTTATGGAATCAACAGAAGAAAAACCAGCTGGACAGGAATGGCAATGGTGCCTGGTCGGGAATATCGTCGGGGAACATAAATACGGGGAAACGGACGAAATTCCGGCAACGAGCTGTGTGGCCGTATCCACTGCCATATAGATGCTGGGGCGTCCCACAACCACAGAACGGTCAAACCGGGACACCAGGTAAATGTCGGCCTCGGTGGCGTCCATCTGGAACGCGCCCACCCGGTCCTTCCACCTCATGGTGGAGCCATACAATGGCCGCTCATTCCTCTGGTAATTGGAGAGCCCTCCCCTGGAGACACTGCACTTGATGGACTTGCTGTATCCATGCCTGTAGTAATAATGTTCAAAGCTGTACCATGAAGGGACTACCTCCATCAGCTTCCCATCCGGCGTCATATACCGGGATGCCAGCATGTGGTCGTATGTATCCCTTAGGGACATCTTCTTTGCGCTGAAAAAGAACATCCGTATGGCCCAGTCAAAATTCCTTACGTCCCTATCTTTTCCTCTTTCTCTTCCCCCTTTCTCCATGAGCACCAGCCTTGCCAGATATTTGTAATACAGTCCCAGTATCCGTTTCCTTGTGGTCCCGTTTTCTTCTGCAATCCTCTTTGCCATGGCCAGCCGCGATTTCCCGTCAACGATGTAAATGGAATCCTCCAGCAGCGGTTCAATCAACGCAAGCCTCTTCATTTCCGCCTCTGTCAGATGCTTTGCCTGCTCCAGGGCAACCCTGTACCCCTCCGGCATCTCTACCTTCTCACAGGCCTCCAGGAAGGCAGCCGTGATGTATTGCGGCGCCCCAGACTCGTCATAGGAGATCACCCAGGCCCCATGGTCCAGGGCAATCAGCCTCTTGAACAATTCCCCATTCATCCTAAAGAACAACCTCATCCCCCTCCTCTGTCTATGACCACGATTTTCCAGTCATCCACGTCAAGCTGCTTCCAGTACCTGCGCGACAGCTCCAGCTTCTGGATGGCAGATTTCTTAACCAGTTGCGCCACTGATACCACTTCCCGTATACCCGTAGTCCCATCCGCATTCTCAATCCAGAAGTCCGAAGCCCAGGCTATCCCGAAGCATTCCGGACGTATCCCCAGCCTTGAGACCTCTTCCATAAAACCCGGGTCCAATGGCAGGATGCATTTATACTTCACCACATGGGGGCTGGCCTCCAGAAGGTCTGCATATGCTTTTGCGTCCTTGCTGTGTACCAACATCAATGACTTATTCTTTTCACTGTAAAACTGTATATCCCTATACTTTGACTCCGTTTTATCCATATATGCCTCCTTGCTCCATGTGTCCTATTCCGGGCGCTCAATTACCTCATAGCTGCGGAAGGCACCGCATCCAGGGCATGGGGCCATGTCCCTCCGGAGCGATTCTTCCGTCACCTCGCTTATCTCCCTGTTACAGCAGTCCACCCTGATTTTGGGGAACCGGCGCCCTTCCACCACCTCCGGCCGGAACCGCCTGTTGAAAGGTATATAGTCAATCCACCCCACCCCCCCAGCTGTCGAATATCCGGTGGCTGTGCAGGTCCAGTGCCTCCTTGTGCAAATCAAAGCCATACCTAGGATAATGCATCTCTTCCCTGCACCACACCTCCAGCGCCTCCAAGAGCCACGTCTCCCCATGCAGCCCAATGACCTGTTCCGCCAGCTGATACCAGAGGTCCTCCCGGATGTCCCCGATTTGCGTCTGGACCCCTTTGCGCAAGGAACGCTTCCTTTGCCTCCCAAACCCGTCTGATTCGCTCACCCCGGTCCCGAACATGAAACGGATATCCTCAAAGCCAAGGGATGGGATGTCAATGCCTGAAAGCGAATTAATTTGCCGTCTGTCCATGAAAATCCTCCTTTCTGCAATTTCTGCAATTAATTCAAACCCCATTTTCTTAATTAATTGCAGGATTTGCCGAGTTTGACACCTATTAATTGCGGAATTTACCGAAAAATCCATTTTTACATGCAAAAACTGCAATTAATTCTAATCTCAAATGCAAAAACTGCAATTAATTCACATTAGTTGCAGGGTCTATGTTGTTGTGCCATTTAAAATAGGCACATTCTCCCACAAAACGGCACATATATAACAGACAGCAGCCTCCCGGCCCTCTGCCTCCTGCTTTTGCATCCAGAATTTTTGCCCTCTGGCACTCCCATAGCCCTTCCTTCTGGCCCCCTTTTTCCTCCCCCTCGCCCTCCGGCCCCAGGCAGTCCCAACCGCTGCCAAAGCCTTTACAAGGGTTTTCAGCCTTTTGTCTCCTCATTCTTCTCCCTATTTTTAACGGCAGAATGGCCCGATGCCGGGCAAATCGGCTGATGGCCCCGGGGTATGCCTGAGGCAGGGGGCCTGGGAGATTTCAGGCACGAAAAAAAGGACCCAAAGTATGGTTTTCACATACCTTAGGTCCTTCTTTCCTATTCTTTGCCTCAAAATGTTGCTATTTTGTGGCAGAATATGCCTATTTCAGATGGCAGGATAACAACAAATTACATTCCCATCTGCTTAGCTACCTCAGCAGCAAAGTCCTCGCTCTTCTTCTCCAGACCTTCGCCGGTCTCGAAACGAATGAACTTCTTTACCTTGATGGATGCGCCGTTAGCCTTGGCTACAGCTGCAACATACTGGGAAACGCTCTGCTTGCCGTCTTCTGCCTTTACATAAACCTGATCTAACAGACAGGTTTCTTTCAGCTCTTTGTTGATACGGCCCTTTACCATGCCCTCGATGATCTTATCGTTGGCATCCGGTTTCTCATTCTTAGCTGCCGCTGTAAGGATTTCTGTCTCTTTTGCAATATAATCAGCGCTTACTTCATCTCTGCTGGTGAACATTGGCTTTAAGGCTGCTGCCTGCATAGCCACGTTCTTAGCCATATCCTTGATGTCATCGTTAACAACATCTGTCTCTACGTCTACCAGGACGCCAATCTTTCCGCCTGCATGGATATAGGATGCAACAAAACCATTTGCCTCCTCAACCTGCTCAAAACGACGGATATTCATGTTCTCACCGATAATGGCAATCTGGGAAGCAAGTGCTTCCTTTACGGACAATGTCTCGTCCTTAGCCCATCTCTCCTCCATGAATGCATCTAAATCCTTAGCGGAAGTGGTAAGCGCCTGTGCTGCAACATCTGCAACATATGTCTGGAACTTCTCGTTCTTGGCAACAAAGTCAGTCTCAGCGTTAACCTCTACGATTACAGCCTTCTTCTCATCAGCAGCTACTGCTGTAGCTACGATGCCTTCTGCTGCAATACGTCCGGCCTTCTTGGCTGCTCCGGCAAGTCCCTTTTCTCTCAGGAACTCTACTGCCTTCTCCATATCACCATCAGTAGCTGCAAGAGCTTTCTTGCAGTCCATCATTCCGGCTCCGGTCATCTCTCTTAACTCTTTTACCATTGCTGCGGTTACTGCTGCCATTTCATCTTCCTCCAATTTTAAAGTTTTAATTAAGCCTCAACAGCCTCTGTCTCGAAAGCCTGGGCAGGAATCTCGATTTCCATTGCGCCCTCTAAAACTTCGCCCTGCTTTGCTTCGATAACAGCATCAGCCATCTTGGAAACAATCAGCTTAACGGCTCTGATGGCATCATCATTGCCAGGAATTACATAATCCAGTTCTTCCGGATCACAGTTAGTATCAACAATACCGATTAACGGTATACCAAGTGTGTGAGCTTCCTGTACGCAGATGTGCTCCTTCTTCGGGTCAACGATGAAGATTGCATCTGGCAGTCTCTTCATATCCTTGATTCCGCCAAGGTTTCTCTCTAACTTGTCCCACTCCTTCTTCAGGGCGATTACTTCCTTCTTAGGAAGAACATCGAATGTTCCGTCCTGAGACATGGTCTCGATTTCTTTCAGTCTGTCAATACGGCTCTGGATGGTCTTGAAGTTGGTCAGCATGCCGCCCAGCCATCTCTCGTTTACAAAGTACATTCCGCAGCGCTCTGCCTCAGCCTTGATGGCTTCCTGAGCCTGCTTCTTGGTACCTACGAACAGAATGGTGCCGCCGTCAGCAGCAATGTCAGATACGGCCTTGTAAGCCTCATCTACCTTGCCTACGGACTTCTGTAAGTCAATGATATAGATACCGTTTCTCTCGGTATAGATGTATGGAGCCATCTTAGGGTTCCATCTCCTTGTCTGGTGACCGAAATGTACACCAGCTTCCAGTAACTGCTTCATAGAAATTACGCTCATGTTATTTACCTCCATTTGGTTTTTAGCCTGCTCCGTCGCGTATGGGAGTTCAGGCTCTTCCGTCTGCTTCTGACACTTCCCGGAAGACCTGGCAAACTGCTGGCCAGGCACCGTCCCGCAGAATCCACAGACGTGTTTTTTGTCAGCCTTTCAAATATATCACAAAATATGGCAGCTTGCAAGCACTTTTAGTAAGTTTTCCTGCAAACTGCCATATATATTGTTCTGACTCTATATTACCCGGCTATCCGCCAACAGCTTTTTAACCGGTACCTTTTATCTACTTTAAATTTGAGTTGGATGCCTTGATTGTCTTCAGTTCATCAAACACCACGTCATTCAGAACCTTGATATAGGTTCCCTTCATGCCTGAAGACCGGGATTCAATGACACCGGCGCTTTCAAACTTACGGAGCGCATTGACAATTACAGACCGGGTAATGCCCACGCGGTCGGCAATCTTACTGGCTACCAGGATGCCTTCGTTTCCGTCCAGCTCCTCGAATATGTGGATAATAGCCTCCAGTTCGGAGAAGGATAACGTGCTGATAGCTGATTTTACAATCTGCACCTTCCGGGTCTCCTCTGCATTCTCCTCATTGACAGAACGCATCATCTCCAGACCTACCACAGTGGTTCCGTATTCACTGAGTATGATATCGTCAATATCATACTGGGAATCCGACTTGTAAATGAAAAGGGTTCCAAGCCGCTCTCCCGCTATATCAATGGGAGTGATGATGGCCTGATACTTCCTTACATTTTCCTCGGCAAAGCCAAGGGTGGCAAGATTTACGTTCTCCTTGGTGGACAAAACGCTTAAAAGACGTTCGTTCAGCATCTTATCCACGTAACCTCCGACCTGGTCTTCGATAAGTTCCTCTATCTCATCTACCCCAGAACAGATGCTCACCCCCAGAACCTTGCCCTTCTTGCTGATTACCAGGATATTGGATAACAATATCTCGCTCAAAACTTTACAGATGTCATTAAAAACAACTTTATGAGAATTATTGTTATGCAATAGCTTGTTGATTTTTCTTGTTTTGTCCAACAATTGAACACTCATCTCCGAAAGCCTCCTTATCCAAATTGTATATCACCCAAAAATACTCTACTAATAATAGAATTTTAACACAATTTTTAAGCAATAACAAGAGTTTTTTGAAGTTTTCGATTATTTTAAGATTTTGATATTTTTCCTATTTGTTTTTACAAATTTTTCTATTTTTCACTCTTATCCATGCGGTAGCCACAGGTCTCTCCGGCACATAAAAGCTTATTTCCCTTCTCTACCATATAAGAACCGCAGACCGGGCATTTCTGAGTGGAAGGCTTCTGCCAGGACATAAAGTCACAGTCAGGACTGGCCTCACATCCATAGTAGAGACGTCCCTTCTTTGTCTTCCTGCGCACCAGCTCCTTACCGCACTTCGGACATGGGATACCGATTTTTTCAAGATAGGGCTTGGTGTTCTTGCACTCCGGAAATCCGGGGCATGCCAGAAATTTGCCGTGAGGACCATACTTAATCACCATCTGGCGCCCGCACAGGTCGCAGACCACATCCGATACCTCATCCGCAATCTTTACGGATTCCAGCTCCTTCTCAGCCGTTTTAACCGCCTCGTCCAGGTCAGGATAGAAGTTGCTGACAACGGTCTTCCAGGCCACAGTACCGTCTGCCACTTTATCCAGCAGAGATTCCATGTTAGCTGTAAAGTTAGGGTCCACGATGCTTGGGAAGGAATTCTTCATGATGCGGTTTACCACATCCCCCAGCTCCGTTACATAGAGGTTCTTGCTCTCCTTTACCACATATCTTCTGGCAATGATCGTGGTAATGGTGGGAGCATAGGTACTTGGACGGCCTATGCCCTGCTCCTCCAGCGCCTTTACCAGGGACGCCTCCGTGTAGTGTGCCGGAGGCTGGGTGAAATGCTGGCTTGGGTCCAGCTGTTCCAGCTTTAGGACGGTTCCCTTTTCCAGGTTGCCAAGGACCTGATTTTTCTCTTCCTCATCGTCTGCCTCCACGTAAACGGACATAAAGCCTTCAAAATCCAGCTTGGAAGCCGATGTTGTGAACAGGTGGCTGCCCGCCCCAATCTTTACAGAAGTGGTCTCATATACGGCCGGCGCCATACGGCTGGCTGTAAACCGCTTCCAGATTAACTGGTAAAGCCGGAACAGGTCTCTTTGCAGTGATTCTTTTACAATGGTAGGAGTCAATGTTATGTCAGTGGGACGGATGGCTTCATGGGCATCCTGTATCTTAACGCCCTCTTTTTTAGCCTGGCTTCCCTGAGCAACATATTTCTCGCCGTAATGCTCCTTTACAAATGATCTGGCCGCTGTGTCCGCCTCGTCTGCGATTCTGGTGGAATCCGTACGCAGGTAGGTGATAAGACCCAGGGTTCCCTTGCCTTTTACCTCTACGCCTTCATAGAGCTGCTGGGCCAGACGCATGGTTTTTTGTGTGGAAAAGTTAAGTACCTTGGAGGCTTCCTGCTGCAGGGTACTGGTTGTAAACGGGATGGGCGCCTTCTTTACCCGCTCCCCTCTCTTTACTTCCTCCACCTCGTATTTACATCCCTCTAACTGGCTCAGAATCTGATCCAGTTCCTCCTTGTTGCGGATAACTGCCTTACCGCCCTTGGAGTCCCTGTTCCCATAATACTTTGCCACCAAAGGCTTCTTGTTCCCTTTCAGGAGAAGGTCTGCCTCCAGATTCCAGTATTCCTCAGGGATAAATGCATTGATTTCGTCCTCGCGGTCGCAAATCATCCGCAGAGCAACGGACTGTACACGGCCTGCGCTCAGTCCTCTCTTGACCTTTGCCCACAAAAGCGGACTGATCCGGTAACCCACCATACGGTCCAGCATTCTTCTGGTCTGCTGGGCATTTACCAGGTTCATATCAAGCTCCCTAGGGGTCTTGAAGGAGGCCTTTACCGCGTTCTTCGTAATTTCATTAAAACTGATGCGGTAAACATCCTTACTCTTAAGTTCATCCAGCTTAAGAGCCTTCATCAGGTGCCATGAAATGGCCTCTCCCTCGCGGTCAGGGTCCGTTGCCAGATAAATCTTGTCTGCCTTCTTCACTTCCTTGCGCAGCTTGGCCAGAACGTCTCCCTTTCCTCTGATTGTAATGTACTTGGGCTCATAGTCATGTTCCGCATCAAATCCCAACTGGCTCTTCGGAAGATCCCTGACATGGCCTCCCGATGCATCTACCTCATAGTTGGCGCCCAGAAACTTCTTGATGGTTTTCACTTTTGCTGGTGACTCCACAATTACCAGATAATTCGCCATTGTAAAACTCCTTACTCGCTGTTCATTTATTTTCACAAAATGGAGACACACCCCGGCGGATGCCGGAGGATATCCAAAATCCTGACACTTATGTGATTGTTTTCATGTAGTTCTGACCTGATGTTCTCACTGCAAATCCTTCCAATTCCAGCTCCAGAAGGGCGCTCATGCAGCGTCCTGCTGAAAGTCCTGTCTGTACCATAATCTGTTCCAGATGTCTGGGTTCGGAATCTAGGCAACTATACACCATTTTTTCAATCTTGGCAAGTCCCTTCTGGTCTTTTTCACGGTTAATACACTTTTTTTCGTGAAAAATGCCCATATAGTCCAGCACATCCTCAGGGCTGGTCAATATCCCTGCGCCGGACTGTATAAGCTCGTTACACCCCGCACTCAGGTCATCCGTTATCCGGCCCGGCAGCGCAAATATCTCCTTCCCCTGTTCCAGACCCAGGCTGGCTGTTATGAGGGAACCGCTTTTCTTTCGGGCCTCCATTATCAGAATCACGTCCGAAAGGCCGCTTATGATACGGTTGCGCATAGGGAAGTTCCTGGCCATGGGTTCCTCATCCGGTCCGAACTCGGAAAGGATACCTCCCTGAAAAGGAATCGCTTCATACAGATCATAATTGCTCCTGGGATAACAGATGTTCACGCCGCACCCAAGGACTCCATACGTCCTCCCCTTTCCGTTCAATGCGCCCTCATGTCCGGCCCCATCTATACCCAGGGCCAGACCGCTGACAATCTGTATACCGGCTCTTGCCAGCTCCTTTCCCATAAATCCGGCTGCCTGCCTTCCGTACTCCGAACAGTTCCTGGCCCCTATGATGGCTGCGGTTGGACATTCCTCATCCGGCAGCTCTCCTTTAACATAAAGTCCCATGGGATAGTCATAAATATGCAGAAGCCGTTTGGGATATTCCCTGTCAAGGGGCGTTACGAAACGGATTCCCTTCTCCTGTAAACAGTTATACTCCCGGACCATGCCGGAAAACCGTTCCTTCCACCGGTCATACGTGCGGCATTTTTCCTCGCTTTGTAAGATTCCCAGTTTCTTTAATTCCATTCCTTCTATATAATACGCCCGCTCAAAGCTTCCTGCCATCTCCCATATACGCCGTATGGTAACTGCCCCAAAGCCCGGAATACGGGTGAGCCAGTACAGATATTCTTTTTCATGCCTCTTGACTAAATCCATCTCCGGGCCGAAAACCGCATTCCGGCTGGATTCCTGCTCCCCACTGTTCCCTATCCCCATATCTTTTCCTCCAGTCCCCCGTATCCCAATGCTTCTGCCAGATGTTCCTTCTTTATATCCCTGCTGTCCTCCAGGTCGGCAATGGTCCTGGCAACCTTCAGCGCCTTGTGGTACCTTCTGGCACTGAAGCCTCCTGACTCATATATCCGTTGGGCAAAGTCCTTCTCCTCGGGTCCCAGGCTGCAATGCAGTTCTACCTCTTTCATACCCATGCGGCTGTTAAAACGTATCTTTGAGCCCAAAAAGCGGCGTTCCTGACGTTTTCTGGCATGCTCCACCCGTTTCCGGATGGATGCAGAGTCCTCATTTTCACCCTGGGCCGGGTTCAGTTCCCCAAAGGTAACCGGAGACGCCTCTGCGCAGATATCAAACCGTTCCAATATGGGCCTGGATATATGCCCCAGATATCGTCTGATCTGGTTCTCCGAGCAATTACAGCGGTTCCTGTCCGGATAGAATCCGCATGGACACAGGTTCATGGCTGCTACCATCATGAAATCTGCCGGAAATTCATAATTACCAGATACCCTTGTCACCGTAATTTTCCGTTCTTCCAAAGGCTGTCTCAATATTTCCACAGCAAAAGGGCTAAAATGAGGCAGCTCATCCAAAAAAAGTACTCCTCCCGAAGCCAGAGACAGCTCCCCTGGCCTGGGAGGAACGCCTCCTCCTGCCAGAGCCCTGGCTGTTATGGTGTGGTGGGGACTTCTGAACGGCCTTTCAGACAGTAAGGGACGGCCTGCCGGCAGGAGTCCACAGATACTGTAGATTCTGGATATCTCTATGTCCTCCTCACGCGTCAGTCCGGGCAGGATAGTTGGAATTCTTTTGGCAATCATAGTTTTACCGGTTCCGGCGCTGCCGGTCAAAAGCAGTCCGTGCATGCCGGCTGCCGCCACCTCCGCTGCCCTCCTCAATATGGCCTGACCGTTGACCTCCCTGTAATCCAGACCATCTTTCTTCTGACAGCCGCTCTCCGGACGGTAAAGCGGAGCATGGCACGGTTCCATGGAAGACGTGCCCTTAAGTATACCTGCCATATGGCCCAGAGATTCCACCCCCACCATATCTACCCCTTCCATTACCAGACCCTCCGCCACATTTTCTATCGGCAGGAAACATCTTTTGATACCCTTCTCCCTGGCCATGGCTGCCAGGGAAAGCACACCGCTTACAGGTTTCACCCTGCCGTCCAGCCCCAGTTCTCCAATTACCATGCTGTCCTCCAGCGTATCTGTCCCAACCACCTGAAACGCGCCCAATATGGCAACCGCAATGGGAAGGTCATAGGCAGTGCCTCCCTTGCGTATGCCTGCCGGAGACAGGTTGACAGTTATCTTTTTAGCCGGGAGACGAAATCCCGAATTCTTAAGGGCTGTCCTGACCCGATCCTGTGACTCCCTTACCTCTGAAGCCAGCTGTCCTGATATGGAAAATCCCGGAAGCCCGTCAGACACATCCGCCTCCACCGAGACCAGGACCCCTTCCACAGCCCATATTCCTCCGCTGTTGATTCGCGTAAACATCCATCCGCCCCTTTCACCTTGCTGGTAACTATAATACACATCCATAAATCAGTGGAACTTTGGCACGATACCGTACCGGATTTAAATATAAGACAGGATAGGAAGAACCCTATCCTCTTGAATGAAAGATATAATTACTATACTAAAGGGAACATAAAATTACAAGGGGCAATCTGAACTGTTTTCCATAACATGTCTTCTGGGGACCATCCGGGGACCGCTGCGCCTCCTGCCCCTTCCTACTTTTGAAACTCCGTCATATAAGGCCGGAAACGCAGGGGCAGATGGGTTCTCTGGCATACCGGGTTACAGCGTTCCCTGATGGCAATGGTATCACAGAACATACGCCACATGTCCTCGTAAGTCTCCTCGTCCGTCCTCTCCCTAAGCCAGCGGCTCCATCCCCGGTCGCTGTTCTCCTGTTCCGGTTCAAGGGGTTGGTTTACAAGAAACCAGGAGCGTCCGGCGGGATGGACTGCTGCCCTTTTATGGTTCTCATCATAAATAACCCAGTTTTCCTCCGGCAGCCGGTCTGCAAAGTGAGGTGCCAAAAGAGTCATGATATCGTTCTTCGGACCGATACGCGACACCAGTATGCCTCCCGGAGTCTCTGAAAATCGCAGAAACTCTGTCAGCAGATGATTTTCATTGTAAACATTCCGGCACAGGCCGAATATATCATAGCAGGCCGGAAGCTGAAGCATGTCCAGTACCGACGGGCCGTGGCGGAAAGCCTGTATCAGGAACCTGTATATCTTATCCGCCCGTTCCCGGTCCTGGCTCAGGGAGGCGGTGTATACCTTCCTGTATATCTCCTGGGAGAGCTTGGCGCACACGGAACGGATAACCTTCTCCGCCTTTTCCGGACAGATCTGTACATCCCTGTACTCTGCAAAAAGCTCCAGTTCCTCATATTCTCCCTTTACGGCCAGCCGGACATTCTCATGGCCGGCCGGGTCAGACCAGGCATCGTATACACCGCAGAGAATCCCCTCAAGCCATGGCTCGCACATGTAAACCGTCATATGGTACACCTCCTCATTCCTTACAGGCTCCCTGTCACAGAAGCATAATGGTCTTCGCCTGTCACCGGCATCTCCAGATGCATGTCATCAAAGAGTGTGAGCTGGCGGAAACTGTCCCTGTTCTCAATATCCCAGGCTTTGCGCCTCTCATCTCCCACAAGACAGGATGTAATATAATCCTGGTCCAGCCTGGCGCCTTCCATCATGCGCCCGTTGCAGGTGATGAAATATCTGGCCCGTTTCAGGACCACCCCCATTTTCTTTACGTCCTCGAACCGGAGTCCGCCCTGCTTTCTGGCATTTACAATTCTCTGGACCGACTTTACTCCCATGCCGGGAACCCTGAGAAGCTCCCCGTAGGAAGCCCTGTTGATTTCCACCGGGAACAGCTCCAGGTGGCGCAGGGCCCAGTCGCACTTGGGATCCAGAAATACGTTGAAATTCGGCTGTTCCTCCGACAGCAGCTCCTCAGCCTTAAATCCATAGAACCGGAGCAGCCAGTCCGCCTGGTATAACCTGTGTTCCCTTAACAGAGGCGGTCTGGCTGTCACGGAAGGCAGACCGCTGTCGTCGTTAACCGGCACATAAGCGGAATAAAAGACCCTCTTAAGGCCGTAATTCTCATACAATGCCTGTGTGACAGCCATCATCTGGTAATCATTCTCCGGGGTGGCCCCCACAATCATCTGGGTACTCTGGCCCGCAGGCACAAAGGGCGTCCTGGCATACCGGGAGTCGGGAAGGTGCCTGGTTTCTCCCCCGGCGCTCTGCACGGCCTTCTGTCCATCATCCAGACCATCCTGCCCCCCGCCGGATAAACCATGGTTTCCCGGCAAAAGGGCGCCTGGCTGTGCCAGCTCCGGACGAATCAGGGCAGCGCCGCCTGCAAAACCAGCCCTCTCCGTTGCATAAGGCTTCTTAAATTCCCTGTCATATCCCAGGAGATGGCTGGACACCGCAATTCCCTGCTGCACCTGACGCATGGGCTTTAATATCTTATCCCTGGTCTTCCCGGGAGCCAGATTCTTAAGTCCCTCAGCCGTGGGAAGCTCCAGATTAATGCTCATGCGGTCAGCTAAAAAACCCATCCGCTCCACCAGCTCAGAGTCAGCCCCCGGTATGGTCTTCACATGGATATATCCGTTAAAATGCCACTGGTTCCTGAGTTTATGCAGAGTCTCGTAAATCAGCTCCATGGTATGATTGGCGTTATACAGAATGCCTGAGCTCAGAAACAGGCCCTCAATGTAATTCCTGCGGTAAAATTCAATGGTAAGCTTACACACCTCATCCGGCGTAAAGGCAGTCCGCACCACATCATTGGAACAGCGGTTCACACAATATTTGCAATCATAGATACACTGGTTGGTAAACAGAATCTTGAGAAGGGAGATGCATCTGCCGTCCGCTGAAAAACTGTGGCAGATTCCGGCCTCTGAAGTGTTTCCTATGCTGCCTGCCTTTCCCTTTCTTCTTACCCCGCTGGATGTACAGGCCACATCATACTTGGCTGCATCCGTAAGTATCTTTAACTTTTCCTGTACGCTTAAATTCTCCTGTATCAACATGATATCACCACCCAGAACGTATGTTTGTTCTGATAGTATAACACAGAATTCAGACAAACGCAATCGCAAAAAGAACATTTGTTCTTTTTTGCTTGCCGGCGAACTTTTAGGGATGCTCTTTTCAATGATTCCACAAGTTCAGGCTATTATGTTAAGTCCCATATTCTCAGACTATTATTTTCACACACCCCCATGTATGAAACCTAATTGTAAAGAGGCCTGCGCCCGTCCCCGCCATATCATATGGCGTGAATCCGGCCGCAGGCCTCACAGTTATGGAAAAAATCAATGGAACATGATTCTGTCCGGGATTTGGATTTGTCTTTAATCCCTGTATCCGTTGGGATTCATGGACTGCCATTTCCAGGAATCTGCACACATTTCCTCAATCCCCTTCTCAGCCACCCAGCCCAGCTCACGCTTTGCCTTGGCAGAATCAGAATAACAGGTAGCCACATCACCTTCCCGGCGGGGCTGAATCTCATATTTTAACGTCTTGCCGCAGGCTTTCTCATATGCGTGGAGCACATCAAGCACACTGTAGCCCACTCCGGTTCCCAGGTTATAGATGCTGACGCCCTCTTTGTCCTGCAGCTTCTGCACTGCCTTTACATGGCCCTTTGCCAGGTCCACCACATGGATGTAATCCCTGACCCCTGTCCCGTCCGGCGTGTCATAATCATCGCCAAATACATTCAGATGGTCCAGTTTGCCCACTGCCACCTGGGCAATATAGGGAACCAGATTGTTGGGGATTCCCTTGGGATCCTCTCCAATCAGACCGCTCTCATGGGCACCGATGGGGTTGAAGTAGCGCAGCAGCACCACGTTCCACTCCGGATCCGCTGTATGTAAGTCTGTCAGTATCTGCTCCAGCATGCCCTTGGTCCGTCCGTAAGGATTGGTAATCTCTCCCTTGGGGCAGTTTTCAGTGATGGGGATTTCTGCCGGATCTCCATACACGGTAGCGGAAGAACTGAATACAATATTTTTGACCCCATGGCTGCGCATCTCATCGCAGAGAATCAGGGTGCCTGTGATATTGTTGTGATAATACTCCAGAGGCTTGCGCACGGATTCCCCCACTGCCTTAAGACCTGCAAAATGGATGACCGAATCAATATCCTCCTTGTCAAACACTTCCTTAAGGGCCGGCTGGTCCAGAAGGTCTGCCTCGTAGAATTTTACCTTCCTGCCTGTTATCTTCTCCACTCTCTCCAGTGCCTTCTCGCTGGAATTATAAAGGTTGTCTACAACAACCACATCATAACCCGCTGTCAGCAGTTCCACACAGGTATGGCTTCCGATATAGCCGGCGCCACCAGTCACTAAAATAGCCATGGTATCTCCTCCTTACGAACAATTGATTGCTGCAAAAAGGCGGAACAGGTTAAGCTGTCTGACCGTTCCGCCTGTTATGACTAGTATAAAGGGAAAGCTGTCATAAAACAATGCACAATTCTTCTATCTTTTTACAATATTTTTTGAATGACACCCCTTAACCGTGTTTTGCAAACTCTGTCCGTATCTTCTCAATTGCCTTTTTCTCAATCCGGCTCACATAAGAACGGGAGATGCCCAGCTTGCCGGCAATCTCCCGCTGGGTATGCTCCTTCCCGCGGTACAGCCCGTATCGCATCCCCAGAACCGTCTTCTCTGTCTCTGTCAGACAGGACTCAAAGGCTTCATAAAGCTCTTTTACGTCCTGTTTTAAAATCATGGTATCCAGCGTCTCTTTATTGTCCATCTCTATCACATCCACCAGACTGACGGTTTCCCCGTCCTTGTCTACTCCGATGGGCTCAAAAAGGGACACTTCCTTGGAATACTTCCTGCTGGCTCGCAGAAGCATCAGTATCTCATTTTCCACGCATCTGGCTGCATAGGTGGCCAGTCGTGAGCCTTTATCTACGTTAAATGTATTCACTGCCTTAATAAGGCCTATGGTTCCCACGGACAGCAGGTCCTCCATGTCGTAATCAGAGCCCTGATACTTTTTTACCACATGGGCCACCAGACGCATATTATGCTCAATCAGCATATCTCTGGCAGACTGGTCGCCCTCTTTGCAGCGTTCCAGATACTCTTTTTCCTCTCCTGCTGATAATGGTTTTGGAAAAGTCTTCAAAGAAAGCCACCCTGCATATTCTTAATCTTATTCTATGCGGGGGCAGCTTGCCAAGTGCTTTTACAAGTTTTTATTGGCTTATACTATTTTCCGAATCTATGACAAACAGCTCCTTAACCTTCTTCCGGTCCAGGCTGTGGTTGTACACAAGTGCCTCATAATCCAGTACCGTGTCCTGATAGGGGCAGCGCTCCGACTCTGCCTTGGCCCAGTAGTAATAGGTTCCCTCCCTGTCATAGCAGCCCAGAGGGTGGACCACCGGAAGTTCCTCCCTCATGGCAAGCAGGAACCGGTTATAGGGTGCCATCTCAAGATTGGCCCTCCACAGGACCTCAGAGGACAGGTAGACAGCGCCGAGACGCCCCATATTCCCGGAGGGCATGCTGTAATTCGTCCATATAATAAATGGGGTCTCGTACCACATGAGATGTTCCTGCGCCGGAACTTCAGAACTGGGCATGCCGGCTATGTCATCGTAAAATTCATCCTCCACGCTGGGCTGGTGATCCCCGAACATGACAATCATGGTGGGCTGGTCTGTCAGGCTGAAATACTCCACCAGATACTGGAAAGCCTGGTCCGAACGCTTCATGAGGGACAGGTACTGGTCCGTCTTTGGATATTTTCCCTCATATTCGCCGGTAAGCCATACCTCCTGTTCAAAATTGTCGTAGGTCCCCTCATATCCGCCGTGGTTCTGCATGGTTACATTGAAGATAAACAGCTTATCCTCAGGATTTTCCTTGGCCTCCACCACCTGGATCAGCTTCTGGTAATCCGCCTCATCGCTTACATAGTTGCGCAGCTCTTCACTGCCCTCGTAAAATTCCTGGTCCAGGAACGCGTCAAATCCCATATTCTGATAGCACTCCACCCGGTTCCAGTTCTCTCCGGGATAAGGGTGCATTGCCACGCTGTAATACCCCTGGTCCTTTAAGGTGCTGACCATGGAATAGGTCCCCGGCTTTACATTGAACTGGTAGGCAATGGAATTGGCAGGCAGCAGGGCCATGGAGTCCCCGGTGAGAAACTCAAACTCTGTATTGCTTGTCATGGAACCGAACACGGGCACGCAAAGACTGCCCCTGACCGTGTTTTCCTCAAGGCTGTCCATAAAGGGGAAATATTCTGTATTGGTGGTAAAATCACCTGCCGTCTTAAGCTCTGCCAGGCTCTCGTTCATAATACATATTAAATTGACCGGCGTTACAGGCTGCCCGTCCTCCAGCGGGTTCTCCGGGTTCTCCGGGTTCTCCGGGTTTTCCGGATAGGCCCGGCTTTTTTCCGGATAAGCCTGACCATTTCCTGCTTCCGCATATATATTCTCCTCCAGGCGGCTATATATCTCCTTTAGCCTGGCGTTACTGTACCCCTGAGGCGGCTTCTTTACCACATACTGCAGGGAGACAGCGGTGGACAGCACATAGCCGTATTCCTGGTATGTCCCGTTGATGGCCCACATATTGATGCCCAGCCCCCAGGAAGGGACCAGAACGGCAAAGAACCATGCCCCATAGGCCGCTATGGAGGCAGTTATGCCGCCTCCCACTGCCAGACGGAGCTTCCAACCTTTAACCCGGCGCGGTATGAACCACAGGAACACGTTCATAAGCAGAAGCAGGACAAAGGCTGCTTTCATCTGACGGGTAATGAAAAATTCATAGTTGCCGGATACGGTCATGGCTGTCCTGAATGCCATCACATCCCACAGCATGATGGGTCGTCCGCGGAAGGCCACCACAAAGGTCTCCGCCAGGGAAATGACATATAGGATGCAGGAAGCAGCGGGCACAGCGATTCTGGTCCTCCCCGTGACAGCAAACAAAGCCAGATACAGCACATAAATCCAGCCTATGTTCAAAGCAGCCATATAATAAGGAACCGTGTCCAGATTCCCCGTGACATACTCAAACATAAAGTATGACGCCACTGGAGCCATTAGCAGACACACGGTTCCCACTGTATACCATATATATTTTATAATCTTTATCTTATTTTCTTTTGTCACCATTGTCGCCTTTTTGTTAGAATTTTGTTAATAAAATTTAATAAACTTATCCTAACATAAAGGATTTAATGATTCAAGAGTCAAATGCTTCCATGAATGACATTTCACAGACATTTCACAGAACCTTCACATTTTTCCAGCCCGCTTCCCAGCCGGAGGGAAAAATCCTCTCCCTGCCCCAACGCTCTTATCCTTAATATTCATTCATGATATAATTGACCTTTGGAACAATTATATGGGTCTGGACCTGCGTAATGCGGGTTCCTTCTATCAGGGAAACATTTAGTACGTAATAGGAATCCTCATGGTAAAACAGCCGGAATGTGAATACCTTTCCCTGTATTTCTTTAAACCAGATCTGGACCGGGTGGCCCCAGGCCTCCTCCGCCGTTTCATCATATTCCAGTCCTATGATGCCCCTGCCGGTAAACTGGTATATGCCTGCATATATATGGTTGTAACTCTTTTCTTTTGAAATATACTCGTCCTTCCGGTCATTATTAAAATCAATTTTATAAAAGGTTTCATAAGGTGAAACAACTGAGCCAAGCCTTAAAAACTGATTCAGCTCAATCTCCGGATCTTCATCACCCGTATAGACATCTTCATCGTTTGAACGGTATGACAGGTCCGCCAAATCTGTTTTTATTTCTTCCAGATAACCGGTGACATCCCCTGCGTAAGCAGCGCGGTTATCATATATTTTCTGCCACATAAATGATTCAGGCACCGCCTCAATAACGGCGTCTTGTCCGCCTTCCGGTATCAGGCGGTGTATCATTATATTGTCCAGATAACGGGGACGCTCACCCCCCGGAAACGGCCGCTCCACAATATACAGTCCGCCGGAATGACAGATTATTTTTCCGCCCAGATACTCAGGCTGATAGGTGCTTACATAAGCCAGACCGCCCGCAGTCCCGCGGTAAATATGCAGATCTCCTATTTTTCCTGTGACGCTGTACTGCAGCAGGAGAAAGTAATCCGTACGGCCAAGGGAAATCCGGCAGACATACTGGGTGCCGCCGTTAAGCGTACGCCTGGCCTGACTCAGGTATGTTCCATATTTACGTTCAAAATCCCCCTGGTCTGTCTGGTACATTTCCATTCCCAGCCCGCGCTCCAGACGATCCAAAGCCTTGTCCGCCAGTAAACCGGCCAGAATTTCCGTGAAATCATCGGGTATGTCCGCACAATTATTTTGAATGGCAGCAGAAGAACCCTGTACTTTTAACAAAAACACTTCTGCCACATCCGGCAGGTTATAGGGAAATGCGCTGTCTCTGGCCGGATCCTGGTATGTAAGCGGTTTATATATGGAGACATCCGTGCCCACACCAAACTCTGTCACCCGGATATCATCCGGCTCCAATACAGCCATGTAATCCATTAAAATCGTGGTTTGGCCATCCTCCTGTATTCTGGCGTCCACCAGATACCTCTGCCCGGACTGAATCTCCTGGTACAGTGTAAAAGCAGCCGCCTTTCCATTCAAATGTTTAAACCACATATCAACCAGCCTGTAATGATTGTCCCTCCATGCCTCCACTGCGGCCGGACACTGCTTAAAATCCTTATCGTACCATTTGATACTGTGTTCAAACGGCTGCCTGTATCCCGGAGGTGTTTTTGTAAATATCTCATCTTTGCCGTCATTGTTTATATCCATGATATACATATGGCTCCAGTTTATAGCATCGGCATCCTCCCAATAAGCCGTATCATCATACAAAAAAGGCCGCTCCTCGTTCCGATACTCCCATTCATCCCCATAAAATGTATTTTTCGCCCTGTTTGCATAGATAACGTCATATATGACATCATCGAGATAATCCTGAACAATATGGGTATCAGGATGCTGCTCATTGCAATACAGAAGGTGTGGTTCGGAAATACGGAAGGTCCGGTTGAAGCATATGCTATCTGTAATGTTGGCCAGATGAAAGATAGTCCGGTCAAGCATGTATATCTGCAAATTGACGGTTCCTGTGGAATCATCAAAGCAGCTTGCCCCATAATAAAAGGCAGACTCATATTGGAATAACGTAAAAAACCGGACATCGTCCATATACTGGCTGTTGAAAAAAACATACCCATTCTCTCCCTCAACCATCATATGGACATAGGATATGGTTCCCCTTCCGTCTTTTTCAAAGGCTATCAGCTCATCGGTCCCGTCGCCGTCCGTATCACAGCGGTAACATGAATATTCCGCCTCATTTTCGTTGAAATCAGTTATCGCCATTTCATTTGTCATTTCATCCGTCATATCTAACAGAGACAGGAATTCATGGTTTGCAATCCGAAAATCCTGTTGGTTCAGTCCATACAGATATTCTATACAGGCATCCGCATCCTCCTGGTTCATTCTGTATTTCAAATCGCTGACTAATTCCACCGGAAAACCGTAACAATCATCTGCCGGCTCTAAATCCCCCGGCAGCCCGGGGAAACATGTATTATCTTCAACCAGCATTGACAAGCCGCTGTCTGTCAGTGGGGGCACAGACAATTCCGGCTGCTCTTTCACCGGCTGTCCGGCTGCTGCGTCCGCTCCGGCTGCTGCGTCCGCTCCGTCAGCCTCCCCAAAACAGGCAGTCAGCAAAAGAGAGAGAATGCTTACACTTATGATCAATCTATACCCCATGGATACCTCCTGGTATTACCTCCAACGAATCCTCAGCACTTCCCCGTCATATACGTATACGGAATTTCCCTGATACAATCCTCCTGTAAAATATCACGGTCAGCAGAGTCGCCGCAATCCATCCAAAGGGCCAGGCCATCCAGATACCCGTGCTTCCGAAATGCCCTGTAAGGATATTTGCCACGATAATGCGCAGAATCAAATCCGGCACAGTGGCCAGCACAAAATAGGTCATGGCTCCGGAGCCCCGGATAATACCGTCTGTCATGAGCTTAATGGAAATCATAAAATACATGGGACTTACGATGCGCAGAAACTCCATGCCGGACTCTATGGCCCGGGTGCTTCCCGCCCCCAGGAACAGTCCCATCATCTGGCGGCTGAACACAAAATACAGCAGGAAGAACGGGATCGTGGCATAAAAGGACAGCCTGACGCCGGTCTTAAAGCCCAGGGGGATCCTCTCTCTCTTTCCCGCTCCCATGTTCTGGGCCGTATAGCTGGACAGACAGCCTCCCAGTGACATGAATGCGTTGATGGCAAAGGTATTAAGCTTGACGGCCCCGGAATAGCCTGCTATGACAGCGGAGCCGTACCGGTTCACGATTTCCTGGACAAACATATTTCCCACTGACAACACGCTCTGCTGCATGATGCTGGGCACTGCGATGGCTGCTATCTGCCCCAGCAAAACAGCGCTGAACAGCACGGTCCTCCGGTCGGTTTTAAGGGCGCCCAGACGTCTGGCCAGAGTCCCCAGAGCCAGGATGGCGGAAACCCCCTGGGCAATAAAAGTAGCCCATGCCACTCCCGCCACTCCCAGGCCCAGCCAGGCCACGAACCAGTAATCCAGCGCGATATTTCCCAGGGACGAACCGATGAGAAAATACAGGGGAGTCCTGGAATCCCCCAGGGCCGTAAATATGCCTGTACATACATTGTAGAGAAACAGGAAGGTCAGCCCGTAGACATAGATCTTAAGGTACAGCTCCCCGTCCGCGAATATGTTGTCCGGGGTATGGATTAAACGCATCATATCCCCGCAGAAGGCATATCCCAGCATGGTCAGAATCAGGCTCATGGCGCCGCAGGCAATGAACGCCGTGTAGACAGCGGTCTTCATCCTGCCTATGTCCTTTGCCCCAAAGAGCCTGGACACCACCACGGAAGCCCCCAGGTTGCTTCCCACCGCAAAGGCCATGAATATCACCGTGATGGGATAGGAGGCCCCAACGGCTGCCAGCGCATCCTCACCTGCAAACCGGCCCGCGATGCTGCTGTCCGCGATATTGTAAAACTGCTGGAACATGACGCTTATAAACATGGGCAGCGCAAACCGCCACAGTGTCTTTTTCGGATGCTCCGCCGTCAAATCTGTAATCATGATACCCTTTTTCCTCCCAATGACAATTTATGTACCATTATACCCTTGGTCTGCCATAAGGGCAACCGGAAATATAGAGGAAACGCAAATCTGAAACGCAAAGCACATATGAACGGACGGCGGAGAAAAGCACTGACAAAATACTGCAAATCAGCGAAAAAAAACGCCCGGGGCTTTCCCATTTACAGGATTTGCCCCAGGCGCAGTCTTTTCACATGATAAATCCATTAGTGGTGGAAGAGACGGATTCCCGTAAATGCCATCACCATTCCATACTGGTTGCATGTCTCGATAACCTGGTCATCGCGGACAGAACCGCCGGGCTGCGCCACGTATTTTACGCCGCTCTTGCTGGCCCTGTCAATATTGTCCCCAAAGGGGAAGAAGGCGTCGGATCCCAGGGCCACGTCTGTCATGGTGTCCAGCCAGGCCCTTTTTTCCTCAGCGGTGAATACAGGAGGCTTTACCTTGAAGGTCTTTTCCCATCTTCCGTCAGCCAGCACATCCATGTAATCATCTCCCATATATACATCAATGGCATTGTCTCTGTCAGCCCTCTTGATGCTGTCCACAAAAGGAAGGTTCATTACCTGGGGAGCCTGGCGCAGATACCAGTTGTCCGCCTTGCTGCCTGCCAGACGCGTACAGTGCACCCTGGACTGCTGTCCCGCGCCGATGCCGATGGCCTGTCCGCCTTTTACATAGCATACGGAGTTGGACTGTGTGTATTTCAGGGTGATGAGGGAAATCATCAGGTCAATCTTGGCAGAATCCGGAAGCTCCCTGTTCTCAGTGACAATATCCTCCAAAAGGTCCCTGTTGATCTCCAGGTTGTTATGTCCCTGCTCAAAGGTGATGCCGAATACCTGCTTGCGCTCCAGGGCCTCAGGCTCATAGTCCGGATCAATCTGGATGACATTGTAATTACCGTTTTTCTTGGACTTTAGGATTTCCAGGGCTTCCGGCTCATATCCCGGAGCGATAACGCCGTCAGACACCTCGCGTTTTATGATTCTGGCCGTGTCCGCGTCGCACACATCAGACAGAGAAATAAAGTCCCCGAAGGAGGACATGCGGTCTGCTCCCCTTGCCCTTGCATATGCGCTGGCTAACGGTGAGAGTTCACCCATATCATCCACCCAGTAAATCTTCCTCAATGTCTCGTCAAGAGGCAGGCCCACTGCCGCCCCGGCAGGTGAAACATGCTTGAAAGATGCGGCGGCCGGAAGCCCTGTGGCTGCCCTCAGCTCTTTTACCAGCTGCCAGCCGTTTAACGCGTCCATGAAATTGATGTAGCCCGGTCTGCCGCTCAGTACTGTGATGGGAAGCTCCCTGTCCCCTTCCATGAAGATTCTGGAAGGCTTCTGGTTTGGGTTGCAGCCGTATTTAAGTGCCAGTTCTTTCATAATCATACCTCTCTCCTTATTTATTTTTATTTACGATTCTCGTCTCATATGTGCCGGCGGCAATATCAATAAAACGCACGAACAGGGACACCTTGTTATCCTCGTTAAGGCTGTTCCAGACCAAATCCGTAAAGGCGTCAATGTCCCCGCTTATCCCCACCTTCTTAGGCTCTCCCTCAAAGCTGGGCAGAGGATTGCCGTCATGCATGTAGGTGTGGATAAAACGTCCCTCACCCGCCGCCGGCGACTGGTACGCATAAGTAAAACGCAGGCAGGAATCCGGATTTCCATTGTCGCTCTTTAAAATGGACATGGCATAATTATAATTGCCGTTTTCAATGTGCATGATGCCGGAGATCCGCGGTGTGTAATTAGGCGCATCCGGCTCGAATTCCCTGCATCGCAAGGACTGCTCAAAGGTCATCTGGTGGTCCATTCCGTCGTAGATGGTGTCGGTCTGGTCCCCGTTGGTCACAATGGTCTTGTTTCCAAGAACCCGCACAGGGGCATAGATAATCAGGCTTGGGTCCTCCAGCTTGGCAGGGTCAAATGCCTGGGTGCGGATTCCTTCCCCATCCTCCGCAAACACGCGGTTGCGGCTGTTGGCGCTTCTGCCCATGATAAAATAGGCGGTTACTGCCTTTGTTCCGTCTTCTGATCGCCCGATGACGATTCCCCGTCCGGGATAAGCATTGCTTTTCAGCTCCTGTTCCAGTGACATCTGATTCATACTGATTCCTCCATTCGGCTTAATAGGTTTCTGAAACTTAAAAGAGCCGGCTCCCGGACACGCAAAAAAATATGCGTGCCCAGGCGGTCGGCTCAAAATAGTTCATGGTACTGCGTGCTCCCTGTGGTTGCTCCACTATCCGCCAGTCACACGCCCTACCATTAATATATATCTTTTTTTCTAATATTGCAACCCTTTTTTAGAAGTTTTACTAATCAAGGAAGTAGAAGAAACCAGTCTTTCGCACCTCCTGTTTCCCCTATTCATTCCGGATGGCTGCCAGGGGACTCAGCTTCATGGCACGCATAGCCGGCATAAATCCGGCTGCCATGCCCACAAAGATGGCAAAGACCACGGCTGCCACGGAAAGCCAGGGCGGTATTCTGGACAGGTTGCCTGTCAGTCCGTTCATTTCCTCCAGGTTAACAAACCGGTTGATAACCACCGAGATACCGTAACTGAGCAAAATTCCCACAATGCCTCCCATGAAGCCGATAAAGCCGGATTCAATGAGGAACATGTTGCGGATATTTCCCATATCACAGCCCAGCACCTTCATAACGCCGATTTCCTTTGTCCTCTCATAAATGGACATCATCATGGTGTTGGCAATGCCGATGGCTGCCACGAACAGCGAAACCGCTCCGATGCCGCCGAGAACAGCCTGTATCATGCTGGACTGCTGTTTCGTACTCTCCATCCAGTCCGCCTGGCTGCTGACCTGGAATCCCATGTCCGCTATCTGCTTTTGAACCTCCGGGACATATTCCATATCGTCCACAAATATCTGTGCCCTGTTATAGGTCAGATAGTTAAGGGGCTTTCCTTTTTTGTTGGTGGGCTGTCCCGGTATCACGGCTCCCTTTTTAAACACCTTGCGCAGCTGGGCTTTCAGTCCGTCGATGTCTGTATACACGTTATAGGAATAGGAATTCCAGTCATCCGGACCGCCTTCCACCATGCCGGTTGCATTCATCATGTACTTTTTCGGCGGTTTCACAGGAGTCTGTCCGTCCTCTGACGAACTGACGGAACCATTTCTGGTCTGGAAATAAGCGTCCACATCAAAAATGACAAAGAGGGGCTTATTCATAAAGTCCACTTCCGGCATCTCGCCCGTGTCCCAGTATCCCCGGCCTGTCTTGGAATTATAAAAATTCTGCTGGACCGTGTTGCCCACCACCATGCCCATCTCTCCCGGTTCCGGCAGCCTGCCTTCCCCCAGGGGAATCTGCTCCAGAAACGACTGGCTTACGCCCATAAGGGACAGATACTGGGCCTCGTAGGCTCCCTGGCGCATAACCACATTGATTTCCAGGACAGGGGATACCCCGGACACATGGGGCAGGCGGCCAAACTGTTCTATAACATCGTCTGTGATGTAGGTGGGATCCGAGGATTTACTGCTCCCTCCCCCACCAATCATCACCGCGTTCCCATAGGAGGAACCGGAATACACGTTGATGGTGGTCAGGCTTCCCCAGGAGGAAATCTGTTCCATAAACATCTGGTCCAGTCCGATTCCCAGGGATACCATGACCACAATGGACGCTGTGCCGATGATAACTCCCAGCACAGTCAGAACCGTTCTCAGCTTCCTGCGTCTTAAGTTGTTAATGCTCATGATTACGAGATCAGGAAATCTCATCGTCCACATCCTCTTCCCTTGCTGCCTTGCGTTTCTTCCTGATTCGGATGACAACCGCAGCTGCAATACCGGCGGCTGCCGCCACACCGGCAATCACCAGGAACTTGTATTTGCCCCAGAAGGATGGGGCTGCCTCCGCCTCCATGCTGCCTGCGTCCATGGCCGCTCCCATATCATCCCAGTTCTGTTCCATCTCCTCCATAACCATGAGGGTCAGTTCCTTTTCCACGGGTTCTGCGGGAACACCGTTTTCATCCTCGTAATCAATGCGGATGCGTACCGTTCCCTCGTCCAGGGTGGGAGCCACACCTGTCAGCATGGTATCCACGTTGCCTGTTTCACCCGGCTTGATGTTTCCCACATAGGCGTCCGTGGTCTTGATGGAGTCCGCCTCAAAGGTCACGGTCACGTTGTAAAGGATGACCTTTCCCGTGTTGTTGATGCCAAACATGACATTGGACTCAGATCCCACGGTTAAGCTGTCCGGCATAACGTCAATGGTGCTGGTGCTTAACCGGGCATACTGTTTTACAGGGATGTCCACTACAATGCTTTCCTCTGCGTTCTTGAATTCAGGGCTGTCGTACTTCTCCTTCACCGTGATGGCGTAGGAGCGCTGGTCCACTCCTGCCCTGGCTGTAAACCTGGCCCTGACCTCGGTGGTCTGTCCGGGAGCCATATTGTCCACCACCAGGGAGGAGGTGCCTGACTCCGTGGTAAATACGGCGCTGTCCGATACCTTCTCCGACTCCAGGTTAAAGAGAATGTTGCTGGCAGCAACCGAGGTGGATGCATTCTTCATGTTAAGAATCAGCTCAAACTCGTCCCCTGCGTAGATTTCCTCCGGAACCGTGTGGTAGCTCTCCACAATCAATCTGGCCCTGGTCCTGTCGTTGGCGTTAAAATCCCCCAGGTCGTCCTCTTTATCCTTGGACGTGATATGTACGTAAAAAGTTCCCTCCTCCGTGTGCAGATCCCCCTCAGAGCTTAAGCGGAAGGTGATGGTGTATTTGATTGGATAATAACCTGTATAGGAATCCTTGCGGATTGCCATGCTGTAGGGAGCGAACACGGTTTCTCCCGGCTGCACGCGCTCAAAGGTGCGGTCATAGTTGCCGTCGTTGATTTCAAAGGGGAACTTGGCATCGTCCTCTGAGAGCTGCATGCTGACCGTCACATCCTGGGCCGTGGTCTCCCTCTTATTGCGGAAGTTCACGGTGTAGTCCATGACATTGGGATAAACGCCCCGGGGTGTGGGCTGGTTCTCTCCCACCACAAAGTAATTGCCTTCCTTTTTGTCCTCCTCCTCGTCTGCTCCTGATGTGGATGAGGTGGAAATCCATACATTAATATAGTCTGTGTCAGAACCGCCGTCCCATTCAAGCAGTACAGGGATGCTGTAGTATCCCTGAAGGGCATCGCGCCGCACCCTGGCTGACAGGGACACGCTCTTTACATTGCCCTTCTTGATGGTTCCCACGTTCTTGGCCACAAAGGTGGTCTCCATAATTTCAAAGGGATAGTAGTCAACGGAGTAATCCCCGTTTCCCCGCTCCTCTATCTGCTGGAACTCATTGGTTTCCAGGAGACTGATGCGCAGGTTCTCCATATCCTCATCCGTGGCCCTGATACGGAAGGGAATGGACATGGATTTTCCTATGGTCCCTTTGGGTGATTTTGTAGTAAAAACATAATCATTTTCACTGGCATTGGTGTTGTAGCCCAGTTTATAATCGCTGGCCGCTGCGCTGGAAGGATACATCCCGGCCAGCATTGAGGCTGCCAGGAACGCCGTCAGGCCCCTGCACCATTTATTTGCTCTCATTCTCATTGCACTCCTTTTCCTCTGCATTCCCCTCATATAATGCTTCCCTGCCGCCTGTCTCGATTCCCACAATCCTGCCGTCCATGATTCGGATTCTCCGGTCCGCATAGGAGGCCAGATTGTTGTCATGGGTAACCATGACCAGAGTCTGGTCCTGCTCCCTGACAATCTTCTGCATCAGGCGCAGCACCTCCATGGTGGTCTTGGAATCCAGGTTTCCCGTGGGCTCATCGGCAAATATAATCTGAGGATTGACCACCAGGGCCCTGGCTATTCCCACACGCTGCTGCTGTCCGCCGGACATCTGGTTGGGCATATGCCTGGCCTGTCCTCCCACGCCTACCAGGTCCATGTATTTCCTGGCTTCCTTAAGCCTCTGCCTCCTGGAAACACCCCGAAAGGAAAGGGGCAGGGCTACATTCTCCAGAGCATTCATGGTGTTTAACAGGTTGTATGCCTGGAAGATGAATCCCACCTTTTCGCGGCGGAAGCTCACCAGCTGGCGCTCCGTCATCTTCTCTATATGGACTCTGCCAATCTCAATCTCTCCCTTGGTAGGCTTCTCCAACCCGGCCAGCATGTTGAGAAGGGTGGATTTGCCGGAACCGGAGGCTCCTACAATGGCAACGAATTCTCCCTTATATATATCAAAATCCAGCCCGTCCAGGGCCCGGACCTTGATATCGCCTACCCGGTATATCTTATATAAATTCTTTACCCGTATGACCACGGGCCTGTTTTCTTTTGCTGTAGGGACCGACGACACGGCCAGTTGTTCCTCTGCCAAATCCAGCCTCCTTTCCAGGGCGTAAAAGCGCTCCAATCCAGATAACAGCCCGTATGGACAGACTGTACTGATTTTGTTCAGTATAGCACAGAGAACGCGATTTGTTCTTCTGTTTTTCTTTAATCTTCCTTTAATAATTCCTTACACCCTATCCGTTTTCAGTAGCAAATGTAACACGAAAACAGGTAATTGTAAAGCAAATCAGGACAGAGCACAGCAAAAGACCGGGCATCGCTGATGTTCAGCGGGGGCCCGGTCTTGGGGTTTTATTAAATAATGTAATACCACAGCATATTTATGTTTATTTTTCCTCTACTTCCAGCCATCCGGCAAATATTTCAAAGTATTCTGTATCATATCATGCGCTAACATCTTCACATCTTCCTCTGTGCATCTTTTCCCCTTTACCAAAGGATCATTCAAGAATGCCTTCACCACCAAATCCTCATCATACTTCAATGCCGCCTGAAGCGTATATTCATGATTATCCAGATGCGGGAGAATGAGTTCTTTAATACTTTCAGGAATATCTCCGGCTATCATAGGCCGAATTGCATCCCGTTCAAATACTGCATTCGTCTCCACTACTGCATTTCTGGATAGATTCGGTATCTGTCCATATGTATTAGGAATATTCACATTGCTGACCAATCTGCCTAATCCGCATAATGCTTTTATCAAAAGAATTCCTTCCTCTCCGGTTGGTTTTAACTCAACAGCCTCCTCATTATCAGCCAGACGGCGGCTTCTCTCCAATCTTCTCTTTAAGTCTTCTTTTCTCCAATTCACTGTTGTTAATCCAAATTTCCACTTTTTCACTGTATCCGGATCATTCAGATATTCGTTTCCCGGCATGAATTCGGCCAGATGCCGATCACCTGCCGCTGCTATAAGGCCATATCTTTTAAACAGGTCGAATTTCACTCTATGAGCACAGTTAAAAGATGAGTTCATCCAATTTCTGTCTGGATCATGGTATCCGTCCTCGAAATGTTCTGCAATATAAGCATCATAAACAGGAAAAAGATCAATGCCTTTATAGGAAGCGCTGGAAAACCAGGTAAAATGATTGATTCCCAGCACATTAACACAAATATCATGCCAGTCAATATTCTTCTCATCACAACATGCTTCACAAATTCCTTTCAGTACTTTCTGTGTGCCAAAGACCTCATGACAGCATCCGAATGCCTTTATCTCAGGAAATACGTGATATAATGTTTTTACACAAAGAGACATAGGATTTGTATAATTGATAACCCATGCTTCTGGTGAGTAGGCCTTAATGGCCTCTGCTATTTCAGCAAACATTGGAATTGTACGCAGACCACGTATAATTCCTCCAGGACCAGCCGTATCTCCTACAGATTGATAAATCCCCAGACGTTCCGGAAGATGAACGTCTGACTCCATTTCATCAAATGTTCCCGGAAGAATGGATATCACCACAAAATCACAATCCGTCAATGCATCCTCAAGACTGGTACTGGTTCTGTAGTTCCATTTACCCAGTGTATCTTCCCTTTTGGAAATCAAATTTCCAATTATCTCATTATTTTTGGCTGCTTTAAAATCGATATCGTAAAGGTTTATAGTGCCTGACAGTTGTTCCTCCAAAGCCAAATCTGTCATGAATGTCCATGCCCAGCCTCTGGAACCGCCGCCAATATAAGCAATTTTAATGTCTGATACTTTGTCCTTTGCATACCTCATTCTCGATTTCCTCCATCTATCTATTTTTATTCTCATTTTCCGCTTTCATAAGGGGAAATATAGATTCTAAAGTACAAGTTTTATTCCGGTTATGTTCACAAACAGGAATTATATGAATGGCCGTCTGTCCAGCACCAGCTTTAATGGCTTGTTTGTAACAAGCTCCCCTGGAAGAGCATTTTGGAGCTCGGCTAGTGCACAGATACATCCAAATAATGAATGCATATCATTAAATCCATCATCCGTTTCATAGTCCAGATGTTCCAAATAATCAATATAGGTGAGCGCAAAGTCATGAAGTGCTGTTTTAGCTTCATCAAACCGATGACCACTGTGACGCAGTCCTCGGTTTAAACAATAAACCCAATCTATTTCTGCAAAAGAAACCTTTTTTCCCAACGTCTCCCAATCATTTTTTTTATAAATGGCCAGGCAGGTATCCACAATCTTATCCGGATATGGTAAGGGCCTATGGGCATATTCATGATTGAACAGATAGTGAAACGACGCCGCAAGATGCGGAAAAACAGACGGTTTTGCTCTTACTCCAGCAAATGAATCTGCTTTTAGAACTGGTTTGACCTGTCCTTTTCTCCAAAATCCTGTTTCCGGGTCAGCTTCGATGCTAAGCCATCTGAAGTACCGGTCCTCCCACTGCATGTCCGCTTCTTCCATAAGCACCATAGCTGCATAGATGCCTGCTCCTTGATGGGAAGCCAGCCATGGATCTTCTGACCAGCAAAGTCCATCTAGAAATTGTTCCAAATTATGCTGCTGCAAATACGGCTGCATATCAAACAATGGATGAACAGCCTTTTCTTCAAATAATTCCAATGCTGCTACACAGTGTGCTGTAGTATGGTAAGGATGATGCGTAGCTTCCTCAAACAAACCACTTATTGGATTTTGGAATCCTTGCAGATTTATAATCCAATTCTCGCGTTCTGCTGACGTTGCTGGAAACTCTCCAATCATGTACCGTATATTTGCTGCATCTGCACACCCATATGGATTAATTACCAGTTCTCTATCATTCGTAGCGTTTTGCCATATCCATCTTGAATAACCGCTTCCTCCATCTACACAGTGACTTTGGATTACCTTTCGTGCACCTTCAATGATTCCTTCAATATTTTTCATTCTACATTACCCCTTAATTCCTGATGTGGCAATGCCCTCTACCAAATATTTCTGCAGTGTGATGAAAATAATGACTGCCGGCAGCAGGGATAGTGTTGCCATAGCAAACATTGCACCATAGTCCGATGTAGAGCTTGGATCGCAGAATAATTTCAAAGCGTAGCTAATTGGGTACATGGTTGTCTTGTTGATATAGAGCAATGGACTCATAAAATCATCCCATCTCCAAATAAAGGAAAAAATTCCCGATGTAATAAGGGCAGGAATAATTAAAGGAAGAATTATCTGACGGAAAACACCGTAATATGAGCAGCCATCTATTTTCGCCGCCTCATCTAATTCTCTTGGTATTCCCTCGATAAACTGCATAATCAGGAAGATAAAGAAACCTTGTCCAAAAAAGTAAGGCGCAATTAATGGTAAATATGTACCTACCCATCCTAGCTTTTTAAACCAAATAAACTGCGGTATCATCATAACCTGAAAAGGCAGCATCATTGAAACCATCATGCATGTAAACAGCAGCTTCTTCCCTTTGAATCTGCATCTGGCAAATCCATACCCTACAATTGCAGATGAGGCAACTGCTCCCACGGTTGAAAGCACGGAAATGATGGCGGAATTAGCGAAAAAACGGCCAAAGGTGCTACCGGCAAATCCCTTCCACCCATTCACATAATTGACCAGAGTCGCCTTCTCAGGCAACAGTTCTTTTGCTGTAGCAAATATAGTATTGGTTTCTTTAAATGAGCTCATAAGCATCCATATTAGTGGATACACCATTATCAGACCGCCAATGCAGACCAGAATGTGATAAATTGTAATCCCTATTGTTCTTTTATTTTTCATACCCATATATCATTCTCCTTCGCTGAATACCCACTTCTTTTTTGTCTTGAATAAGATTACTGTAACCGTACCTACAATAAACAGCATGACCCAGGCCATAGCGGCTCCGTATCCCATCCTATAAAACTCAAAGGACTGTTGATACATATAAACGGTATAGAACAAAGTGGAATTCATGGGCTTTCCCTGGGTAATGATATAGCACTGGGAAAAAGCAAGAAAACCGCTAATCATCTGCATGATAAGATTGAAAAATATGGTAGGAGTCAGCATGGGCAGCGTTATCTTCCAGAATATATATGGCCTGGATGCTCCATCCACCCGCGCACTTTCATACAAAGAATTTGGTATCTGTTTTAGTGCAGACAAAAAGATAAGCATAGAGGAACCAAACTGCCAGACTGCCAACAAAATCAAGGTCCATATTGCAGTTTTAGTATTGCCCAGCCATGCGAATTGAGTATCAATGCCAACGGCAGCCAACAGAGCATTAATCACACCATCCGTAGCAAAAATACGTTTCCATAGGATAGATACTGCCACAGAACCGCCGATGATAGACGGCAGATAATAAACCGCCCTATAAATAGGGGTCATCCTGGTATTTCTAACCAGGATGACAGCCACTGCTAAGGCAAATACCAGCCTCATAGGGACAGATATAAATGTATAAAAAATAGTAACAAATAATGATTTAATGTACGTTTTATCTGTTGTAAACATTTCAATATAATTGGCAAGTCCAATAAATTTGGGCTGGGATAGAATATTATAGTCAGTCAAAGAATAATAAAGAGACATGCATATGGGAACCAGCGTAAAACACAAGAATCCGACCGCAAAAGGCAATGTGCAGATACTCCCTGCCACACTTTCCTTATTAAACCACTGCCTCAGTGTCAATTTGTTTTCCTTCATTTCTCTGTCCCCTCTCTTAATCTGCTTTTCATATTATTGTCCAGAATACCCTTTTAGAAGGATTGCATTTCCCTTTTCGTAGAACTCTGCTGCTGCTTCATCAGCAGTCTTGCTGCCATAGCAGACCTCCTCTGTCAAACTATCAATCAGGTTTGTAATTTCTCCCGAGCCCACCGGGTCTGCAGGGTCAAGAGCGGAACAGTTCTCTGATACTTTTGTTACAAATTCAATCACCAACTGTTCATCCTGTCCCAACTTTGGTGTAATAGCCTCTGCTATAACAGAGGACGCCGGAACACCTCTCTCACCTAACAATACATCGTTACATTCCTTGGAATTAGTCAGATAATTAATTACCTTTACTGCTTCTTCCGGATTTTTGCTATTACTGGATACGGAAAAGAACTGGCTTGGTTTTGTATAATCTGCCTGTTTTATATTGTTGGCTGGCCAAGTACACACTGCATACTCATATTCTTCCGGTTTGGAATTCATAGCTGCGGCATACTGGTTTGACCATACGATAGTAGACCATGACTTACCGCTGTGAATCGCATCCTCTTCAATGGAAGTTGTTGATATTTCCACAAATGCCGCCGGGTCCGTGTGCCATCCCTCTTTGATTGCATTTTCATAAAGTCGGAAGAAGTCAGCGAAGGTGCTTTCCTGTCCCCCCAATCCTCCTTGGTTATTGTAGAGTTTTTCGCCCCTGTCTCTCATATAATACTGTAAATATTTTGTACCTGCACCATATGCAATATTAGTAGGGGTACCCGTTTTTTCATATATCAGTTTTGAATACTCAATATACTGATCCAGCGTGATTTCATCGCCAATCTCAATCCCGGCATTGTCTGTTATAGTTTTATTGTAAATCATCATTGGAGCATTCAATCCATTACAAATTCCATACAGCTTTCCACCAATTTTTCCTGAATCCACCGTTGAATCTGCTAAGTTTGACAGGTCCAGCAAACCATTCTCCACATAGGGAGTTAAGTCCAAAAGCAGGCCGTTAGATACATATTGGTCAATGTAACGATAGTCCATCTGTATGATATCAGGCAAATCGTTACCTGCTGACTGAGCTGCCAATCGATCCCAGTAAGAACTGAATTCATTAATTTCCTCCTGAAAGCTTATTCCTGGGTTATCTTCTGAATACATTTTAAGAACCTTATCCGTCTTTTCATTCCTTACCTGGTTTCCCCACCAGGAAAACCGTAATACCATGTCTCCTGAGGCATCAGCTGCATTCTCTGTAACCGCCGGTGTATCCGCTGCAGAAGTGTTTCCCCCATTGCTTTCTGAACTGCCGCATCCAAATAAACTTCCTGCACTTAACACGATAGCCATTCCAATTGCAAGATTTCTCTTTAACATAATAACCCTCCTTAAATAGTCGCGTGCTTTATTTCGTAGGTTTATTATAGCAAGATTTATATTTAGATAAAATACAAAAAAACGGTTTAAATGTTCACAAAACCGTTTTTATATGCGATAGCTTATTGAATTATCACCAAATATTGTTATAATTTAAGTACGATTTCAAGGGAGGTTTCTTTATATGTATAAAAAGCTGCACAACTGGTTGATAGACACATCATTAAAAACAAAACTGCTCCTTTTTAATTGTCTCATTACCCTTTTTATCGGCATTTCGTCGTTTCTTGCGGTAAATATTTTTATGAAATATAACGAAGAACTGCTATACAATACTACCGCCAGCGTACTGACATTTTTCTCCAGTGAAATAGGTAATTCCTTTGATTCCATGACAACATCTTCTTCCGTACTGATTGCCGACAATACAATTCAGGGTAGCCTATATGACCTCAAATACTCCCCCTCCTCGCTCAAAACAGCGGTATCTTACCGTTCTTTATACAATTCCATACTGAGTTATTCATATACAATTCCCCATGTTGAAAGCATCTGCCTGTATACCCCCACATCAACTATATGGAGCAATAACCATCAGTCCTCCCTTTCTGTTTCTCAGCTGGAATACATAAAGGAATATACGGATGAACAAAAAGGCAGTCCTTGCTTTCTGGTTTTAGATAAGTACAATAATCAACTGGTTCTAGCCCGCCAAATTCGGCGTATAGCTGGTACCAATTTAGAGCCTTTGGGAACGCTGGTTATATTTATTAATACAGAGTCGCTCATCAAAGCCTCAACTACCCATAATACCTTTGATGACTGCTCCTACATACTAAGTGCAGACGCAAAGACTGTGTACCGTTCAGATGCACCTACTCCAGAAAACACATTTGATATTCTGAATGATAGTTATAAAGTCATTCCATTCAAAGGACATTACTATTTTGTTTTAAAAAGCATGATTCCGGGATATGGATGGGAATTTGAATGTTGGATGAATTATGATAAAACTCATGGTTCTATTTTAATGGGACATATGCTTTTTCTTCTTGCTCTGGCCTGCTGTATCATCCTCAGTCTGCTTGCATCCGGAGTCTTATCGCAGAATATATCAAAACATATTTTCGCATTAGTGAAAAAAATGAAGACTTTTGACAGTGAATCCGATGTTATTCCTCAGACAAATTATGACTATTCGACGCGAAAGGATGAAATTGGGATTGTACACAGAAATTTTGATGCCATGGCCAGAGAACAGCAACGCCTTATTCGAGATAACTATCAGGCTGAAATGTTAATGAAAAATGCCCAATTAAAAGCTCTGGAACAACAAATCAACCCCCACTTTCTCTATAATACATTGGAATCCATCAACTGGCTGGCTAAATCCAAGCATGAAACCGAAATATCAAAGATTGTGGAGTCACTGGGCAACCTGCTTCATGCTACGCTGGACAGCCGTTCCCGTATGATTCCCCTTGAGCATGAGTTGGAACTTATACATAATTACATAACAATCCAGGAGTTCCGTTTCGGAGATCGGCTTAAGTTCCACTTGTCCATTGAGCAGGAGCTCTCCCATATTCCTATTCCCAAACTAAGCATTCAGCCTCTTGTGGAAAATGCCATTAAATACGCGTTGGAGGAGATTGCCGACGAGTGTAATATTTATATTACAATACTGCATACCGAACAATTAATCTATATATATGTGAAAAACGATGGTTCCCAGTTCGAGCTGGGACTTTTAGAAAAATTAAGAGCAAATCCAAAAAACTCCCGCGGATTCGGCATTGGATTAATTAATATCGATACTAGAATCAAATTGACATACGGAGAAAACTATGGACTGGATGTATATAACGAAAACAACAAGGCAGTGGCTCGGATTTCTATTCCTTTTATTCAGGATGAAATGAATTAATATGAATGAAGTTTCATAGCCTTGAGCCTCTAGGCAGCCAAGTTTCATCATAAAAGCCAGCGTTCTTATAAAGGATAACAGCACATATAAATATGCGGGAGCAAAATAAGTTCGCCACTCCTCCTCCCGTGCTCTACAGTGTATTGTTATCCAAAAAATATTATAAGTCAAGTAGAGGAGACACACAACAAGCTTTTTCGTCCCTTGTTTGTGCCTTGAGCGAAACGGAAGGAATAGGTTAAAATATGTTAAAATTAGTAATTGCAGATGATGAAAAAATCATTCGGGAAACCATACGTAATTTTATTGACTGGCAAAGTATCGGAATTGAGGTTGTAGGTGTATGCTCTAATGGTGTGGAAGCCTACGAAACCATTCTTGACTATTACCCTGATATTGTCCTGACTGATATAAAGATGCCAGGATTCTCAGGTCTTGAATTGGTAAAAAAGATTAAAGAAATTGACAATAATATACAATTTATTATTCTATCAGGCTACGATAGTTTTGAATATGCTAAAGAAGCTATGCAGTTTGGCATACATCATTATCTTCTTAAGCCCTGCAACGAACACCAAATTATTGATGCCATCAATGCAGTCAAAGAAGATTGCTACAAGCAGCGTTCTTTTCTAGCTATGCAAAAACAACAAAAAGACAATGAGAAAAATCTGGCCCAAAATGTTATGAAAAATCTGATTTTCGAGTGCATTTCATCTGAAAGCAGTATGCTTTCTCTAACAAAAAACTATGAGCAGCTACTTGATTTCAGTTATACAGAGTATAAACTCTATTATATTTTTTATCTGGAAAAAAAACATCTTGGAGACTGTCTGGAACAGCTTTCAGCCTATTTTAAAAGCAACTTTCCCAGCCTTCCTGTCCACATGATATATGTTAAAAACACTTTAATTTTTTTCTTTGAGGACTGTGCACCGACCTATACTGATCTGAATGAATATATACATGGCTTCAGTTTTAAGGAGCAATCAGTTTCGATTGAATTCAAATCCTATTCTTTTCTGAATCTGGGTGCGCTTTTGAATTCGCTCATGCCTAAATTGAAACGATACGAACAAATCAGCCTTATTGAACATTTCCATTCCATTCAGTTTGTAAACCATACTGCTTTATTTGAGAAAACTGAGTACTTCATATCCCGCATATTTCAGGATAATCCCGATGAAACCGCTGCGCAGGATTTATATGATCTCTTTTCCTCAATACAGGATATTGCATTTTTAAAAGCATTAATAACAGATATATTCTTTCGCCTGCTGACCACATCACACCAGACTTTTGTCAGCAGTGAACAGATAAATTCCTATATAGAGAACGTGAATCATTATAAAAACCCTCAGGAACTAATACACTACTTTTCTGGGCAGTTAGATGGAATCATGCAGTCAGGGAAAAAAGGTGCTTCCTCCTCTCGTGATTTTATCTTTAAGGTGATTTCTTTAGTGGATGAATATCTCTCCAATCCTAACCTTTCATTAAAATGGATTGCCGAAAACCACCTTTATATGAATGTGGATTACCTAAGCAAACAATTTGTAAAGCAGACAGGTGTGAAGTTCTCCTCCTACCTGGCTTCCAAACGCATGGAAAAAGCAAAAGAGCTGCTTTTAAACGGAAATAATGAAAAAATAAGTGAAATAGCAGAGCAAGTGGGATGCGGAGACAACCCACAATATTTCAGCCAATTATTTAAAAAATATGCAGGTATGACGCCCAGTGCATATTTGAAGCATCATGCATTATAAGAAACCTAAATTAGTGACTTAAAAACCTGGTTTCATTTGTATATATAAGTATTTTTAAAGCCTATAATTTCATCAGCCTGTAATTTTTTTTTAAAGCCCGTAATTTTTACTTGACTTATAACGCATTCTATGTAAGAATATGACGAGGCACAAATCAGTGCCATATCTGGCTGGTCCGGCTATCGCACTGGTAGAGTGTGAACTATTTCCCAAATTCAATATTTTACAATATAATGCGCAAAGGAGACTCCCATGAGACATTTATTGAATCCCTTAGACTTCTCTGTGGAAGAAATTGATGACCTTCTGGCCCTTGCAAGGGACATTGAACAGAATCTTCCAGGATACGCCCATGTATGTGACGGCAAGAAACTGGCCACCCTTTTCTATGAGCCAAGTACACGGACACGTTTAAGCTTTGAGGCTGCCATGCTGAACCTGGGCGGCAATGTATTAGGTTTTTCATCCGCCAATTCCAGTTCTGCCGCAAAAGGCGAAAGCGTGGCCGATACCATCCGCATGATTTCCTGTTATGCTGACATCTGCGCCATGAGGCATCCAAAGGAAGGCGCTGCATTTGTAGCTGCCCAGAAGGCCCAGATTCCAGTTATCAACGCAGGGGACGGAGGCCATCAGCATCCCACCCAGACATTGACCGACCTTATGACCATCCGTTCCATGAAGGGACGTCTGGACAACCTGACCGTGGGCTTCTGCGGAGACCTGAAATTCGGCCGTACCGTACATTCCTTAATCAATGCCATGGTCCGCTACCCCAATGTCAAATTCATACTGATATCCCCGCCTGAGCTGCGCATCCCGGACAATATCCGCGACGACGTGCTCATTGCAAATAACGTTCCCTTTGAGGAGGTGGGCAACCTGGACGACGCTCTGGGCCAGTTAGACATTCTCTACATGACGCGTGTGCAGAAGGAACGCTTCTTCAACGAGGAAGATTACATCCGTTTGAAAGACTGCTATATTTTGGATAAAAAGAAAATGAAACTTGCCAAGGAAGACATGTATGTGCTCCATCCGCTTCCCAGGGTAAATGAAATCTCCGTGGAAGTGGATGACGACCCAAGGGCTGCCTACTTCAAGCAGGCACAGTACGGCGTATATGTGCGTATGGCATTGATCATGAGATTACTGGAGGTGCAGAAACCATGTTAAATATCAGCGGATTACAAGAAGGCATTGTCCTGGACCACATTGAGGCGGGAAAAAGCCTGGACATCTACTATCACCTTGGCTTGGACAAGCTGGAATGCCAGGTAGCCATCATCAAAAACGCCCGCAGCAATAAGATGGGACGCAAGGACATCATTAAAATCGAAGGCGGCCTGGATACGGTTGACTTAAAGGTATTGGGCTACATTGACCACAACATCACAGTGAACATTATCCGCGGCGACAGGATTGCTGAAAAGCGCGCCTTAAAGCTTCCCAAGAAAATCACCAATGTGATTCAGTGCAAGAACCCCCGCTGCATCACATCCATTGAGCAGGAGCTTCCTCATATCTTCTACCTGGCAGATGAAAAGGCAGAGGTTTACCGCTGCCAGTACTGCGAAGAGAAGTACAGCGAATTTAAATAGGATGATTATGGGACGCTGCCCGTAAATACATGAAAAGGCAGCCCGGTATCAAAATCCCAAAGGATTGATACCGGGCTGCCATTATTATATTATCCATATCCAATCCCGACGCATGTACCGTATCCTTCCATACCGCGCCCTACAGATACATTTCCCTGTCTGTTTCCTTTTTTCCTCCCGGGCCTATGTAGACAGATTCATCAAAGGCCAGAATTAACAGGAATATGGGGGTAAGGAAAATAAGCCCCAGCGCATACCCTACCCCATGTCCAAAGGAACAGGACATCTTAACGGATATCAGAATATGCATAACCGAAACGCCGAAATAAGCCAGTTGGGCCGCCATGGCGCCGGGACCGGACACAAACCGCAAGGACGCGGCAATCAATGCCATGATGAGCCACAGGACAAACATCCTGTTATTCCAGAAAAGCTTATACTCTATATAGGTGCCGTAAAACGGTATCAGGGCTTTCCATCCTGCTTCCCCTGCCTTTCTGAATATCATCCAGTAAGCCAGGATGTAGAGGACAAGCACCACCGCAATTACAAACATAAAAATCAGCGACATTCCCATGAGCAGTATACTCAGTTCTTTCAAAAAAGCACCCGCCTTTCCAACTATATTCCCTACTTATCGGCAGGCACGATTTCCAGCCAGTAGCCGTCCGGGTCCTTGATAAAATAAATGCCCATGCCCGGATTCTCGTAGCAGATGCAGCCCATCTCCTCATGGTGCTTGTGGGTGCCGTCAAAATCATCCACATGGAAGGCCAGGTGGAATTCGCACTCTCCCAGGTCATATGCTTCCTTCCTGTCCCGCAGCCAGGTTAACTCCAGGGTAAAATCCGTCACTCCGTCTCCCAGGTACACCAGCTTAAAAGAGCCGTCCGAAGCGTTCTTCTCCCTCACCGGTTCCAGATTCAGGGCCTCTGTATAAAAAGCAAGGCTCTTCTCCAAATCCAGCACATTAAAATTGAAATGGTTAAATGTAATCATAGGTCTCTCCCTTCTCTCTTTTTAAAACCGGCCTGCACCGCAGGATGCAGACCGGCAATTGTTTCACATGTTTCATTGTTTCACATGTTTCATTGTTTCACACGTTTGCTTCGCATGTTTAGTTCTTGGGAACCATCATTTCCATGCCGCCCATGTAAGGACGCAGCACTTCCGGTATCTTCACACTGCCGTCTGCCTGAAGATTGTTTTCCAGGAAGGCGATCAGCATACGGGGAGGAGCCACCACGGTATTGTTCAGGGTGTGGGCCAGATACTTGCCTCCGTCCTCTCCCTGCACGCGGATTCTCAGACGGCGGGCCTGGGCATCTCCCAGATTGGAGCAGCTTCCCACCTCAAAATACTTCTTCTGCCTTGGGGACCATGCCTCCACGTCCACAGACTTCACCTTAAGGTCAGCCAGATCACCGGAGCAGCACTCCAGCGTGCGGACAGGAACATCTAAGGAGCGGAACAGATCCACGGTGTTCTGCCACAGCTTCTCATACCACATAGGGCTTTCCTCGGGCCTGCAGACTACAATCATCTCCTGCTTCTCAAACTGATGAATACGGTAAACGCCTCTCTCCTCGATTCCGTGGGCGCCTTTCTCCTTGCGGAAGCAAGGGGAATAGCTGGTCAGGGTCAGGGGAAGCTGCTGCTCCGGCGTGATGGTGTCGATAAATTTACCAATCATGGAGTGCTCGCTGGTACCAATCAGGTACAGGTCCTCTCCTTCAATCTTATACATCATGGCATCCATCTCAGCAAAGCTCATGACGCCTGTAACCACATTGCTGCGGATCATAAAGGGAGGTACACAGTAGGTAAATCCGCGGTTAATCATGAAATCCCTTGCATAGGAAATCACTGCGGAATGAAGCCTGGCAATATCGCCCATCAGGTAATAGAAGCCGTTTCCTGCCACTCTTCTGGCTGCGTCAAGGTCGATACCGTTAAACCGCTCCATGATGTCTGTGTGGTAAGGAATCTCAAAATCCGGTACCACGGGATCGCCAAAACGCTCCACTTCCACATTTTCACTGTCATCCTTGCCGATGGGCACGGTTGGGTCAATAATGTTGGGAATGGTCATCATGATTTTGGTAATCTTCTCAGAAAGCTGTCCTTCCTTTTCCTCCAGCTCTGCCAGACGTGCGGAATTGGCGCTGACCTCCTGCTTCACGGCCTCTGCCTCATCCTTTTTTCCCTGGCCCATCAGCATGCCAATCTGCTTGGACAGCTTGTTGCGGCTGGCCCTTAAATCATCGGCTTCCTTCTGTGTCGCCCTTGCCTCTGTGTCCAGTGAAATCACTTCGTCCACCAGCGGCAGCTTGCTGTCCTGGAATTTATTCTTAATGTTCTGCTTTACAATGTCCGGGTTCTCTCTTACGAATCTTAAATCTAACATGGTATTCCTCCTGGATTTCCTTGATATAATACCTTCCAATTCTGGACAGGTATTCCTGTACTGTTAAAGAGTATATAACATTTTACCAGGAAATAAAAGCCCTTTTTCTGTTTTTCCTGCTGCTGTATTCCTGCTGCTGCTGTATTCCTGCTGCTGCTTTCTTACTTCTGCTTTCCTACTTCTGCTTTCCTTCCGTCTCTATGCTGTACCGGCATACGCCGTCCACATAAGTGGCTTCCACCGGAATGCGGGCCAGCTCCTCAGGAGAGGTCTCAAAGGGATTGGCTCCCAGTATCACAAAATCTGCCAGCATCCCCGGCGCAATCCTCCCCTTCACATTTTCCTCAAAGGATGCATAGGCTCCCTCCGCGGTAAAGGAATCCAGGGCCTGTTTTATGTCCAGGGCCTGTTCCGGAAGGTAGGGGCCCACGTGATCCTTCACCGTTGTCCTGGTGACTGCGCACTGTATTCCCTTCATCACATCCGGCAGCTCCACCGGGCAGTCGGAGCCGTTGGAAGCATGGGTAGTCTCATAAAGGGTCCTGAAGTGATAGCTGGATGCCGCCCTCTCCTTTCCGATCCGTTCCTCCACGATATGGATGTCATAATCCAGGAAAATGGACTGGAAATATGCGTGGAGGGACAGTTTTGCAAACTTATCAAGCTGATCCGGCCTTGTAATCTGGCAGTGGACAATGCCGTGCCTGTGGTCCTTTCCGGGATGCCGTGCAAGGGCCTTTTCGTAGGCTGCCAGGATATCATCCAGAATTCCGTCCCCTATGGCATGAATGGCCACCTGCATTCCCTGGGAATCTGCATATTCCACCATGTCTTCAAACTGCTGCCTGGTGAAAATGGGGATTCCCCTGGTGGATCCATCGTCTGTATATGGCTGGCTGAGATAGGCGCTCCTGGCTCCCAGGGAACCGTCTCCCAGCATTTTAAGCGGGCCAATCTTAAACCAATGGTTTCCCCAGCCCGTGTTATACCCTTTTTCCACAAAGGCCTTCAGCCCGTCCAGGGTAGTAAACTGGGACTGTTCATAGACCCTGACCGTCATCCTTCCCTCTGCATCCAGTTCCCTGTATGCCTCCAGCACCCGCTCATAGGGAACATTGTTAAAAGCCAGCAAATCATCTGTCTGGGAGGAGGTGACTCCATAACGGTTGAGGGCTTTGGACGCTGCCAGTATCATCTCCTTTATGTCCTCTTTGGCGGGCTCGGGCAGGCATCCGTATATCAGGTCCATTGCATTTTCCCGGAATATCCCGTTAGGCTCGCCGCTTTCATCTACCTCATAGAGCCCGCCTTCCACCTGGGGCGTGTTTCCTGTGATGCCGGCCAGCCGGAGAGCCATGGTATTTACCACACAGGCATGGCCGCAGGTTCTGGTAAGGCAGATGGGATGCTCCGTGGATATCATATCCAGGTCACGGCGGTTGGGAAACCGCCTTTCATCCTCAAAGTAATCGTGGTTCCATCCTCTTCCCCTTACCCAGGTGCCGGGCTTTGGGGACTGCTCCCGGATAAATTCCTTCATATATTCCTTCATCCCTGACAGGGACTGGGTGTGCTGTGACAAATCCGCTGCGCCAAGGGCATTTCCATAGTTCAAAAGGTGCATGTGGGAATCATTAAAGCCCGCGCACACAAATCTTCCCTTTAAGTCCGTTACCTCATCTCCCGGTTCCTTCATGGCCAGGGCGTCTTCGTCGCTGCCTGCGCATATAAATCTTCCATCCTCCACCACAAAGGCCCGGCACAGGGGAAGCTCCCCAGTGTATACGGCTCCATTCCGGTATATTGTCCTCATGTCGTCCCTCCCCTTATTCTGCCTTCTCCAGCTTCTTTTTATCCTCATAAAACAGCGGCATATCCTTATCCTCCAGTGTTCCGATGTTCATATAGCGGGCCTTGTAATCCTTCAGAAGCCTGAAATATGTGCCTGACAGTATAAGAACCACGAACACATTGATGAAAGTTGGGATACCGCTGGTGATGTCCACCAGGGTCCATATGCTCAAATCACCCACATGAATCAGGTAAAGGGTGAGCAAAAAGGGAGGTAGGGCATAAAAATACTTGAACATGCGCAGCAGCCATTTCTTCACCGTGGGATGGTTCATAGCCAGATGGCGCAGGGTTGCCTCATAGTACACATACCATCCGCCGGAAGTGGTCACGGAGAAGATCACCATGGTGGCTGTCATGAACACAGTTCCGAAAAATCCCAGATTGTTCTGGAACACGTTAAGGGCAAGGGTTGCATTGGTTGCCCCGGAGGTCCATTCACCGGTAATCAGCACGCTGAGCGCCGTAATGGTACACACAATGAAGGTGTCCACAAATACCTCAAAGGATCCCCAGAGCCCCTGCTCCACGGGATGACGTGTCTTGCTGGAGGCATGGACCATAGGGCTTGTACCCCAGCCGGCCTCATTGGAATAAACACTTCTCTGCATGCCGGTGGCAATGGCCTTGGACACCGTGACTCCGGCAAACCCGCCCATGGCAGCTGTCCCAGTAAAGGCCTGGGTAAAGATAGAGACAATGGTGGGAATCAGGTTGCCGATGTTCAGCACAATGATTACCAGGCCGAATATCAGGTACCCCAGACTCATAACCGGCACCAGCTTCACAAATATCTTGCTTAAATTCTTAACCCCTCTCCAGATCAGGGCATAGATAAACACCACTAACAGCAGGGACGCCAGCTCCTGGGGAATTCCAAAGGACTGGGCCAGCACTTCCGACGTGGTAAAGTTGGAGGCGCTGATAAAAAAGGTGGAAAAGATGCCGAGGCCGAACACAAAAGCCAGCGGAAGCCATTTCTTACCCCAATGGCGCTCCTCCCCAAGTCCGTACTCCATGTAATAGGTGGGTCCTCCGTATGGATTTCCCTCCTCGTCCGTGCGGCGGTAATACACGGCCAGAGTAACCTCCACCTGCTTAATTAACATGCCCATGAAGGCTGTCAGCCACATCCAGAGCACGGCTCCAGGCCCGCCTGTGGTAACAGCTGTGGCCACGCCGGCAATATTGCCAAAGCCCACAGAACCGCCTACAGCTGTTGCGATGGCTTCATAAGGGCTTAAAAGACCCTTGTCGTTTTCATCGGTGACATGGTCCTTTCTCAGGATACATCCAAGGGTCCGTTTAAATATGTACCCCAGATGGCATACCTGAAAAAATCCGGATCGGACCGTCACGTAGATACCCGTAATGATAATAAGCGCAATCAGAGGCGGCCCCCATATGATTTCACCGTTTAGCCAGTTTAAAAATTCTGTCATTCTTTACTTCCCCCTATTGGTTCTGGATTGCGATATCATGGCTGTCCGGCACAATACACAAAAAGCAATGACCCCAGGCCATTGCTTTCCATAATCACATATCTGCTTAAGAAAATCCAGCCAATAGCGCCACCACTTTAAAAAGTGAGAGTACGCAGCCTGTTAGACTGCATCCCAACACATTCCGCCGGCAGACAGAATCCGTTTCGGCAGTAATCCCTTTCCCTGTGTGCTCCGGCCCGCCGGCCTCCGGGACAAAATCCCCTCTGTCCGCCACCCTGGGGATGGCATCCATTATCACACAGATACTAATGCTTACTGCACCTCTATCGCATCCTATATTTTAATATTGCCTTAACATCATACTATTTAAGGCTGAAACTGTCAACGTTTTTCGACATTTCCTGACCGGCCCTGACTGGCTGCGCTTTCTGCGGTTGTCCCGCCTCATGCCAGCTGTCCTGCATCCTGCCAGCTTGTCCCGCCTCACGCCTGCTGTCCTGCCTCACACCTGCTGTCCTGCCTCACACCTGCTGTCCACCGCGCGGACCAGCTTTCCTGCCTCATGCCTTCTGTCCACTGCATGGACCAGCACATCCATCAGCTCCTCAAAGCACACGCCATTGGCAATGGGGATGTCAAGCTCCTCCGACCTGGCGATGCAGGCTTTTACAAATGAGGCAGCCAGACGCACAGCGCTGTCCAGACTCCATCCCCTTACGGCTGCCGCCGACACCACGGAGGAGAATACATCCCCTGTTCCTGGCCGCTCATGGCCCACGCGCCTGGTTCTGGTGAAAGCTGTCCGCTCTCCCTCAGCCACCACATTCATAATATAGCCGCCCTGGTTCACACCTGTAATAACCACGCATTCCGGCCCCATGGCCTGGATTTCCCCGGCCAGCTGCCCCAGCTCTTTCCTGCTCCATCCATCCTTTCGGTAGGTCCGTCCTGTCAGGATACACGCCTCTGTCAGATTAGGAGTCACAATATCACCCATGGATACCAGCTCCTTCATGTGGCTGCACATGGCCGGCGTATAGGTGGCGTAGGTCTCCCCGTGGTCTCCCATAATCGGGTCTATGATTACCTTTGTATCCTCCTGCCCGAACTGCCGTATAACATCCATCACAATCTCAATCTGCGCCTCGGAACCCAAAAAACCGCTGACAATACCGTCAAAGGTCAGCTCCAGCTCCTTCCACTTGTGAATAAACTCCCCCATCTTCTCCGTGTAGTCGTCAAAGAAGTAGACCGGGAATCCTGTGTGGTTGGACAAAATGGAGGTGGGGATGGGGCAGCACTGGACCTTCATCGCAGATAAAATGGGAATAGCCACTGTCAAAGAACAGCGGCCGTATCCGGATAAATCATTAACCATGGCAATCTTTTTCTGTCGGTAAGCACTCATGTCAAATCTCCTGTCATCTGAACCGGTCAAAGAGTCCGGATCTTATAAGTGTACTGCGAAGGGGCATGTAGATGACTACCGCCGCAGCGGCAGACGTCACCGCATTGATGGAGGTGGAGGCAATGTTCCATGCCAGCACCAGATCCGCTGCCGGTTTGCCCAGAATCGCCAGCTTGTAAAAATATCCCACCAAGGGATCAAATATCACGTTGAACAGCAGACCGCAGACAGAGGCCGCCACAACAAAGCGGAACACATGCCTCTTGTCAGAACTCTCATTGATTCTGCCAATCTTGTGAGCCACCAGACCGGTTATCAGACCGATACACAGCTTCAGCAGGAAGGTTTTCGGCGCGTACACCACATAGATGGGGTCAAACAAATCTCCGATGGTCATTCCCAGGGCCCCGCCTAATCCTCCGTAAAAGCCTCCCAATATCAGGGCTCCCAGGACGCAGACCGCATTGCCCAGATGAATGGAGGTGGCGTCTCCTCCGGGAAGGGTAATCTTAATCTGCAAAAATGTAAAAACCACATAGGATAATGCTGCAAACAGGCCGGTCAGGGCCAGCTTGTATATACGGCTGTCTTCCAGGCCCCTGTGGCCTGCTGTCACTGCACTGGATGTCTTCATACAAATTCTCTCCTCATATTGTAGATTTCTTACCGGAACAACTGCATTCGTTCATGCCACCTATGGTATCACTAAAGTGGAATGTTTTAAATATCCAGTTTGAGAAGTTTTGGCCAGTCCAGTTCTGTGGAAGAAAAATCCTTTTGTCCGGGTTGTCAATCGTGGGATTCCACCACAATCAGCACCCCGTCCGTAAAGGTAATGGCGCCTTCCTCCCCCACAAGTTCATTGCTGATGCAGAGACTTGTCCCTATCTCGATGTCCTTTTCATGGAGAGGATATTTAAAACCGGTGAGGGTAATGCCCCTGACCTCCTCAGTAAGAGGGAGGAAGGAGATATATTTTCCCCAGATCTCACGCCTATTAAACGTCCGTTCCTTGTCAATGAGATAGATACGGTTCTGGCTGTCCAGGATATATGCCTCCATTCCCTTTTGCAGGCAGGGAAATAGCAGATGGATATTGCCCAGCATATGGTCCATGCGTCCTCCGGTGGCCCCCAGCACCACCACCTCGGTACACCCGGTGGCCTGGGCCTTTAAGAGGGCCAGCTCCGTGTCTGTCTCATCCTTTTCCGGCTGGTGGGTGTCCCATACAATGTGTTCCATCCTCCTGTAATATGCCAGCACCTCCGGCTTCACCGTGTCAAAATCACCTACTATCATATCCGGTTCCAGTCCCAGGGCCTTCACGGCCTCCAGCCCTGCATCCACCGCAATGATTTTATCAAAGGTTTCCTGTCCCAAAAAAGAACCGGCGAAGGACAGGTCCAGTTTTCCGCCGGTTATAATCAAACAACGCTTCATTTCTCATATTCCTTTAAAATATCCATGAATTCTCTGGTTCTGGCAGAAGGGTCCCGGCCAAAGACAGCGGAGCCGGCCACGAATATGTTGGCCCCCGCCTCTATGATCTCCCGGACATTTCCTGCGTTTACGCCGCCGTCCACCTGGATATCCGTTTTCAGTCCCTGCTCATTCAGCATGTTCTTCAGTTCGCGTACCTTGTCAAGGGTATAAGGGATAAACTTCTGTCCTCCGAAACCAGGATTCACGGTCATGATAAGCACCATATCCAGCTGCCCCAGGATACACTCCAGGGAACGCACCGGTGTGGCGGGATTTAAGGCCACGCCGGCTTTCAGCCCGGCTTCCTTAATCTGGTTCACCACACGGTCCAGATGCGTGCAGGCCTCGGCCTGGACTGTTATGATATCCGCCCCGCAGTTCTTCATATCCTCCACGTAGCGTCCCGGCTCCTCCACCATCATATGCACGTCAAACACAGCCCTGGTACATGGGCGCAAGCTCTTGATGACCGGCATACCGAAGGAGATGCTGGGCACAAAGGCCCCGTCCATCACATCCAAATGGAGATACTCAGCACCCGCCCCGTACACCTCCTTCACCTGTTCTCCCAGACGGGTAAAATCAGCCGCAAGAATAGACGGCGCTAATTTGTAATACATCTCTAGTACCTCCTTTTATTTTTCAGGTCCTCATACATGAGGATGTAATTGTCATAGCGGCTGCGGCTCAGTTCTCCCCGTTTCAGGGCTTCCTTCACACCGCAGACACGCTCTCCCACATGGACGCACCCCAGAAATTTGCATTCTTCCTCATAAGGCCCAAACTCCGGAAAATAATCCTTCAGTTCTCCCGGCTCCAGACAGTCGATAAACATGGAGCTGAATCCCGGCGTATCCATCATGTAGGTATTCTCTTCCACATAAAACAATTCAGAATGGCGGGTGGTATGGCGTCCCCTCTCAATCTTGCGGCTGATATCCCCTGTCTCCATGGCAGCCTGGGGCTGGATGCAGTTAGTCAGTGAGGATTTTCCGACACCTGAAGGTCCCGCCAGGACCGAGGTTTTTCCTCTGAGAAATTTTCTCATTTCCTCCAGCCCCGTATCCTCGTAGGTGCTGACAAAGTGGACTTCATACCCTGCCCTCTCGTAAATGGCGCGGTACTTATCCACAAGCCCGGCCTCTCCCAGATCCACCTTGTTAAAACAGATGGTGACCGGTACTCCCTGAATCCCCATCATCACCAGAAAGCGGTCCAGCAGATTCAGATTGGGTTCCGGATGGGTGATGGCGAACACCACCAGGGCCTGGTCCACATTGGCCACCGCCGGACGGATGAGGACGTTGGATCGGGGAAGGATGACGTCAATATTGCCTTCCTTTTCCTCCTCGTCCAATACAGAAAACTCCACATTATCCCCCACAAGGGGTTTGATTTTACGGTTGCGGAACACGCCCTTTGCCTTACACTGGTACACATGGTTCCTTCCGTCATTGATATAATAAAAGCCTGCAATTCCTTTGATTATCTTACCTGTCATATACGCCTCTTATCCCACCGGAAAAAATGCCACCGGATAGGACTTGATTACTGTTAAATTGTCTGCATCCACCACTTCCACCATGCCGCTGTCCACGCCGTACGCCCCCTTGATTCTGGGGAATACCACAGGTACGGTCTGGGCGCCCACAACCAGTCTTGGACTCATAAGGGTTGTGTAAACGGAAGCTCCCTCATCATTGGTCTGGTTCAGGCGAATCAGCACGCGCACGCTGCTGGTCTGGGAAGCCGGTCCTATATAGTTGCTTAAGGAGCATGCCTCGTCAATGGATCCGATGTAATAGCGTTCATCTGCCGCCTGGGTCTGTGCAGGCTCTCCGCTGACCACATAATCCACCGCAGTGCCTGGGGGAAGTATTGTACCCGGCAGCTCCGACTGGCTGATAATCAGGCCTTCCTCCACCGTATCGCTGGCTTCCACGGTTACATTGCCTGTCAAGAGTCCTGCTCCCGCCAGAAGGGCATCCGCGGATGTGGGAGTCTGTCCCTGAAGGTTGGGAACACGTCCCTCCACGTTCTGTGATCCCTTGCTCACATAGAGGCTGACGCTCTCGCCTACCTTCACCACCTGGGGGCTGAAACGAATCACATTGCCCTTTATGGCGGTATCGCTGTTCTCCTCTCTGACTTCTACAACCAGCCCTTTCTGCTCCAGCAGTAGCCTGGCATCCTCACCCGTCATCTGAGTCAGATCCAGGGCATTTAGGTCTACCTTGTCGCTGCCCTTGCTGATGGTCACTCCCACAGTGCTCCACTTCTTCACCACAGTCCCTGCCAGGATATCCTGACCCATGACCTGGCCTTCCGTATAGTTATCCGAATACTCGCTGCCTGTGATTTCCATCACAAGGCTGCTCTCCTTCAGTTTTTCCCTGGCCATATCCTGGGGCAGTCCCAGGACGCTGGGCATATTTATCTGGTCCTCCGTATTGATATCCACCACGGTGGTGGAATCTTCGGTGGTCATGGAAACGGTCTCTGTGGTAGGCTTATTGCTGCCCTGTCTGAAAATCCCGGTGAGCCGCGAAAATACAAACAGCACCACCGCCACGATAATGATGGCTGCCACGATGCCAAAGGCCGTTATGATGCGCTCAAACTGGGTACTTACATCATCCCCTTCATTCTTTTTCCTGGTATGGATGCGGCCTTCTTTTTTGCGCGGTTCCCTGGCCCGGTTCCTGTCCTGATGCCCGGGCTGTTCCTCCTCCGGTTCCTCCAGGGCTTCCTCGGGATAGCTCTTCCTGCCTTCCTGGATGCTGTTGAGCTCATCCCTTGTGATGGGCCTGGTCTTGCCAAACTCATCCTCTTCCCCGTCCTTGCGGGCATAGATGTCTGCGTCCGGGTCCATCAGGGCAGCCCGCAGGTCCTCAATCACATCCGTCACGCAGGCATAGCGGCGGTCCGGACGTTTCTGGGTACATTTTAATATGATCTGCTCCATGGCGCGGGACATGTCCGGCACGTACTGGCTGGGCGGTGTCACCGGTTCCTCCAGATGGGCCAGGGCCACTGTGACCGTGTTATCCCCCTCAAAGGGCACACGTCCGGTTACCATCTCATACATGGTAATACCAAAGGAATAGATGTCGCTGCGCTCGTCGCAGTAGCCTCCCCTGGCCTGTTCCGGCGAAATATAGTGGACTGAACCCACGGCCGTAGCGTTCATGGTCTGGGAGGACACGGCCCTGGCAATGCCAAAGTCAGCCACCTTCACCTTGCCGTCCCTGGATATAATCATGTTCTGGGGCTTGATGTCGCGGTGTATGATGTGCTGTTCATGGGCCGCCGCAATGCCCTGCCCCACCTGAAGCGCGATTCCAATGGCTTCCTTGCTCTCCAGATAGCCCTTGTTCTCTATATAATTCTTAAGGGTGATGCCCTCAATCAGCTCCATCACAATATAATGGTACACATCCTCGTCCACTACATCATAAACACTTACAATATTGGGATGGGACAGGCGCGCCGCCGACTGGGCCTCCATCTTAAACTTACTTACAAAATTCTCGTCAAAGGCAAATTCCTCTTTTAATACCTTGATGGCCACCAGACGGTCCAGGGTATGGCACCGTGCCTTATACACCACTGACATGCCGCCTGAGCCAATCCGTTCCAGAATCTCATACCGGTTCTGGAGATATGTTCCGGGAGCTAACATACGCCTGCCTCCCTTCCTGACGGACTTACAAGTACCACCGCAATGTTATCAATGCCTCCCTGACGGTTGGCTTCCTCTATAAGAAGGGCTGCCTTTTCCTTAAGGCTTCCCTCTCCTGTGATGATTTCATACATGGACTGGTCCTCCAGCATGTTGCTGAGACCATCGGAACAGAGCAGAATATAATCCCCGCCCTCCAGATCCACCTCAAAGAAATCAGGCTCCACTTCCCTGCCGATTCCCAGAGCTCTGGTGATGATGTTCTTTCGCCTGTTATAATCCTCGCTGCCTCTTCTCATCTGTCCGATGGCCACCATTTCCTCCACATAGGAGTGGTCTCTGGTGACCTGATGGATGGAATCACCATGGATGAGATAGAGACGGCTGTCCCCCACATTGGCCACATAGAGGATATTGTCCTCCACCACACCGGCCACCAGGGTGCATCCCATCCCTTTCAGTTCTTCCCTTTTTAGTGATTCTTCATACAGCATCCCATTCACTGCCTCGATGCCCTTTTTCAGCTGCATGACAGGAGAGCCATCCCCTGCCCTGTTTATGTATATCACCAGATTCTCAACCGCGAACCGCGAGGCATAATCGCCGGCCCTGTGGCCGCCCATGCCGTCTGCCACCAGAAACAGGTTGGGCAGGGAGCCCACCTTTTCCGGTGAGGAATAAATATAATCCTGGTTCATGGTTCTGACCCGGCCAATGTCTGTCAAAGCATATGCTTCCATGGTCATCCCTCTCCTTCCGTGCATTGGGGTACTGCCGAAGCTTCCTTATAACTTCTGCGCAGCTGGCCGCAGGCTCCGCCTATATCCCGGCCCATTTCTCTTCTAATAGTAACATTTATACCGTTTTTTTCAAGAAGATTTTTGAAATCCTGTATGGCCTTCTGGCCTGACTGGACGTAATCCCGCTCCTTGATGGGGTTGACCGGAATCAGGTTCACATGGCCGTGCTGGTCCTTGATAAGCTTCGCCAGCGCCCTGGCCTCATCCAGATTGTCGTTGACGCCCCGGACCAGGCTGTACTCAAAGGTGAGGCGGCGGCCTGTCTTTTCATAATAGTAATGGCAGGCCTCCAGCACATCCTGCAGTTTATAGCTGTTGGCCACAGGCATAAGGTTTTTTCTCACTTCGTCGTTGGGCGCGTGAAGGGAAAGCGCCAGGGTTACGGCCAGGCCCTCCTCCGCGAATTTACGGATGCCCGGAACAATTCCGCAGGTGGAGATGGTGAGACTCCTCTGGCTTATATTCAGCCCCTTTTCATGGGAAACCAGCCGCAAAAAACGGATGACATTGTCATAGTTATCCATAGGCTCCCCTGATCCCATGACCACTACATTGGAAACACGTTCCCCTGTGATGGACTGAATCCTGTATATCTGTTCCAGCATCTCGGAGGGACGCAGGTTCCGTTCCAGACCGTCCAGAGTGGACGCACAGAAACGGCAACCCATGCGGCAGCCCACCTGGGATGAAATACACACGGAATTGCCGTGATGGTACTGCATCCGCACGCTCTCAATCACATGACCGTCCTCCAGGCCAAACAGATACTTCCTGGTGCCATCCACCTGGGAAACACGCTCATCCACCATCTTCAGACAGGTAAGGCTGTAATTTTCCTTAAGCTTCTGCCTCAGCGGTATGGACAGGCTGCTCATATCGTCAAATCCTTCTGCCAGCTTCACATGCATCCAGTCATAAAGCTGTTTTGCCCTGAAAGATTTCTCTCCCAGGGCAGCCATCTGTGCTGTCACTTCTTCCAGTGTCATGGATTTTATATCTTTCTTTCCGTTGCAGTCCAATAAATCCAGCATAAAAACTCCTTCCAAAACACGCTCTAAATCCCCTCCGGGCCGGTTTCATCCTCCGCACGTCTGAATACGCTGATGAAAAACCCGTCATAGGGATGCACCCCCGGCAGGAACTGAATCCATCCGTCCTTTAACGAGGGCTCCTGGGGCAGTCCGCCGAACCGGTCCGTCAAATCCACCGGCACAAGCGGGAACCGATCCCTTAACCAGGCCGCATTGTCCTGGTTTTCCAGCCTGTCAATGGTGCAGGTACTGTAGCAGAGGAGACCGCCCGGCTTTACGTACTGCCAGACAACAGACAGAATCTCCCGCTGAAGCCCTGCCAGCTCCTCAAGCTTCTCAGGCGTCATGTTGTACTTGATATCCGGCTTCCTCCCTATGATTCCCAGACCGGAACAGGGCAGGTCCGCTATGACAATGTCTGCCTTTGCCATGGCTGACAAATCTGTCTCCAGCGCGTCCCACACCAGGGTCTTCATGTTGGTCACACCGCAGCGGGCCATATTTTCCTCAATCAGGGCTGTCTTCTGGTATGTAAGATCCCTGGCCTCCACCATGCCGGTGCCCTCCAGCTTATCCGCCAGATGGAGACTCTTACCTCCGGGGGCAGCGCACACATCTATGATATAACTGTCTTTTTCAGGGGACGCAATCTCCCCCACAAAGGCAGAGGTCACATCCTGTACCTGTATCCAGCCCTTCCTAAAGGCATCCAGTCCCTCCAGATAATCGTACCCGTCAATGGCTATCATGGACTCCATAAAAGGCAGCTCCCTGACCGATGTCCCCTGTGCCTTAAGGGAGGCCAGAATGCTCTCCCGGTCTGCCCGGTGCAGGTTGCACCTGACCCAGGTAGGCTTATCCTCAAGAAAAGAGGCGGCAATCTTCTCCGCCTTTTCTTTCCCAAATTCCTTTTCCCACATGGCGTACATCCACTCAGGAATACTGTACCGCAGGGAGGGAGTGTCAAAGGTCAGATTCTCCTTTTCCCTGGAAATGGTCCGCAGCACGCCGTTCACAAAACCCTTAAGCCCGGAGAAATGACGCTTCACCGCCATCTTCACCGCCTCATTGCAGACAGCGGAATCAGGCACGCGGTCCATATATAATATCTGATATACGCTCATCCGCAGAAGACTGCGGATGAACGGCTTCATCTTGTTTATCTTTGTCTTGGAATACCGGTTTATGACCTCGTCAATCTGTATCAGGTATTCCAGTGTTCCTTCCACAGCGCGTGTGATAAAGGAACGGTCCGCCTTGCCCAGGTACTGGTACTTCTGCAGGGCCTGGTTCAGTACAAGGTGGACAAAAGCGCCCTGTTCCAGTACCTCCGTCAATATATCCAGGACAATTTCCCGGTTTTCCAGTCCTCTGTCTAAGGTCTTTGCCATCTGAATTTTCTCCTCTCAGGGCCTGTCTGTTTATGAGTCCCCATAAAATCTGCCGTACCCGGCGCCTTAATCATTCCTGCGGTTGCCGAATAATATCAGCAGGCGGAGAAGCTGAAGGATGGAAGCAGCCGCTGCCGCCACATAGGTAAGGGCCGCTGCGTTCAGGACCTTTCTGGTCTGTCCCACTTCCTGTCCGGCCAGGATGCCGGTGGAATCCAAAAGGGTCACCGCCCTGTGGGAAGCATCGTACTCCACAGGCAGGGTCACCAGCTGGAACAGCACTGCCAGGCAAAACAAAAGGATGCCCAGATTCAACAGGACAGAGCTTCCTCCCAGTAAAAGTCCAATGATAATCAGGGGCCAGCAAAGCTGGGATCCCAGATTAGCCGCCGGCACCAGGGCCGCGCGTATCCTTAAGGGCGAGTAATCATTGGCATCCTGCATGGCATGGCCGCACTCATGTGCCGCCACTCCGATGGCTGCAATGGATGTGGAATTATACACTGCGTCGGACAGGTTTACGGTCTTGCTTCTGGGGTCGTAATGGTCTGTCAGGTTGCCCGGTACCCGGCGCACGGTCACGTCATAGATTCCCTGATTGGCGAGAAGCCTTTTAGCTGCATCCGCGCCTGTCATGCCGCACATGCTCCTGACAGCGCTGTAGCGCTGATACGTGGAGTTAAGCTTGGCAGAGGCTGCCATGGATATGACTACGCCGATCAATATCAGTACATAGGTTGGGTCAAAATAAAACATAGGGTAAAACATCATCAATCACTCTCTTTCTTTACAAACACGTCCCCCGCCGGGATGGGATATCCGCGGAGAAATGCTGGGGTATCCATGCGTTTTTTTCCTTCCATCTGAAGCTCCCTGATGGACAGCAGGCCGCCGCCGGTGCTGACCACCAGTCCCCGCTTATCCGAACACACTACCGTGCCGGGAGCAGTCCCCGTTTCTGCGGGAACACCTGATTCGGACAGAAAATCTGCCGCCTCCCGGCCTGCAATCACATCTGCCGCCCATATCTTTATTGTCTTCCCATTCCACATGGTATATGCACTGGGCCACGGATTTAAGCCGCGAATCAGGCGTTCGATGGACACGGCGCCCTGATTCCAGTCAATGTCCCCAAGGGACTTTGTCAGCATCTTTGCATAGCAGGTGCCCTCATCTGTCTGGGGCGTGCGGACCAGAGTGCCTTCCTCCAGCTTCTTAAGGGTGGATAAAATCAAATCTCCGCCAGCCATGGAAAGCTTGTCATGGAGGCTGCCGCCGGTCTCCTTTTCCTCTATGGGGATTACCGCCTTTTCCAGCATGTCACCTGTATCCAGGCCCACATCCATCATCATGGTGGTAATGCCAGTCTCCCTTTCGCCGTCTATGACACACCACTGGATGGGTGCGGCGCCCCTGTACTTGGGAAGCAGGGACGCGTGGATGTTGATGCAGCCGTACTTCGGAAGCTCCAGTACTGCCTTTGGAAGAATCTGGCCAAAGGCTATGACCACATACACATCCGCTTCCAGTCCCTTTAGGACCTCCACAAAGGAGGCTTCCCGCACCTTCGCCGGCTGGTACACCGGAATGCCGTATTCCATGGCCTGTATTTTCACAGGTGTCATCTGGACTTCCTTTCCCCTGCCCTTTGGCTTATCAGGCTGGGTGACCACTGCAATTACCTGATGACCGGCTTCCACCAGGGCCTTAAGGGCAGGCACGGAGAAATCCGGTGTTCCCATAAATACAATGCGCATAAACTACACTCCTATTCTACGATTTCTTCCTCGTCCGCAGCCGTATCCACCAGTTCGCCTTCCACCAGCTCCACATACATCTGTCCTTCCAGATGGGCGCATTCATGGCAGATGGCTCTTGCCAGCAGCCCCTCGCCTTCCAGCTCATAGGGCTCCATATTTTCATTAAGCGCCTTCACCTTCACGTAGTTTGGGCGGGTAACGATGCCCGACTTGCCCGGCAGGCTTAAGCATCCCTCGTAGCCTGTCTGGCTGCCGTCGGTGGCTGTGATTTCAGGGTTAATCAGGACATACTGGTTCCCGTCGTCCACATCAATGGTTACAATCTGCTTCAGCACCCCCACCTGCGGGGCGGCCAGACCACATCCGTTGGCCTGGTACATGGTCTCAAACATATCTTCTATCAGCTCCATGGTGCGGTCATTCATCGCCTTCACGGGCTTACACTTCTTTGTCAAAATTTCGTCTCCCATAATTCTTATCTGCCGAACTGCCATCTCTTTTCAATCTCCTTCATCATGTTAAATCGTACTGCACAGTCAGTCCATCACGGCCTTCTAACCCCTTCAGGCCCTCTTCCGTCATTTTCCTAATCTGTATCAGTATATCATAATTTTCATGCTTAATATATAAAATTTTTCTATAAATATCATTAACTTTGTATACCGCTGCATTGACCGGTCCTATGAGCCGGAAAGACTTGTATCCCTGTACTTTTTCCCGCTCCATGCGGTCCGCCCACTGCTGCACCCACCCTGCCGCCAGATCCGCTGTCTGCGCCAGGGTCCCTTCTGCAGGACACGCCATCTGCACGGTGAGCAGGGCCACTGCCGGAGGATAACCCAGCAGCCTTCTGTAAGCCATCTCCTGGCTGTAAAAGCTCTCATAATCCTGGGTGGCCGCAGTGCGTATGCTGTAATGATCCGGCTGATAGGTCTGTATCACCACATTTCCGGCCAGCTGCCCTCTTCCCGCCCGTCCGGCTGCCTGGGTCAGAAGGGCAAAGGTCTGCTCCCCGCACCTGTAGTCCGAGGCATAAAGGGATAAATCCGCTGCCAGGGCCCCCACCAGGGTCACCTTTGAAAAATCATGGCCCTTGACAATCATCTGGGTGCCTATGAGTATATCCGCCTCTCCCCTGGCAAAGGAAGAAAGAATCTCCTGATGGCCTCCCTTTTTTGAGGTGGTATCCAAATCCATCCTGAGAATCCTGGCCTTGGGGAAAAGCTCTGCCGCCATTGCCTCAATTTTCTGGGTCCCGGTGCCAAAAGGCGCAATATACGGGGAGCCGCAGACAGGACATTTCTTGGGCTGGGGAATGGAGTAGCCGCAGTAATGGCACATCATGCGCCCATCCCGGTGCAGTGTCAAGGTCACGTCGCAGTGAGGGCATCTGACGGCCTCGCCGCAGGAACGGCAGGACACAAAATTGGCATAGCCCCTGCGGTTGATAAACAGCATGACCTGCTCTCTTTTCTCCAGCCGTTCCTCTATCAGAGCCTTAAGGCGCCTGCTGAAAATAGAGCGGTTCCCCTCCTTTAATTCTTCCCGCAAATCCACGATCTCAACCAGGGGAAGGCAGGCATCCTCCTTTGCCCTCTCCTTCAGGGTAAAAAGCCCATACTCTCCCCTTATAGCCCTTGTGTAGGATTCCAGGGATGGGGTGGCTGACCCCAGCACAAGTGAGGCTTCGTTCATCTGGGCCCGCTTTGCGGCCGCCTCCCTGGCATCATAACGCGGGGACAGTTCGCTTTTATAAGCATTTTCATGCTCCTCGTCAATGATGATAAGCCCCAGGTTTTCAAAGGGGGCAAAAAGGGCGGAACGCGGACCAATGACAATGTCAATATCGCCTGTCCTGGCCCGTTCATACTGGTCGTACCGTTCCCCGGCAGACATCCGGGAATTCATAACCGATACCCGGTTGCCAAAACGGCTGTAAAACCGCATCACGGTCTGCCAGGTAAGTGAAATCTCCGGAATCAGCACAATCACCTGACGTCCCGCCGACAGCACATGGGCAATGAGCTCCATGTAAACTTCCGTCTTACCGCTTCCCGTCACCCCGTGAAGCAAATAGGTACGCCGGATTCCCCGGTCGTATTCCCCTATGACAGCATCCGCGATCTCCCGTTGAAACGGATTCAGTTCAGGGGGCGCGCCCCACAGTCCTGATTCCCGATCATCCGAAACAGCCTGGTTCCTCTCCCGGCTGCCCATAAGCAGCTTCATTTCCTCCAGGGGATTCCGGTACCTTTCCACCACCTCCACGGCAATGACGCCGGCCTCCAAAAGAGGCTTGATGGCTGACGGCGTAAGGTTCAGCCGGTTCATAGCCTCCTCATACGGAATAGCGCTTGTCAGAAGCAGCGCCTCTAAAAGCCGCAGCTTTGCCTTATGCTTCTTTCTCCCGGCTTCCTCCGCCAGTTCTTCAAGCACACCCCTGTCCACCAGGGTACGGATTCTCCGCTTGGGAGCCTCCCTGACCTTTTGTTTTACAGGCAGGACTGTTTTTAACGCCTGATTCATGGTGGAGCCATACCGCTCCTTCATCCACCAGGCCAGCCAAATAAGCTGGGACTCCGCAGCCACGCTTCCCTGCACAATCCCAGCCACATCTTTTAGTTTATGGACATCTATCTGGGCCTGGTCCGTCAGATCCACCACATAGCCCCTGCGCTGTCTGTTTCCCTGCCCAAAGGGTATGCGGACCTGCTGCCCCACCTGAATCTTTCCCTGAAGCTCCTCCGGTATCCTGTACTGGAATGTCCTGTCCACATTTTCATGGGAAATATCTATGATAATACTGGCATATCTATGCGCCACTTACGTCACCTGTCTGTCTTGTTATTTTGTACTTGGTTATTATACATGAGAATTGAATAAAATGCAAATGGGGGAAGGGGACGCAAACGGGGATGGGGGATCGCGTCCGTGAGAGGGAGACGGACGGGGGCGGGAGTGATGGTTTTCGCGGCGGCAGGGACTAAGACGCCGGGGCGGGCCAGAGGGGAGGATCGCGAAAACTGCGCAGAACTCTTGATGAGTTCTGCTCCGTGTTCACTTTGCTCCGGGCGTTGAGCGCCCTGCGCAACCTCCCCTCTGGCCCGCCCCGCCGCCTAAGTCCCTGCGAACCGCTCCAAATTCACTCCCGCCCCCGTCCGCCTCCCTCTCACCCACTGCTCTTTTGACGTTTGCTGGTTCTTCCCCGCCAAGGGAGTGAAAGATACTGCTCGCTGGGAATAATCCTTATTGGGACTGGCTTGTTTTAGGGCTTGTTTTGGGGTGAGTGGTTTGTTTTTGGAATATGTCAATTGCATGGCTGGTGATGCCTGTCAGGTCTTTGCGTTCGCAGGTGGCATAGTGGTATTTTAAGTATAATTGGAATGTTTCATCATCCATTTTGTCGATTGCTTCCCGGATGAGCAGCGCACAGCCGTCTGATGCTGCGTAATGCAGGCGTGTTGTCGGGAATATGGACATCAAATCGTCGATGTCTTCTTTACGCACAAGTTCAAACAGATCTTTGGGCTCGGATTTGGCGGCGAATGTTTCGGGGTCCAGCAGGCCGTTTTTTATGTATTCGGCTGCATTGATATTGCCGCGGTTGAATCCTTCGTCCAGAAGGCAGCCGTCGGATATGACGTATGCTGCAAAGATGATGCCGCCCTGTTTTGTGACGCGGATGGCCTCGCCCAGCGCCTGGCGCTTGTCTTTTTTTGTGTATAGATGGTATAAGGGCCCTAACAGCAGTGTGATGTCGTATTGGTTGTCCGAAAAGGCTGATAAGTCCAGCGCATTGCCCTGGGTAATTGTTATATGTTCTGCCGGCAGCATATGACTGCAAAATACTTCTATGTTATGGGGGACCAGTTCTACTGCGTCAACTGTATATCCCAGACGCGCCAGCGCATGGGAATACCGGCCGGTTCCTGCTCCGATTTCAAGAACACGGCTGCCGGGTTTTATGTATTTTTCTATGTAACGCATGGTTGTAAGAAATTCCACGGTCCCATGCCTTGGGCTCAGCCGGCTGTCCTCGTCATAGTTATTATAATAATCAATGATGTATGGATTTGTCTTCATATCGCACCCCTATGTTATATTGATTCGGTTATACCGCTAACGGATAAGGTCCAGTCCGGTTTTTCCTGTCTTATGAGAGCTGTCAGCATGTTTGCAGCCATTTTTTCTATATGGCTTCTGTCCAGTGTTATTTTTTGCGCCGCTGCTAAAACCGCTATGCCGTGGGAATAAAGAAATAAATCTATAAAGATTGCCTTTGCCCGCTCCGGCTCGATTCCAATTGTATCAGAAAATACCCTTTCCCTCTCCCCGTTGCCTGCCTCCATATAAAAATCCTTTGGCTCCGCCATACTCAAATCCATATGGTTTATAAACAACAGCCTGAACAAATTCGTCTCCTCTCTCGCAAACTCAATGTACGAAAGCGGCAGAACCAGACATGGATTTATGTGTTCCGAACTGCTGTAACTCTCCACATACTGACTGTAAAACTCATATGCAAAGTCAAGAAATTCCTTTCTTAATTCCTCCATGTTCTCATAACATGTAAAAATAGGCCGCGTGGAACATTGTAATCTGCCTGAAATACTTCTGGCATTAACAGACTCAAATCCTGCCTCTCTTGTAATCTCCAGAACCGTATTCAGAATCATCTCTTTCGTAATCTTCGCTTTAGGCGGCATCGGCTTACCTCGCTCATTGTCATATTATATCAGCAGCTTTACACATGTACCATCACATGCATCCCATCAGTTGCACCACATCCGATATGTCACAAAATTTGTGCCAAAACGTTATGTAACAAATGTTATACAACCATTGTTACACAGCAATCAACAACTGTCAAGCCCTATTCAATATTTTATAATTTATTTAATATTTTATAATTTACACTCCCCCTTCCTCACTAAAAAGTGCGGTTCATCCATCCGCAATGGAATTAACCGCACCCACCAGCAAAACAATCATTTTCTATTTTAAACAGCATCAGGAAATACCCAGAGGAAGGTACACCCATTTCTCTGATTGTGCAGTGAAGTACCGGGAGACCTATTATACGTAGTGGGTGGGAGAAAGGGGGAAGGAAGCTGGGGATGCATCTGCAGGGGCTTAGTCGGTCTTAGGGGGTGGAAAAAGGCGTTAAGAGTCAGACCGCACAGCTGTCTGAGCGCAGCGAGTTTGGGCGGTCTGACTCTTGCTTTTAGCCGTTTTCCAGCCCCTTAGACCGGACTTGCCCCGAAGCCGTATCCCCAGGTTCCTTCCCCCTTGCTCCCACGGACGCGATTCCACCGCCTCCCGCAACCTCCCAATCCTCTCACTCCACAACCCCCGCTCTCCTCTCAAACCCCTTAAACCTTCCCGAAAACATCAATGCCCTGAATATCCAGTCAATGAACATGCCGTACCATACCCCGGAAAGTCCCAGGTCGAATATGTATACAAAGAGGTATGCAAACCCGATACGGAATACCCACATGGAGAATACGGACACTGCCATGGTGAATTTGGCGTCCAAGGAGGCCCTCAGGGCATGGGGGATGGTGAAGGCCAGGGGCCATATAACCATGGCTATGCTGTGGATCAGGATCAGCTCACGGGCCATAAGGGCTGCCTGGGGGGACAGATGATAGATTCCCACCAGCGGACCGGACCAGATGACCATGGCTGTGCTGAATACGGCCAGGATTCCATAGACCACCATAATAAGGGATTTGGTGTCGCTCTTGGCTTCCTTCAGACGGCCTGCGCCAACGCATTGGCCCACTATGGTCACCAGTCCTAAACCGATGGCATTTCCCGGAAGATAGAGCACGGTCACCAGGTTACTGGCCACGGCAAAGCTGGCTATGGATACTGTGCCAAGGGAGGAGACAAGACTCTGAAGGAATATCTTGCCAAACTGGAACATGCCGTTTTCCAGCCCGTTGGGAATTCCGATGGACAGGATATTCTTTATCATATGGCGGTCCGGAATCAGGAACTTCCAGCTGTTGAGACGAATGGTATTGTTCCGGTTCTGTATAAGGACAAACATCATAAAGGCTGCTGTCACACGGCTTATGAGGGTGGGCCAGGCCACTCCGGCCACACCCATCTTAAGGCCGAACACGCAGATTGCATTTCCTATAATGTTAATCATATTCATGACAAAGGAAGTCATCATGGATACCTTTGAGTTGCCCATGGAACGGAACAGGGCTGCGCAGGCATTGTAGAGTCCGATAAAGGGATATGACAGGGCTGTGATCCAGAAATAGGTCTGGGCGTTGTCCATTACGTCCTGTTCCACTTTTCCAAATATACCCCCCAGCAGGTGGCGTCCCCCTGCAAGAGCTGTCCCGGCAATGATGACTGAGAGAAGCAAGGTCACCAGGACCAGCTGCCCGGCTGCCTTTCTGGCATCCCTGGGCTGCTCCTTGCCCAGGTACTGGGCCGAAATAACGGCGCCTCCGGTAGCCAGGGCTCCCATGATTTGTATGATTAAGACGCTGATGGAATCCACCAGGGAAACGCCGGAGACCGCGGATTCCCCCACTGCGGCCACCATCACCACGTCCACCATTCCCACCAGCACTGCCATGATTTGTTCCACAATAAGGGGGGCCAGAAGTTTTATCATTTGTTTTCTGGAAAACATATCTTACGTTCCTCTTTCTCTCATAGTTCCAGCAAATACCCAGCCATAATACCCGGAGGCGCTTTTTCCTCTCAGGTCTGTGGCTGGGTATCCGTGGGACAGGCCAGGGCCTGCCCTTTATTGTTTTTCTGCATTCATTACCGCACTTCGTAGCTCCCGGAACCCATGGCCTTCATAGAGGTGCTGTAGAACCTCCTTGCGGCCCGAATCAGATAACAGGTATCCTTGATTCCCACTGTCTCGTAGGGGGAATGCATGGACAGCTGGGGCAGTCCGATGTCTACTGTGTTCACAGCCACATGACTGTTGGAAATATTTCCCAGAGTGGAGCCTCCTGCCTTGTCGGAACGGTTGGTAAATGCCTGGCAGGGTACTCCCTCTTCCTGGCACAGTGCCCTGAACACGGCAGCTGAAAGTCCGTCTGTGGCATACTTTGTGCTGTATTTGATGACGATTCCCTCATTCATATAGGGACGGTTTACGGGATCTGATTTGTCTCCATGGTTGGGGTGGGCTGCGTGGGCATTGTCAGCGGAGACCATGAAGCTGGAGGCAATGGCCATCAAATACTCCTCCTCGCTTCTTCCCATGGCGCTGTTAATCCGCCTCAGCACATCCTCCAGGAAGGTGGAGTCAGCTCCCTGCTTGGTCAGGCTGCCTATCTCCTCATTGTCAAATACCGCGTGAACACTTACACACTCCGGATGACCGCCCTCCAAGAATCCCTTCAAGGTGGAAAATGCGCACTGCAGGTCGTCTAAATGGCCGCAGGATAAGAACTCCCCGCCGGCCCCCCAGATACTTCCGGGCACACGGTTGTAGAGATAGAGATCGTGTCCCAGGATATCCTCCTTTTTGACCCCTGCGCTCTCAGCCACAGTCTCCATAAAGGTTCCCTTTGCGTCCGCACCGCCGTATAAGGGCAGCATGTCTACCTGGGCATTATACTGATAGCCCTCATTGACCTCACGGTTAAAATGAATGGCCAGGTTTGGTATCATAAGCAGATCGCGGTCCACCTTTACCAGCTTTGTGGCAATGCGGTTTCCCTCCTTCACTGCCAGACGGCCTGCCACGGAAAGGGGACGGTCAAACCAGGGAGCGCACAGCATACCGCCGTATTTCTCCACGTTCAGCTTCACATAGTGGTTCTCTGCCTCCATCTCCGGATTTTCCTTGATTTTAAAGGAGGGGGAATCACTGTGGCTGGCCATGATCTGGAAACCGGAAAATGCCTTTCCCGGCACCTTAAAGGACACAATGGATGAACCGTTCCTGGTCACATAGTAGGAGCCGCCCTCTGTGAGTTCCCACTTTTCTCCCTCATGAAGCTGTGTGAAGCCCGCCTCCTCAAGACAGTCCGCAATGGACTGTACCGCGTGGAAGCAGGTGGGGCTTTTTTCAAGAAAACCGATGAGTTCTTTGGCTGTGCTTAAGCAGTCTTCTTTGTCTATATTCATATGATATCTCCTTTGTCTCTTATTTCTCCTCTACTGTACCATAAAGACATCGCCACGGCAATGCGGGAAGCTTAACTTTTTTTCTCCTTTGCTGCCATCCATGGCATAATGAACCCAAGTCCTACCAGCACAAAGGGAGTCACGATATTCAGAGCCAGCTGGAAGGGATCCTCTGAGTAAATACCTGTCAGGCATGCAAAGGCCGTGAATAGAAAGCACCAGCCGCCCACCAGGATGCCTGCTGTTTTCCCCTTCACAAACCTGTACTCGCCGCAGAACGCATCCCCGGCCTTTTTTAAGGCAATGTATGCCACAAAGACCCACAGATATCGCAGGGGCATGCACACCGAGTTTACCTTGACCAGCCAGCGCACCAGAGCGTCCACGTTCCTGATGCCAAAGGCAGGGACCACAATCAGCACACAGACAATGAGCGTCACCAGCCTGTGTCCGTTCACATAGGTGCCGTGTTCATTTTTCTCAAACATCTTGCCGGGGATAAAGCGGGAATCCGCACTGTCCAAAAGCATTCTGAGGGGCGCGTCCACGGACAGGACCATAACGGAAAACTGTCCAATCAGATTGGTCAGCGCGTATACCACCACAAAGAAATTCCCCGCATGGTAATATTCACCCAGCTTCTGGAACGCGTAGTAGGCTCCGTTGGTCATCAGGTCCTGGGGAATATGATTGGAGTCAAACATCATGCCCAGGGCAATGGTGCCCAGGATGGCGGTCACGGCCACCATGGCTGCCAGGGCTACCATGCCCTTTGCAAAATCCCTGGAAGGATCCTTCATCTTATTTACATAGGGGGAAATCTTCTCACATCCTCCCACCGCAAAAACCAGGATGGAAAGGCTCAGAAAAAAATTGGCGTTAAAATCCGGTATAAAGGACGAAGGGGACCAGTCAATGGCCAAGAAGGCACCGTCTGTCAGGGCCGGAGCAGCCACCATCATGACAATGAACAGCATGGACATGATGAACATGGCGGAACCTGCCAATGTGGCAAGCCTCTTTAGCACCCCCATCCCCTTGCCGGACAGATACATGGCAAACAGGAAAATGACCAGGCACAGAATCTGCATCACCGTGGTGTTCATGCCGCTGGCCCTCTTGTCCTGGAACAGGGCCCAGCTGGCTGCAATCACAGTGGAATTCGGCTTCTGGGATATATAGGGCATGTGGACCACCCAGTAGGTCCAGCCTGCGTAGTAAGCCATCTTGGGCCCTATGGTCTCATGAATCCAGGAGCTGACCCCGCCTCCGGCATGCTTGAAGGTGGATCCCAGCTCTCCCACCATCAGGGCATAGGGCACAAAATAAATGGCAAATATAAGAATCCAGGATACAATGGCCTTTAATCCGCCGTATTCCGAAAATCCGTTTATCACATTCCCAAATCCCCAGACCGTTGAAAAAGCCATAAAAGCCAGGGTATGCCAGAGAATCTTTTTATCATCTTTCTGCTGCATCACAATGTTTCTCCTTATCTCATTCAGAATGTACTTTCTGTGACATTTCTGTCCATATCGTACATTCTTCCCAAAATGAGGGAAAGATATAAGCACTCAGATAGAATCATGACCTGGTTTCCTTCAGATGCTTTACTGCCTCGGACAGCTTCATGCTGTTGGAGCCTTTAAAAAGAATGCAGTCGCCCTCCCTTATGTTTTCGTCCAGCCACTTTTCTGCCTGGGCCAGACTGTCTATTTCAATATGGGGCGTCGCTGCGCGGGCTTCATCCATTCCGCTGCCAATGCAGGCTGCCAGCTCTCCAAGCAAAAGAACCATGTCCAGTGGATGTTCTCCTATGTAGGCGCCTATTTCGGCATGGAACCTTTCCGTATCCGGGCCCAGCTCCTTCATGTCGGCCAAGACCGCAATCTTTCGTTCTCCCTTCACGCTGTCCAGCACCTCCAGTCCGGCCTTCATGGACACCGGGCTGGCATTGTAGCTGTCGTCAATGACAGTGACGCCGCCCCATTCAAATATCTGCTGGCGTCCCTTGTAGCCCTTAAACTGTCCCAGGGCCAGGGCCGCCTTCTCCATGGAAAGCCCGTATGTATCCGCCACTGCCAGGGCCGCCATGGCATTGCTCACCATGTGGCTTCCCATAACCTTAAGGCGCACCCGGACCCTGCAGTCACCGTGAACCGCCGTGAACACGGGATACCCCTCTTCCAGGTGCAGGTCCTCTGCCCTGTAGTCACAGTCCCTGCCCAGTCCGTACAGCACCTTCTTCCTGCCCTCCTTCGGAACCACTGAGGCCAGAAGAGGGTCGTCGCCGTTTAAGAACAATATGCCCTCTGGCGGCATTCCCTCCTGGATATGGAGCTTTTCCTCCAGAATGCATTCCTGTGATCCCAGCTGTTCGATGTGGGCTATTCCTATGTTGGTCATGACGGCACAGTCCACCCTGGCCACCCTGGCAATACGCTCCATCTCCCCGGGTTCGCTCATTCCCAGCTCAATGACGCCAATCTCAGCAGACTGCGGGATCTCCGCAATGGTAATGGGCACCCCCACCTGGCTGTTGCTGTTGCCTGGTGTCTTATAGACCTTGAATCCGGCGCTCAGGGCCTCCGCTATCATTTCCCTGGTAGTGGTCTTTCCCACGCTTCCCGTGATTCCCACCAGGGGAAGACGCAGGCGTTTTCTGCAAAAACTCCCCAGGTCCTGAAGGGCCTTCTTCGTGTCAGACACCTCAATCCACGCTGCCTGAAGTGCTTTCCTCTCCTGCTCCCTGTTTTCCCCGCACTGCTGCCGGACACAGGCTTTAACATCCTCCCCGCAGTGATGTTCGCTGGTAAATACCACGGCCGCCCCGCTGGCAATTGCCTGGCAGAGAAAGCGGTGGGCGTCCACCCGCTCACCCACTATGGGCACAAACAGGTCATCCCCCTCCATTTTTCTGGAATCCAGGCTGATGTGTTTAACATGCTGATCCTCCTGGCCATGCAGCAGGTTTCCTCCTGTGGCTTCAAGCAGTTCCTTAACCGTTATTCCTGTCATACTGTGTCTCGTCTCCCAACTCTTTTATGGTTTCTTCAATGACTTCCCTGTCCAGGAAATGATGGCGCACGCCGTTGATCTCCTGATAGTCCTCATGTCCTTTGCCGATGACAGCTATCATATCCCCCGGCTGCGCATGAAGGATGCTGCTGCGGATTGCGTCCCTTCTGTCAGGAATTTCAACAAAGTCCCCTCCTGTTTTTTCTATGCTTCCCCGGATATCCGCCATGATGTCCTCCACCTTTTCATACCTGGAGTTGTCTGCCGTGATGATGCTTAAATCGGCCAGCCTTCCTCCAATCTCGCCCATGGAGTAGCGTCTGTCCTTGGAACGGTTGCCGCCGCATCCAAATACCACCACCAGCCGCCTGGGATGATACTGGCGCAGGGTGGTAAGAAGGCTCTCCATGCTTACCGCATTGTGGGCGTAGTCTACCAGGACCGTACACCTGGATGAGGTGTGGACGATTTCCATACGTCCATTGACACGTATGTGCTCCAGGGCGTGGACAATCCTATCTTTTGGAAGTCCCAGGAAGGAGCATACGCACAGGGCTGCCAGGGCATTGTCCACGTTGAACAGGCCGGGAATTCCCAGACGGACATCCATGTCCAGGTTCCCTGTGACATCAAACTCAGTGCCCACAAAATCCGGCCGGGACACATACCGGACGTTTGAGGCTTCAAAGTCTGCCTTCGTCTCCCCGTCCTCCTTTACGCGGTACGTATAAAGCCGGCAGGACGCGTCCTTTACGATTTCTTTAAAATGCCCGTCGTTTAAGTTTACCAGCCCTATCCTGCACATGCTCAAAAGACGTGATTTACAGCAGAGATATTCCGCAAAATCAGCGTGCTCATCCGGCCCGATGTGGTCCGGGGATATATTGGTGAAAATGCCGTAATCAAAGGCGAGGCCGTCCACCCGGTGCATCTTGATTCCCTGGGAGGACACCTCCATAATCATATACTGGCAGCCTGCCTCCGCCATTTTCGCAAAGGACTGGTGCAGTTCATAGGATTCCGGCGTGGTATTCATGGTAGGGGTCACCTGTCCATTGATCACCGTGCCTGTGGTGCCTATCATCCCCACCTTTTTTCCTGCCGCTTCAAGAATGGCTTTTATCATATGGGTGGTGGTGGTCTTTCCCTTTGTTCCCGTCACGCCAATGGTAATCATTTTGGACGCAGGATAACCGAACCTGGCTGCCGAGAGAAGAGCCAGGCCTCTCCTGGCCTCTGCTGTCTTAAGTATTGTCACCCGGCCCATCTCATCCTCCGCAAGTCCTGAGGCAGCCAATTCCTCCTCAATGTCCCGCTCCGTCACAAGGACGCGGACGCCAGCGCGCAGCACATCCGGTACAAACCGGTGGGAATCCACCCGGGTCCCCGCCATACACACAAACACAGCTCCGGGCACTGCCTTTCTGGAGTCGTAGACCACCTCTGTGACCTCCACATCCAGGCTTCCTCTGACAAGTTCATAATCCAGCTCATTCAACCAGGTTCTAAGTATCATATCAATACCTCATTTCTTTTTCGTGCAACTTATATTATGCCAAAATATATCCTGGCCCGGCGCTCCTTTTTCGGATGCGCCGGGCCAGGCCCATTTCCTAGAAAAGTCCGGTAATCTTACCGTTCTCATCCACATCAATGCTGTCTGCTGCCGGTTTCTTCGGAAGTCCCGGCATGGTCATGATGGAACCTGTAAGCGCCACCACGAAGCCTGCTCCTGCTGATACATAGGCATCCCTTACATTGATGGTAAAGCCCGCGGGCCGCCCCAACTTGGTCTGGTCATCCGACAGGGAATACTGGGTCTTGGCCATACACACCGGCAGGTTTCCAAAGCCCATATCCTCAATGCGCTTTAATGCCTTGGCAGCGGCCGGTGCAAAGGAAGCGCCGTCTGCTCCGTAAATCTCTTTTGCAATGGTGTTAATCTTATCCTTAAGGCTCATCTCATCCGGATAGAGTACATGGTACTGGGTTGGCTTGTTCTCCAGTGTCTCCATTACCTTTTCAGCCAGGGCAATGCCGCCCTCGCCGCCCTTTGCCCATACCTCGGACAGAGCGAACTCGCATCCCCTGTCTTCGCAGAACTTCTTGATATAAGCATATTCTGCCTCGGTATCGGATATGAAGGAATTGAGAGTAACCACCACAGGCACGCCGAACTTCTGGAGGTTCTCAATGTGCTTCTCCAGATTGACAATGCCCTTTTCAAGGGCTTCCAGATTCTCAGCTGACAGCTGGTCCTTGGGCACGCCGCCGTTGTACTTAAGGGCCCTGACCGTAGCCACCAGAACCACTGCGTCCGGCTTAAGCCCTGCCTTGCGGCACTTGATGTCAAGGAACTTCTCAGCTCCCAGGTCAGCACCGAAGCCGGCCTCTGTCACTACCACGTCTGCCAGCTTCAGAGCTGTCTTCGTGGCCCTCACGCTGTTGCATCCGTGGGCGATGTTGGCAAACGGGCCTCCGTGTACCAGGGCGCCTGTGTGCTCCAGGGTCTGGATCAGGTTGGGCTTTAACGCTTCCTTAAGGAGGGCTGCCATGGAGCCCACTGCATGGAGCTGCTCTGCGGTCACAGGCTCTCCTGCAAAATTATAGGCCACAATAATCTTGCCCAGACGGTTTTTTAAATCCTCCATGTTGTCTGCCAGGCACAGGATCGCCATGATTTCAGAAGCCACTGTAATGACAAAGTGATCCTCCCTGACCATGCCGTCTCCCTTTGCTCCCAGGCCCACCACGATGTTGCGCAGAACGCGGTCATTCATGTCCACACAGCGCTTCCACTGGATCTGCCTTGGGTCAATCCCCAGGGCATTGCCCTGCTGGATATGGTTGTCTAAGAGAGCTGCCAACAGGTTATTGGCGGAGGTAATGGCATGGAAATCACCTGTAAAATGCAGGTTTAAATCCTCCATGGGCACAACCTGGGCATAACCGCCGCCGGCTGCTCCTCCCTTAACGCCGAAGCAGGGGCCCAGGGAAGGCTCTCTGAGGGCTATGATGGCCTTCTTTCCCATCTTTCCAAATGCCTCGCCCAGACCAACCGTGGTGGTGGTCTTTCCTTCTCCTGCCGGTGTTGGATTGATGGCTGTTACCAGCACCAGCTTTCCGTTGGGACGGTCCTTTACCTGCTCCCAGAGTTCATCTGTCAGCTTTGCTTTGTATTTACCGTAAAGCTCCAGGTCATCCTCCCCGATTCCGTAAGCAGCAGCCACTTCTTTAATGGGCTGCATCACGGCCTCCTGCGCAATCTCAATATCTGATTTCATATTTTTGTTCCTCCTCTTATATTACGCCCCACGGTTTCCCGCCTTTGCAGGTCCGTCAACGTTTTATTCAAAAGCACCGGCCGCTGCTGCCCTTGCCGGCAGCCGCTGCTCTTGTTTCCCCATACACCCCTGTTCCCCTGCTCCGGCCCGCATGCGCCGCGCTTTCAGGGAACAGTTTCTAATACCCCTGCTCCAGCAGTTCCTCAAATTCTTCCATGCTCATAAGCACTTTCCTGGGCTTGGTACCCTCTTCCTCGCCCACTACCCCTGCTTCCGCCAGCTGGTCCATAATCCGGGCAGCCCGGTTGAAGCCAATCTTAAACATCCTCTGGAGCATGCCGATGGATGCCTTTTCTTTTTCAATGATAAACCTGCCAGCCTGGACAAAGTACTCATCCCGTTCAGAAGCCCCGCTTCCTCCGTCCATGGACGGGGAAGAGACACGGCTCTCCACTTCCGGATTATATTCCGCCACCATGCCCTGTTCTGTCAGGAATTCCACCACCCGGCCCACTTCCTCATCGGACACAAAGGCGCCCTGTACACGCTGGGGTTTGGGGAATCCAGCCGGATAAAAGAGCATGTCGCCCTTTCCCAGCAGCTTCTCGGCCCCGTTCATATCAATAATGGTCCTGGAGTCCACGCCTGAAGACACGGCAAAAGCAATTCTGGACGGCACATTGGCCTTAATCAGTCCGGTGATGACATTGACCGACGGCCTCTGGGTTGCAATGACCAGATGGATTCCCGCAGCACGGGCCAGCTGGGCCAGACGGCAGATAGCATCCTCCACTTCTCCCGGAGCCACCATCATAAGGTCTGCCAGCTCGTCGATGATAATGACAATCTGGGGCATCTTCACCGGCTTTTTGTCATCCTCTATATCCTTTATCTTTTCAACTCTTTCATTGTAGCCCTTTAAATCCCTGACATTGCACTCCGCAAACTTCTTATAGCGGTCCGTCATCTCGGCCACAGCCCAGTTCAGTGCCCCTGAGGCCTTCTTGGGGTCTGTCACCACCGGGATAAGCAGATGGGGGATTCCGTTATAGACACTGAGCTCCACCACCTTGGGGTCCACCATAATCATCTTCACATCCTCTGGTTTGGACTTGAAAATGATGCTCATAATCAGGGTATTGATACACACCGATTTACCGGAACCAGTGGCGCCTGCAATAAGCAGATGGGGCATCTTTCCGATGTCCGTCACCACCACCTGTCCGCCGATATCCTTGCCCACGGCAAAGGCCAGACGTGACTTATGGTTCTTAAACGATTCCGCTTCCAGCAAATCCCTCAGGTATACCATGTTGTTCTCTTTGTTGGGCACCTCGATTCCCACCGCCGACTTGCCGGGAATGGGCGCCTCAATACGGATATCCGCCGCAGCCAGACTCAGCTTGATATCGTCGGTCAGCCCCACTATCTTGCTGACCTTCACGCCCTGCTCCGGCAAAAGCTCATACCGGGTCACAGCAGGACCGCAGCTGATATTTGTAACCGTCACCCCAACACCAAAGTTATGGAGAGTCTGCTGCAGCTTAATGGCCGTGGCCTTATACTCATCCCCAGAAAAGGAACCGGCATTCTTAGCCCCCTTCTTAAGCAGGGTAGTAGGCGGGAACACATATTCCTTCTTTACTGCCTCTTCCTTTTCCTTGATTTCCTGGGCCACCGCCATATTGGAATCGGTCTGTCCGGCCTCCTCCCGCTTCTTCTCAATCTTTTTCTGGAGAAGTTCTGTCTCAGTCTCTATAACCTTGCCTGATGCCGTAACCACCCGCTTGGGCTCCTCCGGCACAAATATGCTGTCATAATTGATACCCTGTTCCGACGGGTCTGTCTCATAGATATCTGTTTCCGGAACATCCGTTTCAGGAATTCCCGCCTCATGGTCTGCGGCTCCGTGCAGTCCTGTCCCGTGAAGGCCGGCCGTACCCGCGCTTTCAGCAGACAAGGCAGCTCCTTCTGCCATATCCCCAGATGTCCCATATTCTTCTTCCCAGGGAACCGTATCCTCACGGCCCCGGTCATGGTCATAACCGTTTACAGGATTCTCGTCCCTGTCCGCAGAGGACCTGACATGAAACTCCATCTCCTCCAGGGTCTTTAAATCCTTCTTCACATGGATGGTGTCATAGTCCTCCCCATCATGTGTCCCATACTCGTCCTCCACAAGAATGCCGGTGACCACCGGCGCTTCTTCCCGGCGTCCCAAACGGCTGTGGCCCTCTATAGACCTGGCCAGGGCCCCCAGTTCATCCGTGTCGTAGGAATCCCCGGCATCGGTCCCCGGCTCCAAAGGCGGGTCAAACCTGCCCACAAACTCATCCGGCGGCAGGCTGTCCTTTGCGCCGGCTGTCTGGGCCGGGCCCCAGTCCTTCTCGTATGTATCGGGCATTTCAGGCATTTCCGGCATTTCCTCCAGATCCGCTCCAAACTCACGGTCAAATGCCTCCTCGTCATAATCCTCTTCCTCAGGTGTCATCAGCCTGGTGGCATTCAGATTAACGCCCCTCACCCTCTGTTCCTCGCGGATGCGCCTGCGCTCCTCCTCCCGTATGGCGTGAAGCTCCCTGCGCCGGTCCATATCCTCTCTGGCATACTGGTAAGCCTTGTCCCCTCCCCGCTTCACAGCAGACACAAAAGAGCGCTCCGTGATGCATACCATGCAGATGATGAACAGGACCACCAGAACCAGAAAGGTTCCCGGCTTCCCCAGTCCGATGGTAAGGAAGGAGGTAAGGACGCCTCCCAGCCATCCGCCGCCCGTACCGGTCAGGGTGGACTGCTTATAATATTCCATCCACTTCGCGCCGGCCGGAACCGTACCGAAGGCCAGCTGCAGCAGCCCGCAGACCGTAATCACAGCCCCTGCCACGGCTGCCAGCTTCATGGCAGCATGGATGTTTCCCTGATTGGACAGATGGAAACAGGTGCCCACAAATATCAGTATGGGGAATAGATATCCCACCATTCCAAATATTCCCAGCTGTACTCCGCGCAGCACATCGCCCACCACGCCGCACAGCTTGAAATTGCTCAGAAATAAAAGAATGGCAACAGCAAAAGAGCAGATGATGACCACTTCTGCTCTCATGAATTCCGTATTATCCTGTTCATAGGCCTTTTTTCCGGATGTCCCGCGGCTTTTGGAGGAAGTGCCTGTCTTTTTGGACGTGCTTCCCTTTGGCCTTCCCGGTTTTCTGTTCCCACTCTGCTGTCGTTTTGTTGTTTCAGCCACTTGATACAGCCTCCTGTCATTCTCTTACAAGTTGTCATACCGTATCAGCCTCCCATTCCCACAGCAGGCTGTCTCATTTATACAGTTAACTTATATTATGCTATATTTGAGGTTAAAATTCAAGTGGATTGTTTCAAAAGACGGAATCTACCGCCTGCGTTCCCGATCATCAATCATGGCATAAAGCTTTCCAAGGGCTTCCTTGATGCCTCCCACCTGGTTGATAAGTCCCGCCTCCACGGCCTGGGTTCCCACCAGAACAGTGCCCAGGTCCCTGGTCAGCATCTTTGTATTATGCATCAGCTCCCTCAGCTGGTCATAGGCGATATCGGCATGGTTTGATACAAACGTGAGTATGCGGTCCTGTATCATTTCAAAATACTCGTAGGTCTGGGATGTGCCTATAACCATCCCCGTCATCCGCACCGGATGGATCATCATGGTGCCGGACGGCACGATGAAGGAATAATTTGTGGACACGGCCAGGGGAACCCCGATGGAGTGGCTTCCGCCTAACACAAGCGATACGGTGGGAAGACTGAGGGACGCAATCATTTCCGCGATGGCAAGACCCGCGTCCACATCCCCTCCCGAAGTGTTAAGCAGCACCAGAAGTCCGTCCACACTGTCGTCATCCTCTATTTCAGCCAGCTTCGGCAGTATATGGTCGTATTTTGTGGTTTTGCTGCTCCCGGAGGAATTCTCATGTCCCTCCACCTCCCCAATGATCGTGATGAGATGGATTTTCCTCTGCCTGCGGTTGTCCTCCAGAATGACCTGGCCATACTCCTCCAGCTTATTGTCTTCCTTTTCTTCTATTTCCTTTTCAAGCTTTTTGGCTTCATCGTCCTGCTGGCGTACCTGTCCGTTTCCGTTTTCCGCCTGACTGTCTCTTTTTTTCCTGTTGTTTTTTCCTTGTCCCATAATCAGACCACCCTTTCGTGAACATTCATCAATTAAGGATAGTCTGCACCGTGAACCATAAAATATGCGCTGTCTTTTACAGAGTTTCGCGCAAAAATAACCGGCCAGCAGAGACTGCTGACCGGCTTTCTGAATAAAATACCATTTTTTTAATCTAGTCGCCCAACACATTCCTGATAGCAACCGGCGACCTGTAATTCCAGGTGGAAATCTTGATACCGCTCTTACGGCTGGCCGCATGGACTACCTGGCCGTTGCCGATGTAGATGGCTACATGGTTTACCTGTCCGCCGCTGCCCGCGTAGAATATCAAATCGCCGGGACGCATGTTGCCGGAGGTAACCGCCTTGCCCATCTTGGCCTGGGAGCCGGAATAATGTGGAAGGGACACACCGAACTGTTTCATGACCTGCATGGTGAATCCGGAACAGTCCACACCCTTAGTCAGGCTGGTTCCGCCCCATACATAGGGGTTGCCCACAAACTGAAGGGCGTAATTCACCACTTTGGAACGCCTGGACGCCGCGTTGTTGGCCGCCACCTCAGCAGGTGAGAACTTGATGGCCTCGTTCAGCGCGTAGCGCACCTCCACGTTGTTGTCCCTGGTGGAAATAAACGCCTTATCCACCTTGCTTCCGTCCTCTTCATCCACGGAATCCAGATCAATCTCCACCCAGCCGTCTAACTGAGCCACAACCGGATAACGCTCGTCCTTTACAATCTGGGTCCAGATTTTGGCCTCCGTATTGGGCTCCGTGCGTACATTCAGCACGTCTGTGTTGATAACCGCCTTGAGGGTGGCGTTCTGCATGGCTATATCCTTTGCCTCCTGGCCTGTGGCCGTGTACTGGGGGTCTGCCGAGATATAACCGATGATGGGGCCTGACTTAATCTTATACCAGCCGTCCAGGGTCTCCAGGATCTCGCCTGCCGCCTTGCTGGTCATCTTACCTATAATCTTGCCGTCTGACTTTGGCTCCTGGCGCACGTTCAGGTAGTTGTTCACCTTGGAAATCACCAGATTGTCATACTGGTTGATGGCCATGGCCTTCATATCCATTTTACGTCCTTCGTTCAGGGAATAGGCCACCTCAGCATATTCAGAGGAAATATATCCCTCCTCTATCTGAATCCAGCCGTCCTCCAGTCCCTTGACCACGTAGCGCTCTCCCTTTAAGGCCTGTCCGATAACATTTCCCGGATCCAGGGCAGGGGCCTGACGGATGTTCAGGTTGTCCGCCGTCACCGTGGCACGCAGCTTAACAAGCTCCTTTGCCTTTTCCCTGGCTTCGTCTCCGGTCAGAAGGTACTGGTTGCTGATGTAGCCCTCCACCCCGCCGGAGGTGATGTGGGACCAGTCCCCTTCCGTCGCCAGAATCTCGCAGGCTCCGTCTCCTGACAGCTTACCTATGATCTTGCCGTCAGTGCTTGGAGTCTCCCTTATGTTGAGGTAGCCGGACACCTGCACGATACCCAGATTGCTGTAGGAGCTGATTACATTGTCAATCTCCTGGGCTTCCTTCTGAGCTGCTTCCTCCTCCGGGGAAACACCGGCCGGATCTGCCTGGGCCGGGGTGGCGTTTCCCACCTGTCCCGTGGGGGCCGGTCCCGCTGCTTTGCCGGATACCGGCTTCTTGACTGACTTTACTCCCAGCACAATGATTCCCACTGCTGCGATGGCAGCCAGCAGAAGCACCAGGTATCTGGGGTCCAGACGTTGATTCCGTTTTTTTCTGGCCTTGTTCAGGCTCGATAGATAATCCTTATGTTCAAGCATGATTCTATAATCTCCAACTCATTATTCGCCATAAAAGCTCATATGACGTTAAGTATATCATAAAAACAGACTCGAAAATGTGAAAAATTTCTTAAATTTTGCCGGTCCCCGAAGTATTTACATGAAATGCCCCGGAAACCGGCAATTTTACCGCCTGATAGGGATTACTTTGAGAGCAGCATGCGGTCATTGGCAAACTGTCCCCCGCTGGCCTCTGCAAACTTGGCAAGAAGGTCCTCTACGGTCAGGTTCTGCTTTTCCCTGCCGGATACGTCATAGATAATCCGCCCGTCATTCATCATGATAAGCCGGTTTCCTATCTGGATAGCGTCCTTCATATTATGGGTCACCATAAGAGCTGTCAGGTTCTGCTCCGTCACCATCTCATTAGTCAGGTCCAGCACCTTCCTGGCCGTCTGCGGGTCCAGGGCTGCCGTGTGCTCATCCAGCAGGAGAAGCTTGGGCTTTTGCAGTGTTGCCATGAGAAGGGTAAGGGCCTGTCTCTGGCCGCCTGAGAGCAGTCCCACCTTACTGCTCATGCGGTTCTGAAGGCCCAGTCCCAGCCTGGTCAGCAGGTCGTGGTAATAGTCTTTCTCATTGGCCCTGATTCCCCATCCCAGCCCTCTTTTCTGGCCCCTTCTGAAAGCCAGGGCCATATTTTCCTGTATTTCCATGCCGGCCGCCGTGCCCTTCATAGGGTCCTGGAACACCCGGCCAATGTATTTGGCCCGCTTGTATTCGGGCTGCCTGGATATATTCACACCGTCAATCTCAATCTTTCCGGAATCAATGGGGTACACGCCGGCTATCATGTTGAGCATGGTGGACTTGCCCGCTCCGTTTCCCCCGATGACCGTCACAAAATCCCCGTCGTTCAGGGTCAGGTCAATGCCGTTTAATGCCTTCTTCTCATTGATGGTGCCTTTGTTGAATGTTTTGCGCACATTGGTCATGATCAGCATTATACATTCCCCCCTTCCGAGTATTCCTTGTAGGTCCTCCATTTATTGGCAGCTACCGGGATACAGAGAGCCAGGGTAACCACAATGGCGGATAAAAGCTTCATATAATTCGGATTCATGCCCATCTTAATGACAAAGGCCCGGATGACAAAATAGATCACGGAGCCGATGACTGCCGCTGACAGCTTAAGGGCAAAGTTGCGGAACCAGCCAAAGAGCACCTCCCCGATGACAATGGCTGCCAGTCCAATAACAATGGCTCCGGTACCCATCTGGATATCCGCGTACTTCTGCCCCTGGCACACCAGGGCGCCGGACATGCCCACCAGACCGTTGCTGAGCATCAGTGCCAGCAGCTTGGTCCACTTGGTATTGACCCCCAGGGCGCGGATCATGTCCTCGTTATTTCCCGTTGCCCTCAGGGCGCTGCCTATCTCCGTGCCGAAGAACCAGTACATCACGACAACCATAAGTATGGCTGCCGCGATGCCGATGACCTGGGACGCCTGGGCCTGGTTAAAGCCCGTGGCGGAAGAAACCATGGTCACAATGGACTTGGACTTGAGAAGGGGAATGTTGCTGCTTCCTCCCATAATCCACAGGTTGATGGACCACAGGGATATCTGGGTCAGAATTCCGGCCAGTATGGAAGGTATCTCAAATACCGTGTGAAGGATGCCTGTCACAAAACCCGCCGCCATTCCTGCCAGGGTGGCTATAAACAGGGCTGCCACCGGATTCATTCCCCTGCCCACAATCAGCGTGGCACAGACGCAGCCTCCCAGTGCAAAGCTTCCGTCTACGGTCAAATCCGCAATGTCCAGAAGCTTGAAGGTGATGTATACCCCCAGCACCATGATTCCCCAGAGCACGCCCTGTCCCACTGCATCTAACAGATTGGGGCCCATGCCCTGCATCAGATTCGCAAAATTCATATCTTATATTTACCTCCCTTTCCGTCTCTATTCCTTTGTATCATTTGATGATGTAAATAGCTTGCCCAAACCGCTGTTCCCGGAAGCCTTACAGCTTGAGCAAACCATCTACCTTCTTTGCCGGACGCCATTTTATCCGATGGCCGCTATTTTGCCCGATGACGCCATTTTGCCCGATGACCGAAAAGAGGGTGCTGCAGGCCAAAGCGGTTTTCACCGTCTCTGCCCCGCAGCACCGCCTGTATCATCCTGAGCTGCCTGACTGTCTATTTTAATCCGGATACATCAATCCCAAGTGTCTGGGCTGTTTCCTCGTTCACTGTCAGCTCGCACTTCTCAGCCGGCAGGTACTCAATCGGCATATCAGCCGGTGACGCTCCCTCGGTGAGGATTTTCACAGCCTGCTGGCCGGTCATGTATCCCAGCTGGTAATAATCAATGCCGTATGTAGCCAGTCCGCCGTTCTGCACCATGCCTGCCTCGCCGCAGATAACCGGCAGATTGTTGTCTCCTGCCACCATTCCAACTGTGGCCATACCTGCTGCGATTACGTTGTCCGTTGGGGCGTAAACCGCATCCACGGCACCTACCATGGACTGTACCACGGTCTGAATCTCATTGGAACTGGATACCGTGTATTCCTTACTCTCCATGCCTGCCGCCGCAATGGCTTCCTTTGCCATGTCAGCCTGGATCTTGGAGTTGGACTCTGCGGAGCAGTACAGCACGCCCACGGTCTTGGCTTCCGGAACCAGCTGCTTAAGCAGGTCAATCTGCTCCTTCACAGGAGTCAGGTCAGAGGTTCCTGTAACATTTGCTCCCGGCTTTTCATTGGTGTCAACCAGACCGGATTCAGCCGGGTCTGTCACTGCGGTAATCAGGACAGGGGTATCTTCCACTGCGCCCACCATGGCCTGGGCAGCCGGTGTGGCGATGGCCAGAATCAAATCCTTCTTCTCATTGGCGAACTTGGACGCCACTGTCTGGCAGGCTGACTGGTCGCCGGAAGCATTCTGCTGGTCAACCTCGTAAGCGATTCCAGCGTCGTCTAAAGCAGCAATGAAACCGTCATTGGCAGCGTCCAGGGCGGTGTGCTGCACCAGCTGGAGTACGCCAATCTTATAGGTGGTTCCCTCTGCCTTTGCAGCAGTCTCACTCTCTGAGGCCTCTGCCCCGGTTGTCTCCTCCGCCTTTGAAGCCGTATCAGCTGCTGTCTCCTGGGTCTTGGCAGCAGCTGACGTGGTTTCAGCCGTATTGCCTGCGCAGGCCGTCATGGACAGAACCATGGCGCCGGCTAAAACCAGGGACATGATTTTTGATGTCTTTTTCATAATACTATCTCCTCTTTCCACATAAGAATTCGTCCTCTGTCAGGACTTTTCCTATCATACTACAAAAAAATTGCGCCGTCAATTTTATTACTTTAAATTTCTGTGATTTTAAAGTAATAAAGTGAAAAACTGGTGTTTTTTGCAGATATTTCCATTCTTATTTATGCATATCGAGAGGAATGGTGACAGTAAACTCTGTGCCCTTGTCTAACTCAGAGGTCACATGGATGGTTCCATGGTAAAAATTCACGATGTGTTTCACAATGGACAGCCCCAGCCCCGTACCGCCCTGTTTGCGGCTGCGGCCCTTATCCACCCTGTAGAACCGCTCGAATATGCGGTCCAGGCTTTCCTTTGGAATTCCCACGCCGTTGTCCTTTACCCTTACCAGCATGTCATCTCCCTGTTCCCCCACCGTAATCCACACCTGGCCTCCGGGCCGGTTGTACTTGATGGCATTGGTGGCCAGGTTGGTAAACAGCTCCTTCATCTGCTGCAGGTTAGCACGGATACACAGGGGCTTGCAGTCCACATGGAGAAACACCTGGCAGGAGGCGGCCAGCGGCTTTAGGCTGTCCATGATCTCCTGGAGAAGCACGCTGATTCTCACATCGGAAAACATTACCTCGGCATCCATGGATTCCAGGCGGGATATCATCAGAATGTCGTTGATAAGCCCTGTCATTCCAGCGGCCTCCTTCTTGATTCTCTTTGCGAAATCCAGCTTCAGGCCGTCATCCTGAATCATGCCGCTCTCCAGTAACTCCGCGTAGCCCTGGATGGAGGTGATAGGAGTCTTAAGCTCATGGGACGCGTTGCTGAAAAATTCCTGGCGAATCTGTTTTTCCTTTTCAATCTGGCTTAAATATTCCTTTACGTCCTTTGACATATTCATGATGGTCCCGGCTATGACGTTGATTTCAGGGTATTGGCAGCTTTCAAACTGCAGCTCCGTGTAATCCCCCTTTACCTTCATCACGGCTTTCGAGATATCGCGCAGGGGTCTGGTGACCGATGACACAAAGCGCCTGGTGGTCACCACGGAGCAGACCATGGCCATAAGGAAGCTTAAAATGGCTGCCGGAAACAGCATGGGAAGGTATTCCTGTATGCCGGAATAGGGCACGGCCAGGCGGAGCACCATGTCTGAATACTCAGAGCGGCAGGCCACATAGAGCATGGTTTTTCCCAGTGTTTTGGAATAGCGTCTGGCATACCCCTCCCCGTGCTCCATGGCTGCCTGTATCTCCTCACGTCCCTGGTGGTTGTCCAGGTACTCGGCATCCGCGTCAGAATCTGTTACAACGGTTCCATCCGACTTTATAAGGGTCACCCTGCTGGAATCCTGGTCCGTAAACGCCTCCAGGCGCTCCATCTGCTCCATTAAGTCCCTGTCATAATCCAGGATGCTGTCCACGGCCTTGATGGTGTAGGTCATATCATTTTTGGAGTTTTTTAACATCATTTTGCTGCTGGCAATATAAAAGATGACGCTGTTAATACACAGCGCCGCCAAAAGTACCAGGATAAAACGTTCCAATAATGCTTTACGCATGTCTTCCTCCTTGGTTTCCTGTCATGTTATCTCACCATACGGTAGCCCACGCCCCGGACCGTCTTAATGCAGGCACCGCCCTCTTCTCCCAGCTTCTGGCGAAGGGTGCGGATGTGCATGTCAAGGGTTCTGGTCTCTCCATCGTACTCATAACCCCAGATGCGGTTGAGCAGTTCATCCCTGGTCACCACCCTGGACTGGTTCTCCAGCAGATAAACCAACAGCTCAAATTCCTTCAGTGTAAGCTCTACCAGCCGGCCGCCGCTTGACACTTCCCTGGTCTTGCGGTTGACCTGGATGTCCTGGTAGAACAACACATCCCTGTCCTCCTCCCGTTTGGTCCTGCGCAGCAGGCTGCGGATGCGGGCCGACAGCTCCAGAACCCCAAAGGGTTTTACCATGTAATCGTCTGCCCCGCAGTCCAGCCCAACCACCTTGTCAAGCTCCTTTTCCTTGGCCGTCAGGAGCATGATGGGCACATATTTTAACTGCTCCGTATTTCTTACCTCCTTGATGGCCTCTGTGCCGTCCATCCCCGGAAGCATCCAGTCAAAGATTACCAGGTCCGGCTTTTCCTCCCTCATCCTGGCCAGGCCTTCCTCCGCGGTTTCAAACCCTTCCGCCGCATATCCAAAGCCCTCCAGGGCAATTTTCAACAGATTCATGATGTTTTCATCATCTTCAATAATATAAATCCGTTCCATTTTCCAACTACCGCCTTTCCCGGCATACAGCCTATGTAAACAGCATACCAGACTGAAGTAAAATCCACCTCATGGGAATGTAAAACTTGTGTAAAGTTTTTCCCGCTACAGGACCTCCTTATACACCCGGAGCACATTTTTACAGAATACAGCTTCTATTTCCAAAGGGGTAAAGCCTTCCCTTTCCATGGCATGCGCCAGCATGGGGAGCTTTCCCGCATCCCCCATCTCCAGATTCCCGCTGATTCCGTCAAAGTCGGAACCCAGCCCGATACAGCCGATGCCGCCAATTTTCCGAATATGCTTCATATGCTCCACCATGTCGGATATGCGGCTTAACTGCTCTTCCCCCGGTCCGAAGTCCCGCAGAAAGGCAGTGCAGTAATTGATGCCCATGACGCCGCCGCGTTCCGCCAGAGCGCGTATCATATCATCGGTCAGGTTCCTTGGATGGGAAGCCATGGCCCTTGCGTTGGAATGGCTGGCCACAAAAGGTTTTCTGGTATGCCGGAACACATCCCATATGCCTGCGTCATTCAGGTGGGAAATATCAATGATCATTCCCAGGCGCTCCATCTCCTCCACAAATGCAATCCCGGTATCCGTAAGTCCATGCTCTGTATCCGGCGCCATCCTGAAGGTGCCGTCCTCCTCTGTCATCCTGGCATTGGGAAATGCCAGCTCATTGGGGAAATTCCAGGTCAGGGTCATCATGCGCACACCCAGCCGGTAAAAATCCCGCAGAAACGCCGTTTTACCCTGGCAGGTCCCGCCTTCCTCCACTGTGAGAAGGGCCGACATCCTGCCCTGCTCCCAGTTTCTGCTGATATCCTCGTAGGATCTGACGATTCCTATGATATCCTCATGGGCTTCCATTTCCTGGTAGAAGGTATCGAGAAGTTCCATGCAGAATTCAAAGGGCCTTCCCTTGGCCTGTTCCAGATTGACATACAGGGCAAAATTCTGCAGCCCGTAATCCCCTGCCTGCATCTTTTTCAAATCCAGCATCATCTGGTTCTCCAGGATGGACTGCCTGCCTCCCTTCTTATGGTCCTTATAGATTTCCGCAATGGTATCGCAGTGCATATCCACAACCTTCATATCCCTGTCCTCTTTCCTGTTCTTTGGTATTCCCAATTTATTCCTGTATAACCGGAAATATTCTGTCACCCGTTACTATGTTCCAGTTTATACTGACTGCCTGTTTCTGTCAATCGGCTGCATTGGCCTCTGAGAGGATTTCCCCTGCCCGGCAGATTGCATCGTCGATGCGGGGCGCTATGTTTTCCCTTCCTATCTCCTTATCAAATCCTGCTTTCTCCATCACAGACAGGGGCTGTTCGTTTACATGGGAAAGAATCATGGTGATGCGGGCCTTGCGGCACCTGGCGTTCAGCTTCTTAAGACTGTTCAGGGCGGTTGCATCCATGGCGGGAACGCTTCTCATCCGCAGAATCAGAACCTTCTTGTCTGAATCCAGGGGAATCTGTCCAATCTTGTCCGCCGCACCAAAGAACATGGGACCGTTCACCTCAAACACCATAACCTGCCTGGGCACTGGTTTTAAGTCAATGCGCTCCCTGTCCGTGCTCTCCTCGTAATCCTCTGCGTACTTCCATCCGTAAATATCAGACACATCCGCCATGCGCTTCATGAACAGCAGACAGGCCAGGGCCAGTCCCACGCCGATGGCCATGACCAGATCGAACACCACTGTGAGAAAAAAGGTCAGCACCAGCACGGCCGTGTCACTTTTGGGCGCTGTCTTCACCACATCTGCAAAGGACCGCCACTCACTCATATTGTAAGCCACCATAAACAGGATGGCCGCTATGGCAGGCATGGGAATCAGAGCCGCATAGGGCATAAGGAATACCAGGATCAGCAGAAGCACCGCCGCGTGGACCATGCCGGCCACCGGGCTGCGCCCTCCGTTCTTTATGTTGGCAGCTGTCCTTGCGATGGCGCCTGTGGCCGGAATGCCTCCGAAAAGCGCTGAGGCCGCGTTGCCCACTCCCTGGGCCACCAGCTCTGCGTTGGAGTTGTGCTTTCCGCCTATCATTCCGTCTGCCACCACACAGGAAAGCAGGGATTCAATGGCAGCCAGCACGGCTATGGTAATGGCGTCCGGCATCACCTTCTGTACCAGGCTGAAGCTGATATTCGGCAGATGGAACGCGGGAAGGCCGGAGGAAATGGTATACAAATCCCCTATGGTATTGACCCTCAGGCCCATTCCCTTAACCAGCACCGCTGCAGCCGCAACGGCAATCAATGAAGGCGGCACCTTCTTAAAGAACCTGGGCCACAGAATGAGAATGGCCAGTGACACAGCTCCCACTGCCAGGGCCTGAAGGTTCAGGGTATCCATGCAGGAGATAACCTGGCCCAGCTTCTCCATGGTCTCCACCGGTGATTCCCTGAAGGTAAGTCCCAGGAAATCCTTGATCTGGCCGATAAAAATGGTCACTGCGATACCGGTTGTAAAGCCGGTTGTAATGGTATATGGAATAAACCGGATCAGGCTGCCCAGGCGCAGAAAGCCCATAATAACGAGAATAAGACCGGCCAGTATCGTAGCTGTGGCCAGTCCCTCCATTCCGTTTTTCATGACGATTCCTGCCACAATGGTGGCAAAGGCTGCCGTAGGGCCTGCTATCTGCACCTTGCTGCCGCCTAAGAAGGAAATAACAAACCCGGCTATGATGGCCGTGTAAAGTCCCTGTTCCGGTGTCACACCGGAGGCCAGCGCCAGGGCTATGGACAGGGGCAGGGCTATGATAGCCACAATGATTCCCGATATCACGTCCTTTGTGAATTGTTCCTTTGTGTACTGTTTCATGGACAGAAACAGCTGGGGTGTAAGCGTTTTCATCTCATCTTTATCCTTTTCGTGTTTATAAAATGTTAATACTTTTTTACTATAGCGAAAGGATGGCCCCATATCAATTGTTTTCCGTCATGTTTCCAATATAATACAAAAAGCAGCCGCCGGCACGGATTACTCACTTCTCAGGGCGTCTATGGGATTTAGGTTAGCCGCCCGGCTGGCAGGCATGTATCCGAACAGCAGTCCGATTCCAACGGATACGCTGAAGGATATGACAACAGCCGACAGGGTGGGGGTGGCGGACACGCCCACCGCTGCTCCCACCACAGTGGTGGCGACGCAGCCCACCAGGATTCCGATGATGCCGCCCAGGGAGCTGGTCACAGCGGCCTCAATGACAAACTGCCGCATGATGGTTCCCTTATCTGCTCCCAGGGATTTGCGGATTCCGATTTCCCTTGTTCTCTCTGTAACGGATACCAGCATGATGTTCATGACGCCCACACCGGCCACCAGCAGGGAGATTCCCGCTATTCCTCCCAGCATACCGCTCATCATGGCAATCTGCTCGTTCAGGGAATCCAGCATCTCGCTCATGGCCGTCACGCGGTATAAATCCTCATCCTTAAAGGTTTCGTACAGGAAATTCTTGATGACTGCGGTGCACTCGTCCGCCTTGCTGGTATCCAGTGCCGTAAAGGTATAGTTGGTGATATTGGCGTTTCTGGACATCTTCACGGCTACGCTGTATGGAATCCATACAAAGTCATCGGTTCCCCCGTCCTCCATGTTATCCGCGTCCTGGGCCTCCGCTACACCTATAATTTTAAAAGCGTAGCCGTCTATCTTAAGGGTCCGCCCTATGGCGTTCTGGGAGCTTCCGTAAAGCTCATTGGCCACGTAAGCGCCTATCACGCACACCTTCTGGCGTGAGACAATATCCGAATACGCTATGTTCCTGCCTGTTTCCAGTTCATAGGACTTGATTTCCAGATATTGTTCACTGCGCCCTGCCACTGACGTGGATGTCATGGAGTCATCCCCGTATTTGATGGTGGAGGACAATGTCACATTGGGGCTCAGTTCCCCGAACAGGTCTGTATGTTCCTCATAAAATGCATACATCTGGTCCACATCCAGGGAACGGGAAGCCAGATTGGTCACATTTACATTGATCTGGTTCACACCCATGCTGGCGAAGCTCTCCACCACGCTGCCCATGTAACCGTTGACCAGACTTACCAGTATGATGACCGCGGCCACTCCGATAATAATTCCCAGCATGGTCAGGAATGAACGCATCTTGTTGCCCCAAATGCTTTTAAGGGCCAGCTTAAATGATTGCAGCATAGTCTTTTACATCTCCGTCAAAATTAATCTGCCCATCCTTTATCCGGACCACGCGCCTGGCTTCCATGGCAATAGCGTTGTCATGGGTAATCATCACGATGGTGTTTCCCTCGTCGTTGAGCTGTTTGAGAAATCCCAGCACATCGCGGCTGGTCTTGGAATCCAGGGCTCCTGTAGGTTCGTCCGCCAGTATCAGTGAGGGGCTTCCAGCCAGGGCCCTGGCAATGGATACCCTCTGCTGCTGTCCGCCGGAAAGCTGGTTCGGCATGTTCTTCCATTTTTCCGACAGGCCCACCTTTTCCAGGGAAGCCATGGCCCGCTCCCGGCGCTCTGCATTTCCCACACCGGCGTACAGGAGAGGCAGCTCCACATTTTCCAGTATGTTAAGCTTGGGCAGCAGGTTATACTGCTGGAAAATGAAGCCAATCATCTTATTGCGGATGCGGGCCAGCTGTTTGTCATCCATGATACCCACATCCTCGCCTCCCAGGAGATATTCGCCGTCCGTGGGCACATCCAGGGCCCCAATAATGTTCATGAGGGTGGATTTTCCGCTTCCCGACTTGCCTACGATGGCCACAAACTCTCCCCTGTCTATCTTCAGGCTGATGTCGTCGTTGGCCCGCACCTCTTCCCCTCCCAGATAGTATATCTTATGGATATGTCTCAGCTCAATAAGTGTTTCCCTCTGACTGGTATTGTCCATGTGTTCCTGGTTCCTCTCTGTCTTACTTCCGGTTTCTTCCGGGCATACTTTAACGGTTCTGGCGGCCTCCGGAGCCGCCCCGGTTTTGTCCGCCCATGTTTCCGCCTCCGCCCGGAGGGCCGCCCATGCCGCCGTCCATCATCATCATAAAGCTGCTGCTGTTTTTGCTGGATTCAGCCACATAGACCACGTCTCCTTCCGACAGGCCGCTTGTGATTTCCACGTATGTGTCGCTTGCCAGTCCTGTTTCCACCTTCACAGACCGGAAACCGGCAGGCACCGGCCCCTGCTGCTCCGTCACTGTGTCATCCTTCACATAGACCTGGTTTCCCCTCATCAGGGCATCCACCGGGATGGCCAGCACATCATTGGCCTCCTCAAGAGTAATAACTCCGTCCACATTCATGCCGGGCAGCAAATCCCCCATATCATCCAGGGTAACAGTCACCGGGTAGGTGCTGACACCGTTGGAATATGTGCTCTCCAGGCTGACGTTGGTCACTGTGCCTGAGAATGTCTGTCCCTCAAAGGCGTCTGCTGAAACCTCTACCTTCTGGCCTACCTTTACTTTCTTGATATCCAGCTCGTCTATGGACATCTCAAATGTCAGGCTGGACAAATCGTAGATGGTGGCCAGCACCGTGGTGCTGGAGCTGTTTTTGGTGATATTGTCTCCCACCTTGAAATTCTTGGTGATGACCTGGCCGGAGATTGGCGCCTTTATGGTGTAATTATCATAGCTGTCCTGGGTGCTGTCCAGCTTGTTCTGGGCTGATTCCACGCTTTCCTCCGCCTTGTCCAGGGCGTCCTTGTAGCTCTGAATCAGCTTATCCGCCGACTTGTCTGTCATCTTAAAAACAGGGGTTCCTTTTGTAACGTAGTCCCCTACATTTACCAGCAGGGACTCCACCTCCACACTGGTGGACAGGTCCGCATTCATGGTGGTGTCCACCGATGCCTCGAACGCTCCGTCCTCACTGCCTATGAATTCCCCGATCTGGGCCGTGGCTCTTAAGGATGTGGTCAGTCCGCCGGGATTTTGCACCTGTATGGTAACCACACGTACCAGCCGTCCGCCTGTGAGGACGGTTTCCTGGTTAGCCACTGCCTTGACTGTTCCTGCCACCTGCTCTCCTGTATCCGTCAGGGTAACGGCTGCCGGCATCCCGGCTCCTATCATGGCTGCCTCCCCGGACAAAAAAGGAATTCTTATTTCCATCACATCGTCGCTGTAAACATCGGCCAGCTTGGTGTTTCCGCTCACCTTGTCCCCCGCGCTGATATACAGTTCCTTGATATATCCTGTGTCGGTGGCTTTGTAGGTGTTTCCGCTGTAATCGCCCAGGGCGTCATTATAATCTTCCAGGGCGTCTTCATAGGAGGACTGGGATCTGCTCAGGGAATTCACCGAGCTGGTCAGCTGGGACTCCATGCTGGACTTATCAATTTCATAGAGCACCTGGTCCTTTTCCACCTGGTCCCCCTCCTCAAAGCCGGCAGATAACACCTCGCCCTCCACCATGGAAGTAATGCTGTAGGTGTCCTTGGCCTTAAGGGTTCCTGAGGAAGACAGTTCTGAGGAAATGTCCCTGCGCTCCGCCGATGCCGTATTGTGGGACTGTGCCTGGGCAGTGGCTGCCTTTGCCTTCATGCCCCTAAAGGTCATGGCCGCGGCTGCGGCTGCTCCTATTATCAGCAGGATTACCAGGGGCTTTACCCATTTTTTTCTTCCCTTTCTGCCTTTTACTGCCTGTGCCGGGGTGCCGGGTGCTGCTTCCCTCTTATGTCTGCCCGTGGAGAGCTTAAAAAAGCGCTGGACGCCTTTCTTCTTTTCTTCCATACCGCACCTCACCCTTAATATTCTATGGCGTCAACTGCCGTATAGCTGCTGCCGCTCTTATTGCATACCATTACCACCTCATCCCCTACCTCTATGCCGCCGTAAATGGAAAAAAGGTACTGAAGCTCCGAAGAATTCAGATTGATGGTGAGATATCCGTCCTCGTCAATTCCATCCTCCCCAAAGTCCCCGTCCGAATTGTCGTCATCAATCTCCAGACGGATGGAGGTGGGCGTCATCACGTCTGTGGATTTATAATAAATGTTCTTGACCTCGCCCTTTAACAGCACATAGGCGTTGTTTCCCTCCAGATCATCATCGTCCCATCCCCTGGTGGTGTAGGCCCAGATGGTTTTGGACTTCACATTATAGTAGACAACGGCAAAGCCCGCATCCTGCTGGGATGCCTTCACTGCCTCCAGTGTGCTGGCTGTTCCGTTTAAAAATACATTGGCATTTTCCGATCCAAAGGGCACGGACTGGATTACGCTGAAGCCCTTGCGCACCAGTATGGGGCCTTTGCGCTCGTCGTCCAGGATGGTGATGGGATTGATTTCCCCGTCTGAGTTAAGCTCGCAGTCCAGAACAGCCCCGTATATTTCGCTGCTGTCCTTTTTCTTTGTCTTTAACAGGTTGTAAAACAGGTTCATGCAGTCTGTCTGGTTCAGCACTTCCTCCGGCTGGCGGTTCATCTCCTCGTTCAGCTCCAGATAGTTGAACTTGGAAATGCGCGAGGACGCCAGGTCCCCGGTAAAGTCCTCGTCCGAATACCCCAGCATGGTCAGCGCTGCCTTCACAGCGTCCTTATATGTAATATACTCCTCAGGCTTAAAGAGCCCTCCCAGGAAACCGGTCATCCATCCCTGGGAAGCCGCGATACGGATATAGACAGCATCCGGGTGGGTACCCGGCACATCCGCGAACACGGACACGCTGGAAGAAGGCAGGTTTTCCCGGTAGCTGGAGGCATTCACCAGCATTCTGGCAAAATCCCCTCTGGTCACCTGTCCTGTGTAATCCGTCACATTCAGGATTCCGGTCAGGTTCACCACCTGTCTCCTCATGTCAAAGTTTGCAGACGAAGTATTGGCTGCGGCAGTCACAGGCAGAGCCGAGGTCACTGCAGTAATGGCTGCCAGGGAACCGCACACATAACGGCAGGCTGCAAGTGGTCTTTTCATTGCTTTTGCTCCTCTCAAATCAATCGGTATTATCTTTTATTTTTTATACTCTATCACAGTAATGTGTTCATTTTGTGATAAGCGCGCAAAAAAACGCAAAAACAGCCTGTGAATACACGGATGAATTCCGTTTTTCCACAGGCATTTTTTCAGTTTTTCTTTCTCTCCTATTACATCAAAGGGGCAACGAGGCGCATGAGACGTCCCAGCTTCTTTCCCATCCAGCTGTAATTTTTACAGTCCTCCATCGTGATAAGACTGCATTTCTTAAGGGTCTCCTCAAAATCACGCTCCACGTCAAAGACCACCGGATTGCGGTAAATATAGGCCGCGCATTCAAAATGCAGGTAAAGGCTGCGGAAATCCAGGTTAATGGTACCCACCACAGCCTTTTCGTCGTCGCTGACAAAAACCTTGGCGTGGACAAAGCCCGGCGTGTATTCGTAAATTTTCACGCCGGCTCTTGTGAGCTCCGGGTAAAAGGTTCTGGCCAGCATGTAGGCATACTTTTTATCCGGAATATGCGGCATAATAAGCTTTACATCAATCCCGCGTTTGGCGGCATAGCTCAGGGCATTGACCATCTCGTCGTCCAGAATCAGATAGGGCGTCATAATATGGACGTAGCTCCTGGCCTGGTTCAGTATATCCAGATAAACACGCTCTCCCACCTGCTCCCTGTCCATAGGGCTGTCCCCATAGGGCAGGACGAAGCCGGAATGATCTGAGGACTGGGGATGTTCATAGTCTTTTGGGACCGCGTACTTCCCGTAATCCTCCGGCTGCCTCTCCGTCACATTCCACATCTGCAGGAACATCATGGTAAAGCTCTGTACCGCGTCTCCCTTCAGCATGATAGCCGTATCCTTCCAGTGGCCAAAGCGTACCTTGCGGTTGATGTACTCGTCCGCCAGATTTACACCGCCGGTAAAGGCCGTATGGCCGTCTATAACCACAATCTTCCTGTGATCCCTGTTATTCTGATAGGTGGACAGGGTTGGCTTTATAGGCGAAAACATTTTGCAGCGGATTCCCTTTTTCTCCAGCACCCTGGGATAATGGTACGGAAGAAGCATGAGGCAGCACATGCCGTCATACATGACCCTGACCTCCACGCCCTCCTTTACCTTCTCCTCCAGCACCTTCAGGATACTGTCCCACATGTATCCCCGCTCTACAATAAAATATTCCATGAAAATAAAATGCCGGGCCGCCTTAAGCTCCCTCATGAGAGCCTCAAACTTGTCCTCCCCCAGCGGAAAATATTCCACATGGGTGTTGCCGTAGGCAGGATACCCCGCGTGATCTTTCATATAATCAATCAGATGGCTGCTTCTCCTGCTGGCTTCCCTGATTCGCTCCTGTACTTCCCGGTCCTGCTTCAGGTAAGCAGCCGTGTCGCCTATGTTTTTTTTCAGGCGCCGGGCCATAAGCTTTGTCTGGAACTGCATCTGCACAAATATATACAGCAGGACTCCGAACACCGGAATCACCAGAACCGGTACAATCCAGGCCATCTTAAAGCTGGAATTAATAGGTTCATTGAAAATATAAATGATGACTGCCGCGCTCAAAAGGATGGATATGGCGTATACAATGTGCATGTACTCTTCCAGCCACCGGAAGGCGCCAAACAGGATTCCCACCTGTATGGCCATAAACAGCACCACAAAGGCCGTCCTTCCAAATATAATCCGGAATAATCCCCTCAATTTCTTCATCCTGTCCCTTGTCTCCTCTCATGTAACAAATGATGTACTTTATCGTACAGCTTATCATACGGGTTTATACAGCCCAAAAATCCCTGGTGAAAAACCGGCATCCGCCGACCTGATTCACCAGGGTTTATTCACTGTCTTTATATGGCTGTTACAGCCTTCGGGGCGCCCGTGAAGATTCTGCTGTCCAAATCCGCAATGGTGACTTTCTCTAAATATGCCTGGCAGCACTGGTTCAGCTCACCATAGAGCTCGTCCATGATTCCCGCCATGCCTGACGAAATGAGACAGGCCATATGCGGATTGCCGCTTTTCCAGGAGGCAGCCACAAAGGGGGTATCCAGAGCCTCAGCCACCATGGACAGGTTCACGTCCCTGCTGTCACGGTGGAACAGATAACCGCCGTCCACACCTTCCTTTGTTTTCACAAGATCCGCCTTTTTAAGCTTTGCCATGACCTTACGTATCCTGGCAGCATTGGTACAGACATTTGCGGCAAGACCTTCGCTGGAAAACACAGTTCCCTTGTGATTCAAAAAAACCAGCGCATGCACCGCAATGGTAAATTCACTTGTCACTTTTCCAATTCCCCTTTCCTATCTGCAACAGCCTGCTGCTGTCTTTCATTAAATCATACCATTTTTTTCAGAAAAATGCACTTATTTTTTATTTCATAAACCAATTCATAAGCCAGCTTCCAAGCCGGCTCATGAGCCAAAGGGCATTATGGCCTCCCCTTCTGCGGCAGCTTCTTCTGTCTGCCCTTCCTGGAGGTTTTCTCCCCCGTCTGTCTGGGGAAGCTCCTGTGATGGCGGCAGGGCGGCTGAATTGCGCTGTATCTTAGCGGGTTTTGCTTTATAGGTGCTGGTATAAAGGAAGGTCTCTTCCTCCACCTGTCCATTTTTTGTACGGATGCGGTAGGACTTCCAGACCGAGCCCGGCTGGGCCTGCTCCACTATCTTTTCCTCCCCATAAGCCAGCTCAGGGTTTTCCTCGTAAACAGGCGCCGGCGGTTCCAGCTCCCTGATCTTTTCCGAGCGCATGGAAATACGTTCATTCTCTTCCAGCAGGGGAAGGCCTACAATAGAAAGCTTCAGCTGTTTTCCGTCAAAGGAAGCCCTGAGGCCGATGGAAGTGTTCTGGGTGTTGACAAATTTAAGGTCCGGGCCCGCATAGCCGTCAAAGCTCACCATGGCGTCCTGGCCCTTATCAATATAACCGGGCGCAAAACTGTGGAAATTCCGCTCCGTTGTCTTGTATCCTGAGTTGATAATGGCATGGTACAGCGTGGTGGAAACCTGGCACACACCGCCGCCCGGTTCCTCTATGAGGACTCCGTTCCTGTAGGCGCCTGCGGGCTGGTATCCCTTTTCGCTGGTGCGGTTGCCTGTGGCCAGGTTAAAGGAAAATTCCTCTCCCGGCTTTAACACTACGCCGTCTATGGCGTCTGCCGCCAGCCGGATATTCTGGTTTCTGTTCTTATTATCCGTGGTGGTGGTGGAAAAAGTCCCAATCACTTTGTACTGGTCCCTGGCCTGGGCAGCGGTCCGTTTGGGCGCGATGGAATCAAAGGGCGCCTCTGCCTCCGTCGTAAATTCTCCCTTTCTGACTGCCTCCATCAGCTCCTCCACCAGCTGCTCCTGCTTCAGGCTGCGCCCATACCGTTCCTCTGTATAGCGGTAGGTCTTTGTCTCCTTGTCAAAGGATTCCATCTGGGAATCCACTGCCCCTCTGTCCCATTCCTGGGCCAGCTCTGCTGCCTGCTGCGCAAATGCCTGTTCCATCCGTCCATAGTCCAGTTCATAGCTCTGTGGCTTATCCTTATCCCCGTGTTCTATGGTTTCAAGTATCTCCTCCAGCTGAGGGCCTGCCAAATCTTCCAGGGAAACACTCTCTTCCCCGTTTCTGATCCTCATATCCCAGCGGTACGTTTCCCTGACCCTGGATACGGCCTGTTCCATGGTAAGTCCTGACAGATTTAAGGTTCCAACCCGCACATCTTTCAGGAATTCCGTCTCCAAAGCCTCTGGCATCTGCGTGCTGTCCGGTGTCTCTATACTCACCTGGGTGCCTTTGGCCTCCCGCCCTTTTTCCCTGATTACGGCCGCTGCCCCGTAGACGATGACAGCAGCGGCCAGAGCTGACAGGATCCATGCCTTTTGGACCGTTACCCTTGTCCTTCTTTGGTATTTTCTTCTTATCGCTCTGGCTCTGCTTCTGTTCATCTTACTATCTCCGTTTTCCTTCCATTGTCTGTTCTATAATGTTCTTCATCATATCCTCGTTCAGCTGACCGCTGGCATAACCGAATACATTCCCGTCCCTGTCAATCATGAATGTGGTCGGGTAGGAATAAATGCCGTATGCGCTGAACAGCTCGCCCGTTGTATCCATAAGCACCGGATATGTGTATCCGTTCTCATCCAGGAATTCCTTGATTCCTTCTTCTGACTTTTCATTTCCATATCCCGGTCCTGCCACTCCCAGTACGATAAGGGCGTCATCCCCCTCCGTATCATAGGTCTCATATATTTTCTGTATATCCGGCATCTCTGCCCGGCAGGGCGGACACCAGGTGGCCCAGAAGTTCAGGAATATGGTCTTTCCCTTGTAATCTGACAGGGAATGTGTATTGCCGTACTGGTCCTTAAGGGTAAAGTCAATGGCCGGAAGCACCTCCTGTGCTCCTGCTTCGGCCTGGTCTGCCCCTTCTTCCCCGTCCCCGGCTGTTTCCTCCGGTGCATTGGCCTTATCTGCATCCGATGCAGCGGACGTGTTCCCGGCTTCTACCGGATTTGCCGCATCTGCCGTATCTGTTTTTCCGGTTTCAGCTTCCGTGGCTTCTGTCTCTGCCCCGGATTCGCTGTCAGCGGACTCTGGCTCAGTACCTGCCGTCATGGCCGGAGTTTTATCTCCACCCTCTCCCGGCTCTTTGCTGCCCTGGACGGATGACTGGGTCTGGAATCTGGACAGATATCCTGTCACTGCGTTCATCCTTCCGGTAAACATCAGAAGGCCCATGAATATCATCAGAATGCCTCCCACCTTTACCGTGTATTTTACCACATTGCCATGGGTCTTAAAGAATTCCAGCAGGCTGGTGGTGAAAAGTCCCACTGCCAGGAACGGCAGCACGAATCCCAGGGTATAGACCCCAATCAGGCCAAAAGCCAATGCCTTTGTGCTGGCAGAGGCTGCCATCAGCAGGACGCTGGCCAGAGCCGGTCCCACGCAGGGCGTCCACGCAAAGCTGAAGGTGAATCCCATGATTAAGGCTGTTATCGGCGACATGGCCAGCATATCCAGCTTAAAAGGCAGCCTGTGCTCCTTTCCCATGGCTCCGCTCTTACCAAAAAATCCCAGCTGATAAAATCCAAAGAGCACCACCAGAATTCCTCCCACTCTGGCAAAGAGAAGCTGGTTGCTCTTAAAGAAGGTTCCCAATGTGGAGAACCCCAGTCCCAGGAGGAAGAAGGCAAAGCTGACGCCGATGACGAAACAGAGGGTGTGAAGCATTACCTTTCTCCGCTCATAGTGCATGCGGCCGTCCTCACCGCGCTTGCCGGTTCCGCCGGAAAGATACCCGATGTATAAGGGTATGAGGGGCAGGACGCAGGGGGAGAAAAAGCTGACCAGTCCCTGTATGAATACCGTCAGAGCCGGTACACTGATATCTAATGAAAATCCCATAGGTGTGTCTCCTTTTTATGTTTTCTGTGTGATGTTTTTCCTGTGGTTTATATGTGCAGCATGGTATCTTTTTCTATAATGCCTTTCTGTCATGCCTTGTTATCATACCGCAAACAAATCATTGAAAGCCTCGCTCATAGTGGGATGGGTGTAGATTGTATCCCTCAGCACCTGATACGGTACCTTTGCATCCATGGCCAGCTTAACCATATTAATCATCTCATAGGATTCCTGACAGAACAGGTGGGCTCCCAGGATAAGTCCTGTCTCCTCATCAATGACTGCCTTTAACAGCCCGGCCGGCTGTTCCAGTACCTGAGCCTTTGGAATGGCCGCTGCCGCCAGCCTGGCCACCTTCACCTTATACCCCTTTTCCACTGCCTCTTTTTCACTTAAGCCCACTCTGGAGAAAGGCGGTATCAGGAAAACGCTGTAAGGCACTGCCCCTCTCTCCTTCAATGTATAGCTTCCATCCCCCAGGACCTTTGACTTTACGATTCTGAAGTCATCCAGGGAAATGTATGTAAACTGCAGACCGCCCCTCACATCGCCCATAGCATAGATATGGGGCGCCGTAGTGGTGAGGGAATCGTCTGTGACAATCCCGCCTCTGGGCCCAATCTCCACACCGGCTGCTTCCAGATTAAGTCCTGCTGTGTTGGGCCTGCGTCCGGTGGCTACCAGAACAGCCTCGGCTTCCAGCTTTTGAACTTCCTTTCCGTTATCCACTGCCACCAGAGCTTTGCCCCCGGCCTGCTCCAGAGCCTTGACCTTGACCCCGGTCATGACACGGATGCCCCTGGACTCCAGGGACTCCCTGACAGCTCCCGCGATCTCCTCATCTTCCCTGGGAAGGAATATATCTCCATCCTGAAGTATGGTCACTTTTGAGCCAAAACTTGCATAGATGGAAGAAAATTCTACTCCAATGTAACCGCCGCCGATAATAACCAGCCTGGAAGGAAGTTCGGTCAGGTTCAGCAGGCCTTCACTGGTATAAACATAAGGATTCCCTTTTAATCCCTCAATGGGCGGGATGAAGGCGGATGAGCCTGTGTTAATGAATATCTGCTCTCCTTCCACCTGGAAGGTCCTTCCGTCCTTCTCCACCTCCACCACATGAGGCGACTGGAAACTGGCGGTTCCGTCAATCACTGTAATATTGGGATTGCTGTCCAGCTTCTGGTAGTTCTTTCCACGAAGCCTGGCTGTCAGGTCTTCCTTCTGTTCCATAGCGGCTTTATAGGCGGCAGCCTTCTCCTCAAAGGAACCTCCCTTGGCAGCTGCCAGCCCTGCCCTATACACCAGCGATTTGGTAGGAATACATCCCACATTAATACAGGTGCCGCCGTACATCCTGTCAGACTTTTCAATAAGGGCCACTTTTTTGCCGGCCGCCCCAAGGGCTCCCGCCATTGTCTTTCCGCCTTTACCAAACCCAATGATAACTGCGTCATATTTTGTCCTGTTCTCCATCATATTCTCCGCCATAGCGATTCTCCTTATCTATATGTAATATCATTTGTTACAGTTCTTACTGTAACTATACATGATACAGTTATCTTTGTCAAGCATTTTATTTTACTATTTTCCGGGTACTTTTGCAGGCAGGACGCATCCTGACAAATTTTTTAAGAGATCACAAAACAGAGGCAGTCCATATGCTGTTTGCAGAATACAATATGAAAGATGCATTTGTAACTATAAAAGGAGCCGATCCCCCTCACATTTATGTGTACCGTAAGCGGGCGGCTCCTTTTGTCAATTTCTTAATCTTCTAACGCCTGGCGGATATCCTCAATCACGTCGGCGGCGGACTCCAGTCCCACGCTGAAACGAATCATGGACGGGTCCACGCCTGCCTCCACCAGCTGTTCGTCCGTAAGCTGACGGTGGGTATGGCTGGCCGGATGAAGAACAGCTGTCCTGGAATCAGCCACATGGGTTTCGATGGAGCACAGCTCCAGCTTATCCATGAACACGGAAGCTGCCTGACGCCCACCCTTTAAACCAAAGGAGATAACGCCGCAGGTACCCTTTGGCATGTATTTCTGAGCCAGCTCATAGTACTTATCCCCTGGAAGTCCCGGATATTTTACCCAGGCCACATCTTCCCTGGACTGAAGGTAGGAGGCCACCTTAAAGGCACTCTCACAGTGTCTCGGCACCCTTAAATGAAGGGTCTCCAGGCCAATATTAATCAGGAATGCATTCTGAGGGGACTGGATGGAACCCAAATCCCTCATAAGCTGGGCTGTGGCCTTCTGGATATAAGCCAGCCTGCCAAATTTCTGGGTATACACAATGCCGTGATATGACTCATCCGGCTCTGTCAGGCCCTTAAATTTGTCATGATGGGCCTCCCAGTCAAAATTTCCGCTGTCCACAATGCATCCGCCTACTGTGGCCGCATGGCCGTCCATATATTTTGTGGTGCTGTGCGTCACAATGTCTGCGCCCCACTCAAAGGGACGGCAGTTAATAGGGGTTGCAAAGGTATTGTCCACAATCAGAGGTACACCATGGCTGTGCGCCAGACGGGCAAACTTCTCAAAATCAAGTACTGTCAGGGCAGGATTGGCAATGCTCTCTGCAAATACCACTTTGGTGTTAGGCCTGAACGCCTTTGCCAGTTCCGCCTCATCCGCATCCGGATTCACCAGAGTGCACTCCACTCCCATCTTGGGGAAGGTAACGGTAAACAGGTTGGTGGAACCGCCGTATATGGTGGAGGAGCTGATTACATGGTCTCCCGCCTGGCAGATATTCAATATAGCATAAAAGGTAGCTGCCTGTCCCGAAGAAGTGAGCATGGCCCCCACCCCGCCCTCCAGCTGGCAGATCTTTGATGCCACTGCGTCATTGGTTGGGTTGGCCAGCCTGGTATAAAAATAGCCGTTTTCCTCCAGGTCAAAAAGCCGTCCCATCTGCTCACTGGTGGTATATTTAAAGGTAGTGCTCTGGTATATGGGAAGCTGTCTGGGCTCGCCGTTCTTCGGCTCCCAGCCTCCCTGTATGCAGATTGTGTCTAATGATTGTTTGCTCATGTTTCCTGTGTCCTCCTTATGGTCAGGTTCTAAATGGTGATGAGATTATATTCCTTATTGCCAAGTCCCAGCTTCACAGCATGGTCAATACAGGTCTCCCAGTTGGTATCCGGGTGCGTATTGATGAAATGGTCATGGCTGTGATGATCCTGCTCCGCCAGAAAACTTCCGGCAAGCACGGGCTGGCTGTTTACCGCGTCCACACAGGCCATGTCCAGGGCCACCGGGTCAAATGAAGCAAACATACCCACGTTAGGCACAATGGGGGCGTCATTCTCCGAATGACAGTCACAGTTGGGGGATACGTCCACCACAAGACTCACATGGAAATTCGGACGTCCCTTCAGCACTGCCAGGGTGTACTCGGCAATCTTCCGGTTCAGTATATCATTGGCCTCGTCGCACATGGAGTCCACCGCATCCACGGGACAGGCTCCGATACAGCGGCCGCATCCAACACACTTGCTTGTATCAATGGAGGCTTTGCGTTCAAGGACCGTGATGGCGCTGTGGGCGCAGTTTCTCTGACAGGCGCCGCATCCGATACATTTATCCGTATGTACAAAAGGCTTACCAGCGTTGTGCATCTCCATCTTGCCGGCTCTGGAGCCGCTTCCCATGCCCAGGTTCTTAAGTGTGCCTCCAAAACCGGTTGCCTCATGCCCCTTAAAGTGGGTCAGGGAAATAACGATGTCCGCGTCCATAATGGCCCGGCCAATCTTTGCCTCCTTCACGTACTCTCCGTCAATGGGAACCAGGGCTTCATCCGTTCCCTTAAGGCCGTCGGCAATAATCATATGACATCCTGTGGTAAAGGGATTATAGCCATTCTCATAAGCAGCGTCCAGGTGGTCCAATGCATTCTTCCTTCTTCCCACATAAAGGGTATTGCAGTCGGTTAGGAATACTTTGCCGCTTTGGGACCGGATTAAATCCACCAGGACCTTGGAGTAGTTGGCACGCAGGTAAGCCAGGTTTCCGGGCTCGCCAAAGTGAATCTTGATTGCAGTGTATTTGTTGTTAAAGTCAATATCCATCATGCCGGCTTTTTTTACCAGCCTCTCCAGCTTCTGCAGGAGATTTTCCGTAAGTGTAGTCCTCATGTTGGTGTAGTATACATTTGATACTGCCATGATGTCCTCCTTCTAAATCATTATCCCGTTTATTATACTTCAAACCCTGCATTTATTCAATCCTGTATGTGGGGGCAAGGGCACCAAATTTTTTCGGGTAATCTTTTCCCGGGATTCTTCGTACATGTTTTACCGCGGCGCCACAATATCATCGGCACAAACAGAAAAAGACCCTGCGTTAAAGCAGGGCCTTCTGTACGGCTTCATCGTGCCGTGATGATGGAACCGTTTATATTCCTTTCAGCTTTTTCCGGTAAATCAGATAGGAATACACACTTGGAATCAGGACCATTGCCATGAAAACCAGGAAGAACAGGGATGCCAGATGAAAAAATCCCATAATCAGCATCAGTATTCCCCCTGCCGTCCATACATAGCCGGCCATGCGGTGAGTCCTGTTCCAGTTATCCTCATCTGCCAGGGTCCACGGAAGTTTGATTCCCATGGTGTAGTTCTGTCTGCATTTGGGCAGGTAATTGCCTGCCGCCACGAACATCAGTGCAATGGGAATGCTTACCATGCTTCCCACGTTGATATCCACACCGATGCCGGACAGAACAATCACAAACTGGACCATCACCGCCAGCAGCACCACAAACCAGCGGGTAATCTGCTTCAGTTCCCTGGAGCGGCTGATGTTTTCACGTTTGGGGTCAATCCGGTAAATCACATTTACCATCACTGCCATGAGAAACATAAAGGCCGGTATGCCGAAAGCGGCCATATTGCGGCTGGAATAACCATCTGCCACATTGTCCGTCCCCCAGTGGGTGGGAACCAGATCCGGCAGGCGGTTATAAAAACAGACGGAAATGATAAAGGGCACAAGGGCCGTAAGCCAGTACATTATATCCCACTTGGAGATCTTCCTGTTATTTTTTTTCATGTTTGTCTTCCTCCATTAATGAATGCATCCAGGAAAGAACTTCCTGAAATACAGTGGTATTAAGCTCGTAATAAATATATTTGCCCGATTTCCGGTCCTCTATAAGTCCCGCCTGCCTGAGTATATTCAGGTGATGGGAAATAGTTGCTCCTGTTGTGTCAAAATGTTCCACAATCTGTCCCGCGGTCATGCTTCCCTGCTTTAACAGGTTAAGTATCTCGCGGCGGGTGGGGTCGGACAGGGCTTTGAATGTGTCACCGAAGGACATGGACAAAATTCCTCCTTTCGCTTTGCCTGATTTTATGTATTTTTATTGTGAGGCGGGGGCGGCTGTATGGGCGGCTGCAAATCCGGCTTCTTCCCATTTATACATTTAGATGTTTATCAAAACATCTAAATGTATATTAACAAAATTACCGGGATATGTCAAGAGGGAGAAAAGACAAATGCCCGCCGGACATCAGTCCCGGGCATATGTCTTTCCTCCCAAATAATCAGCAGCAGCTCTGCTGTCGTCTTATTTTTCCATTTCAACCGCCAGCTTCAGATTAGCCTTCTCATATTCATTGAACACGCCTGCGTCAAAGGAATCTGCGGGGTATTCCCCTGAATACCAGGTAAATGTGCTGAAAAAATAATTCCAGAAATCACTCTTAAAAATATATCCATGGCGGGCATAAATCTCGTTGCGGAATACCGCTGTCAGTTCCGGCCTCCAGCTAATCTGCTCCATTTCCTCCATGGAATAATATCTGGCATCGGAATCAAATACAGGTGAACCATAGTCATCAGGCACTGCCCCCGCAGGGTATATGCCTGTGCCTCCTTCCTCAACCTCCATTTTGTAAGCCGATATAACGTAATGCAGTGCTTCTGCCGTAGGGGCTTTTGCATCCTCCTTATAGGAGCCATGATAATCCCATATGATTTCATTGGATAAAAACTGATATCCTTTGGACACCTGCTTCAGGGTTACTATGCTTTCCAGATTAAACTGGCTGTATCCGTCGGAAAGACACCGTATCCTGTATATCCCGCCATCCACCTCGCCGCTGGGGCAGAAGAAACTTCTTATGTTGGTATCGCCGTGTTCCGCATAATACCGGTCATAGGGAGCCAGGTAAATCCACCCAATCCCTGTTTTCATCTGTTCCAGCGTCAGTCCGGTTTTCTCTGTGAGAAACCCGTTCATCTGCTCCGTACCCAGCCTCACCAGGTCTGTGTAAAGCTCCGGCTGTCCAACGGTTTTCAGGTACATTTCCCTTTCTTCCTCTGTTAACGGGGACTGTTCCAGGCCGGCTCCGGAATAAAACACTTCATTCAGGTTTATATATTCCGGGCTTTTGTAGTCTGACATAAGAAATCCGTAGTTGCCGATCCGGTTCAGATATTCCTCAAAACCGCGCAGCTCCTCTTGCGTCAGAACCCGCCTTGGTTCATCTGCCCAGGGTTGGTCTGCGTCATGAGCCGGGACAGAGGAACTGTCCGGCTCCCCGTTACCTTCCTGGCTTCCAAAGCTGTCCGGCTCCGCCTTACCTTCCTGGCTGCCCAAGCTCTCCGGTGCGCTGGCATTATCCTGCATCCCATGATTTTCCGCGCCTGCCCCGGTATTACTTATATGGCTCCCTGTATCTGCGCGGCATGCCGCCAGACCCAGCATTGCTGACAGGATAACCATGGCCAGCACGCCTTTTAGGCATATGGTTATGATACGCTGCTTTTTAATCCATTTCATGAAACATTGCCCTCCTTACTGCCTCTGCTCTCATCTTTTTTTCCGACCGACGCTGCCTTATAGGCCCGCTTTGCCTCATACATGGATTCGTCTGCATGTTTTAGCAGGCAGGCTGTATCGGTGCCGTCCTCAGGATAAAAGGCGTATCCGTCCGAAAAACGCACTTGTATGCGTTCTCCGTTATCCAGCTCTGCCGTACATGTTTCCATGGTTTTTCTAAGCCCGGCCTCATATTCCATCAATTGGTTTCGTGAACTGCATTTATATAGGAACAGCGCAAACTCGTCCCCGCTGAGGCGGGCTGCAATACAGTTGCTCCAGCCGCAGCCTTTGAGCAGGCCCGCAATGGCTGTCAGGTAACGGTCCCCATTTTCATGGCCGTACTTGTCATTGACCTGTTTCAGGTTATCCGCGTCAGCCATGAGCATCATGCCATGGTCTAACTGCTCCGGCTCCCTGAGCAGCTGTTCCATATGGCGGTAAAATGCCCTTCTGTTGTACATGCCTGTCAACAGGTCAATGTCCCGCTCACGCTCAATCTGCTTCTTCTCCATAACATCATCTGTCACATCTGCAATCATGCCGAGAACACTGTTCTCCCGCTCAAAGGATTCCAGTCGGATATAGTGCAAATCAGAGCCCTCCAACTGGTAAATTCTCTCTTCCCGCTCCACCGGACGGCTTCTCAGGTCATCCATCTTTTGCTCGAATAAGCAATGGTCTGCCAGAAGCTCCTCTGCTTCCTGGTCCTTAAGCCTGAGGATGCCTGCCAGACGGCTGGTCGCCATGACGCGCTTCATATCCCGGTTATATTCATATACGCCTATGGGAACCCTGACCATCTCCAGAATTTTTGATATCTTGTTGGTGGTATCCAAAAGACTCTCTACCATTTTGTTGATTTGGAAGCTCAGTTCCCTGAATTCCGGCGTGCTGTCCACCTCTACCCTGGTGTCCAGATTTCCCTTGGTTATTTTTACCAGGTTATTGTGTATGGAGGATATTCCTTCCAGAATATAGCGGTCTATGTCTTTGGAAATGAACGTGATCATCAGCAGGGACAGTCCTATGAGATATACTGCCACCATAAGGGTGCTTCTGTTCACTTCCCGGTACAGTGAAGCGCTGGTAGCGGACATGCCCAGTATAACGGAATTGCTCTTTCCAAAAACGCAGTAGCTGTCCTTCTGGTTTAACACTGCCCTGACTGCCCGGTTGGTGACGGAAAGCTGGTCCGGGTGAAGTCCTATCTCCTGGATTTGTTTTCCCACCAGTGTTTCATCTGTGGATCCCAGTATGGTTTCGCTTTCAGGATCTATGGCGTATACGGTGGAGTCCTTTTCTGATGTGACCAGGGAGAATATGTAGGACAGCTCAGTCAGCTTCATGGAATCCAAAACCGTTGTCGGCTCTAAGCCTACCTGTATAATGCCCTTTCGGTCTTCACGCCAGACCGCCGCATACTGCATCAGCTTTCCCTCTGCTGTGTTGGGAGTTATGTCCTGGCACATCTGGAGATCATAGTTCTCTAACATTGGCAGGAAAAACTGCATTTGCTGGCCGGAGTTAAAGTTAAGGCCAAAGTATTTGGGCTCGGATCCGGCGTATAGATTGCCTTTTGTGTCAAATAAGTGGAACTCGTCTACCTGCAGCAGGCGGGCTATCTTTTCCATCTCCTGCTGGTCTCCCGTGACCTGGGGACGGTCCTGCAGGATGTAGGCGATTGCTTTGGCCCGGATGAAACATTGCTCTTTCAGGTTTTCTCTTTCTTTTTCTGCCTCTTTTTCGTTTTGGTCCAGTATCTGGCCTACCTGCCAGAACATTTCCCGGGCGCTGGTATACATTTCGTTTTGGGCATTGTGGATTTCTATGCAATAGTTGATGAGGAGGGTGGTCAGCATGGCTGTCAGGATTACGATGCATAGCCGCTTGCGGATAATCTGCTTCATTTGGGGGGCGCCCTCCGTTTCTTTGGATAGTTGGGATTTGGGGGTGGGGAATGGGGTGGGGGGGATGGGTAGGTGATAGTGCTCTGAGTTATAGGATAGCATATTTTGGGTGGGGGGACAAGAGGGGACGGGGGTTGGGTTGGGTGATAATTATTTTATGGGGGTGGATGAGGGGTGGGGTGGAATGGGGTGGGCTGCCTGGCCGGGGGCCAGGGACGCTTGGGGGCGGAATTAGGTATGGGAGGGAGCGGATCCGCCGGGCGGCAGCCCTGGAAACGCCTCGGCGTTCCCAGGGCTGTGGGGCGTTCGCCCCATAAAAAGCCGGATAAAAAACCAGGGGGGGAAGAGATAATGCATTCTTCCCCCCTGGTTTTTTGTCCGGCTTTTTGCCCGGCTCATTGCTATAGCATTTTTTGCATTTCGTCTGCTACAAACTGTACTTTGGTTCCTACTATTACCTGTACAGATGTCTTGCTGGGCCTCATGACTCCGGCTACGCCTGCGGATTTTATCTTTTTCTCGTCTACTAATGTGTAGTCTTTTATCTCTAATCTCAGCCTTGTAATGCAGTTGTCTAATGTTACTACATTTCCTTTGCCGCCTAATCCTTCTAATATAATGGCTGCTACCTTGGTGAAATCGTCGTTTGCTAATACGGCTGTCATTTCTGCGTCTAAATCTTCTTTCTCACGTCCTGGTGTTGGAAGGTCGAATTTGGTGATGACGGCGCGGAATACTACGTAGTAGATAACTGCGAATACAACACCCTGTACTAACAGCATAAATGGCTGGTTGGCCATTGGAAGCCTGCAGCTGAAGATGAAGTCCGTTACGCCTGCGCTGAAGCAGAAGCCTGCGGTCCAGTGGAATGCGGCTGCTACTGCTACGGAAATACCGGTCAGAACGGCGTGTACAAGGTACAGTCCGGGAGCCAGGAACATGAAGGAGAATTCCAGAGGCTCGGTAACGCCTGATACGAAGGATGCTACTGCTCCTGCAATCAGGATACCTGCCGCATACTGCTTCTTCTCTGGCTTTGCTGTCTGGTACATTGCAAATGCAGCTGCCGGAAGGCCGAACATCATTACCGGGAAGAATCCTGCCTGGTACATACCGGTAACTCCCTTGATTCCGCCTTCTGCGAAGCCCCAGAATTTGTTGATATCAGCAATTCCTGCAATGTCAAACCAGAATACTGCGTTCAGTGCGTGATGCAGTCCGGTCGGAATCAGGAGACGGTTTGCAAATGCATAGAGACCCGCGCCTACAGGACCAAGTCCCATGATATGCTCGCCAACCCATACAAGGGCGTTGAACAGCATCGGCCATACAAAGTACAGGATGGCGGACTCTGCAACCATTACGAAGGATGTAACGATGGGCACACAGCGCTTTCCTGAGAAGAAAGCAAGTGCGGTCGGCAGCTGCGCGCTGCTGAACTTGTTGTAACAAACGGACGCTGTGATACCGGAAATGATACCGATAAACGCGTTGTCAATCTTGGAGAAGGCCAGAGGAGCTTCTTCTGCGCCCATCATTGTGGCAACAACTCCGCTGTTAAGTACTGTGGTGACAGTCAGAAATGCAACCAGACCTGCAAGACCTGCCGCACCGTGCTGGTCCTTTGATAAACCGATTGCCACACCTACTGCAAACAGCATGGGCAGCTTGTCGATTACGGCACTGCCAATCTTCACCAGCGCAAAACCAATAATCTGGATGATACCGGTTACGTCACCGCCCTGCATGGTGGCAGGACACATGGCATAGCCAATACCCATCATAATAGCTGCAACCGGCAGAACGGCAACAGGAAGCATGATGGCCTTACCTAGTTTCTGCAAATACTTCATCATAACATAAATCCCCTTTCTTTTTTAGAGCCTCCTTCTATACTTTTCCCGTAGGAGTACTCTGAATTACATTTTGATAAATACTCTATTCAAACCTGTTTCCAGGCTTAAATCACTGTTACATTTTTTTGGACAGTTTCCGCGCCTGCCCGCCGGTCCCCCGCCAATGTGTCAGGCACCGGTTTCCAGGACAGCTTCCACTTCTTTCATGGCAGCTTCCTCATCGGGTCCGTCGATGCGGAAGATGACCTCATCTCCTGCCGTGGTGTTCATGGCCATGATGCTCATGACATCCTTCCCGTCCGCCCTGCGGTCCCCGCAGATGATTTCCACGGTGGATCTTACATGGAGCATCCTGACCATAAGCATGGCGGCCGGCCTTGCGTGAAGCCCCATTTCGTCTTTTAAGATAAAGCTCCGCTCTGTCAACTCGTCCCCGCCTTTATTCCTTACAGTTTGATGATGGCTGTTTCTCCGGCCCTTACTTCCATTCCGTTCACACATTCCATCTTTGGAAACTGAGGCGTGTTGCAGATAATAACCGGCGTAGTCACATCATAACCAGCTTCCTTAATCTTATCTATGTCAAAGTCTAAAAGGAGGTCGCCCTGCTTTACCTTATCCCCTGCTGCCACATGAGCATCAAAGTACTGCCCCTTAAGCTGTACCGTGTCAAGTCCGATGTGGATAATCAGCTCCGCGCCGTTGTCTGTCTGCATGCTGATGGCATGCTTTGTGTCAAATACCATGGTCACCAGTCCGTCTGCCGGCGCAACCACCCTGCCGTCCGACGGTATGACTGCTGTTCCCTTTCCCAGGATCTCCTGGCTGAAAGTGGGGTCGCTTACCTGGCTCATGGGAATGGCTGTTCCATTGACCGGCGCTGCGATTATCTTCTCTTCCTTTTCTTCTCCCCCGAATAACTTCTTAAGTGATCCAAACATCCTTGCTGCTCTCCTTTCACGTCCCCCAAGGGACCTGCAAAATAATTATTTAGTCCTGATACGTTTAATGTGCAGGGCCAGGTAAGCCACTTCTTCCTCTGTTACCTGGTGCCTGTACTGCAGCTTGATGAGCGCCTGTATTTTCTGGCTGCAGGCATATTCCTCCGGATACAGACGGTCAATGACCTCCTGGAACTCCAGGTTATCCAGATTCATATGCTCCCCTGTAAATACCCGCTGGGCCAGAAAACGCAGATGAGTGATGAACCTCTCATAGCTGAGGGACTGCTCATCCAGCTCTATACTAAAATACTCCCTGACCACCTCCAATACCTGCTGTATCAGATTGGTGATCTTAATTGTATCACCCATAGGTGCATCATACTCCGCATTGACGATGTGAAGGGCAATGGAAGCTGCCTCGTCCACCGGGAGCTTTACTCCCAGGTCCCTTTCAATCATGGCTATGGCATATTCGCCAATGAGATATTCCGCGTGGTAAAAGCTGCGTACCTCCCTGATTAAGGGATTGGAAAACATCATCTTCTGTTTGTACCGCTCCAGTGCAAAGTTTATATGATCCGTAAGGGTGATATACACATTTGGGTTAATAGGCCGGTTAAGAACCTCTTTGGCATAACCAATGATTTCTGCCGATATCTGTACATGCTCCATGGGAAGGTTCTCCAGCAGTTCCTTAAACTTATCCATGGTGTTCTGACTCTCCAGGCGGAATATCTTCTCCACCTTTTCCTCGTCAATGGTATTGCCTTCCTTTGCTTTGAAGCCGACGCCTCTTCCCATGACGATGATCTCCCTGCCCTCTTCATCGCAGGTGCTCACTACATTATTATTGATTATTTTAGCTATTTTCATAATTGCTCCTGATGAAAACAAAAAAACCAACTTTGTTAAAGAGACCCATGTGCGCATACGCACGGGTACACATCATCCCCTTAACAAACTTGGTTTTGCCTGCCGAACAGTAACAATCCTTATTAATTATTTAATTATAACTTCCAAAGATTTACTTCACTAACAGCATCATAGCAAATCTTAAGATAAAAGTCAACAATATTTTATATAATTTTTATATTTGCCCCCACTCCTGTTGTCAGAATTCCCAACACAGCCCTTGTCATGACTTGACATACATGTAAATAATACCTGTAACAGCCAGATAAAACCAGGTGGCAGGATTGGAAAACCAGGTGGTGAAAAATGACAACATCATGTACATGGCAATCTGGGCATAGATTACATGGCCTGCCGGACATGACATCTTCCGCCTGCGCCTTACCAGAAAGTAACATGCTGCTCCCAGGAGCGCGCCCAAAAGCACCATTCCGAAAATGCCGAAATCATAGTAGGCGTCATAGAACAGGGTAAGGGTGGTCAGCTCCTTCTTTGTCACAAAGAGAGGAAAGCTTACCAGGACCGGGAACAGGAATTTAAGTCCCGTAAGAGCCCACACCGGAAACAGCATGCGAAGCCCAAGGCTGTGGGATTCCAGCTGCTCCACCAGACAGTTAAAATTATCGTAGTTATTGGCAATATACATATAGGGCTGTGTGATGAATATTGGCATATGGCTGTTCTTCATCTCAAAAATGCCGTTCAGGTATTCCACGCTGTGGCTGCGCATAACCGTTAAGAGCAGATAGGCCGGAATCATACAGGCCATCAGCACGCCCACATAGACCAGGCTGAAGGTGCCGCTCATGGAAATATAGGTAAATGCGGCCATGCCCACGGCCAGAATCAGCTGGAACCTGGACACGCAAAGCACCGGCACGGCCAGGGACAGCACCACCATAAGCAGTCCCAGCCAGAATCCCTGATCTCTGGTCAGCCCTCTTCCCCTGCGGGATATCATAAGGCTGTACACCACGAACAGACTGGGCACCAGCACGCAGGAAACCGTAAAATAATGGACACCGCTGACATGGAAATAGGAATAGGCATGGGGCACACCGTATGAGAACAGCGGCACAAAACCCAGCTTCCACGCCTCAAAGAAAAAAGCGAGGAAGGATATGACCACCAGCGCAGCCATGGAATGAAGCAGCCGCTTTGCCTGCAGCGGAGATTCAGCCGAGGCATAAAAACGGTATACAGACTGCATGTCCGCCGCGCTCCATCCATCATATATCCTGTGCAGCACCTCAAACACAATCCAGAAGGTGAGCACCGCCAGTCCCAGGCAGACCCATGTCCGGAGGTCCCAATCCGTCTGAAGGCGGCTGAGCTTAAAGCAGGATATTCCCTGCCCGCCCACAAAAAAGAGGCAGAAAAGCCCCCGCAGGTGAATCAGGTTGCCCGTCTCCCTGTAATCCTTTATATACAGCCACAAGGCTGCTGTAATTAAAACCAGCCCAGACAGCATATAAAAATGCTGCCGGGCCAATATGAAGCTTATGATATAACAAACCAGATAAACTGCCATTAATCTGTAACCTTCTCCACAAAATCTCTCATGTATTGTTCTGTTTCTGCTGCTGTGGCAAAGCTCATGGCCTTGTCAGCCACTGCCTGAAGCTCCTCCACACTGTACTGGGTAACCATCTTCCTGGCTTTCAGAATGGCGGATGCGCTCATGCTGAATTCATTGAGTCCAAATGCCAGAAGCAGCGGAATCATCATGGGGTCGCTTGCAGCCTCGCCGCACATGCCTACCATAATGCCCGCCTCACGGCCGCAGGCAATGATATGCTTAATACTTCTGAGCACAGCCGGATTAAAGGTGGAATAAAGATAGGATACCTTTTTATTGCCCCTGTCAACAGACATGGTATACTGGGTCAAATCATTGGTTCCGATGCTGAAGAAGTCCGCTTCCTTTGCAAAGATATCTGCAATCAGGGAAGCTGCTGCTGTCTCCACCATAATGCCCACCTGGATGTCCTTGTTGTATGCAATGCCCTTTTCATCCAGTTCCTTCTTGATTTCCTCCACCAGTGCCTTTGCCTGACGGTACTCTTCAATGCATGTTACTAACGGAACCATAATACGGATGTTGCCGAATGCGCTTGCCCTTAAAAGCGCCCTCAGCTGCGGCTTATACACATCCTCCCTGCGGTCCAGACAGAAACGGATTGCCCGGTAGCCCAGAAATGGATTCTCGTCCTTCTCCAGGCCCATGTATGGAATCTCCTTGTCGCCTCCGATATCCAGGGTACGGATGATAACCGGCTTTCCGTTCATAGCGGCTGCCACCTTCTTATATGCCTCGAACTGCTCTTCCTCTGTAGGCATGGCGTTTCTGTCCATAAACAAAAACTCGGTGCGGAACAATCCGATGCCCTCTCCGTCATACTGGAGCACCTTGTCCACGTCCTCGGGCTTTCCAATGTTAGCCACGATTTCCACCTGCACGCCGTCCTTTGTGACAGAAGGCTTGCCGATATACTTCTCCAGCTCCTTCTTTTCCACCAGGAACTGTTTTCTCTTCTCCTCGTAATCAGCCGTCACAGCCTGGTCCGGGTTCACATACACTTCGCCGGTGCTGCCGTCCAGCACCACCTGGTCCCCGTCCTTGACGCCGTCCATAAAGCCTGTGACAGCCACCACAGCCGGAATCTCCAGAGCCCTAGCCAGGATTGCGCTGTGGGAGGTCTTGCCGCCCAGCTCCGTGACAATACCGGTTACATTGGCGGGATTGATTCCCGCGGTCATGGACGGGGTCAGATCCTTTGCCACTATGATGCTGCCTTCGGGCAGGGAGGAGATGTCCACAGACTGGATTCCCATAAGCATCTGCTGCATACGGGTCTTGATGTCGCGCATGTCCGTGGCTCTCTGCTGCATCAGCTCGTCTCCCATGGAGGCAAACATATCCGCATACATGTTGCACACATTCTCAATGGCGTATTCACTGTTTACGCCGTCATTCCTGACAGAGTTCTCAATCTCTCCTGTCAGCATAGGGTCTGCCAGAAGCATCATATGTCCCTGCATGATTTCCGCTTCCTTCTCTCCCACCCTGGTTGCCAGGTCCTCTGCCAGTTTCTCTGTGGCCTTGATGGTCTCGTCCAGCGCTCCCTTAAAACGCTGCACCTCCTCTTCCACATCGTTTACCGCCTGCCTGGTAATCACCAGCTGGACTTCTTCCACAATCACTGCTTTTCCAATTCCAATTCCTGCAGAAGCGCTTGTTCCCTTGTACATCCTCTTGTACCTCCTTATTAAAAATTCATTTATACTCACAACCTTTGGTTGCCGTCAATCTACTCGCCTAACCCGGCCTCCACGATACCAACCATGGCTTCCAGTGCTTCCTCCTCATCTGGCCCCTCACAGACGAATTCAATCTCGTCTCCAGATTTCACGCAAGCCCCAAGGACGCTTAATACACTCTTGGCATTGGCCGTGGTGGTGCGCACCTTGAAGGATATTTTTGATTTATAACGCAGCGCCTCCTTGCAGAGGACTCCCGCCGGACGCAGGTGCAGACCGGATGGATTCTTGATTACAGTTGTTTTGCTTACCATTATGCCTCTCTCCTTGCTTTTTGTTACTGACCGGGCTCTGCCTTGGACGTACTGGCAGGACCTTCTGATGTCTCACTTTCTGTCCCTTCCTGGCTCTCATCTGTACTGGCCGCAGTACTGTCAGCCGACGGCCCTTTTTCTGTCACAGTCACCTGGATACGGTCGTAGCTCACCAGTTCATAGGCATCGCCCAGCTGGAACGTAATCTCCCCGCTGTTCTCTCCCGGAACCATATCCTCCACATCCATCTCAGCGCCCAGAGCGGCAGCCGAAAGCTGGTCCAGATCTTCCTTCAGGCCTCTTATGACCACATTCACAGAATCCCTGTCATACTGGTATTCATAATCGCTGTGGTATCCCACCCGCTTAATCTGGCTTGTTTTAAGCTCAAATGTCCTGCTCTCCAAAGCCTCCACCTTGATGACAACCTTCACCTCTTTGGATGACTCGTCCGAAAGGTACACTCCCTCCGGCAGATACTGGCTGATATCCAGAGTAACTTCCTTATCCCCTGTGGCTCCGTCCATATTCAGCTCAGAGCTTGGGATGGTAATGGAATTAATATTTGCCAAATCGGATTTCAGACCATTGACAGCCACAGAAGGACGGCTGCTCTCTATCCCCGTATACCGGTATCCATCCGCCACCCTGCCCTCCGGCTCAAAGTTCAGCACCAGGCTCTTGCGCTTGAGAATCGGCATGGTATAATCCACACTGGAGCGGCTGAATGTGATGCGCTCGTCAGTGGGTATTTCATTTTCATTGGCGTCAAAGCACACCACAGGAGCGCTGTCTGACAGGTTGGAGTCAGCGCCGTCCACATTGATCACAATTCCCACCGCGCTGATCTGCCCCACCACGGACATGGGACCACTGACATTTATATAATTCGGTGAAACAGAAGGTGTTCCCTTATCGTATCCTTCGGCAGCTTCCCCTATGACCTTGGCCCTAATCTCAAAGGACTTGCGCTGCAGATCCTCTGTCTTGACGCGGATAACTCCCGGCTTTGCCACCGGAGTGTCCAAAAGACGTCTGTTGTTCTTAACCTCTATCTTCACCGGCACTGCGCCCGTGGGTTCATATATATCGGCCAAATCTATATAGGCCCTGAAATCCGAGGCGCTGATGCCTGCCTTATCCAGTGTCCTTACACGGTAGCTGACGGTAACAGTATCCTTATCCGTCAGCAGCTCATATGTCTTGCCGTTGGATGTCAGGATTCCTTCGTTGACAATATCTAACGGCACCTCCTTTGAATCTGAGTCCTCCGGGTTATTGATATTCACCACTGCCAGCCAAACAAAAAATGCCAGGAAGACAGAAAGTACTTTAAGCCCAATATTGTTAGACAGCTTTTTTTCCATTCTTCAGCCTTCCCTTCCATATTTTCAATCGGTTCAATGAAACAGTCTCCTCTTTCACATTGGAAAGTACCTTTTTGAGGCTTTCTGCATCTGGTATCCTGGACAGCACTCCTCCTTCTGCTACCGATACCCTTCCGGTTTCCTCCGACACCACGATGGTAATACTGTCCGTAGATTCACTTACACCCACAGCGGCCCTGTGGCGCGTGCCCAGGTCCTTGCTGATGCTCATGTTATCAGTCAGCGGCAGATAACAGGTGGCCGCTGTAATGCGGTTGCCCCTGATAACCACTGCCCCGTCGTGAAGAGGTGTGTTGTGTTCAAAAATATTAATCAGCAGCTGGCTGGTGACCAGGCCGTTGATTTCAATTCCCGTCCTCTCTATCTCCTTAAGGGAAGAACCGCGCTCAATCACCATCAGGGCGCCTGTCTTTACCTTGGCCATCTCAAAAGTGGCCCGTACCAGCTCGTTGATGGTCTTGTCGTTAAAGCCCTGGTTATCCTTGCCCTCGTCAAAAGAAAAGAGATAGGACATGTAATTGCGGCTTCCCAGCTGTTCCAGAGCCTTGCGAAGCTCAGGCTGGAATATAACCAGAAGGGCCGTCACCGCAATGGTAGTGGTATTCTCCAGAATCCACAATATGGTAGTCAGATGAAGCACGGCGGCAAACAGCACAAACACCAGGATAACCAGAAGTCCTTTTAACAGGTTCCAGGCCCTGGTGTTCTTAATCCACACCAGAAGTTCATAGACCAGAAAGGAAATAATCACGATTTCCAGAATATTCCCCACTGATATCCTTGGCAGCAGCGACAGCCAGGATGTCACTTTTACCAGTATTTCCGCCATACTCTCACCTCCTTACGTTCACTTTTTTTCATTAATAAGAATTTCTCTCCCTTGTGCCGCGTTTATGGGTACTGATTTTCTGTACCTTCACATCCGGGGTGCTCACGGTCATCTTGGGCACCGCCTTCACATAATAATAATAATCATCGTCCTCGAACTGCACATATTCGGTCCGGGTATAATCCACAGACAGGACAAAAAAATTGAACACAGCCGCTATGGCTGCCGATAAAACAAGTCCCAGAATCATCTGACCCACGGGAACAGATACCCCAAACACGAAATCTCCCACAAATATGGCCAGAAGCTCCGCCACGGCACCTGCCACAATGGCAACCACCCATGCGTAATCCATGGACAGCCTGCGTATGAGATACACCACAATGATTCCCACCGCGCAGGTGGCAATCATAACCATCATGGTCTGGTTAAAGAGCACGGATTTAAGAATCTGGCTGTATTTCTGTACAATATCCACGGAGCCGTCGCTGGCAGCCAGGATGCCCGCATTCTGCTTCACATATATGAGCAGGTAATACAGGAACACGCCGCATCCGACGGGAATCACAGATGCCAGGCTTCCACCCAGTCCAACCAGCAAAGGAACCACATAGGGAATCTTAAACAGGAAGGCAAGGGGTGTCAGAACCATCAGATAACTGTCCCCGGGCTTGAATCCGTAGTAAAGAATGGCAATGGTCAGTATGAGCACAATGGCAATCAGGGCCATCTCCAGTGAAACCGCATATACATGGGCAATCATCAGGCAGCCCGCCAGGAACACGATGGCGCCGTAAGGCAGGAATGCGCTGACCAGACAGACCGGAAGAATAACCAAAGGACTTTTAAGCTTTGCCATATATCCGATATTCGTGTTAAGGCTTACCATGGTGCAGAGCGCAAACAGGAAGCGCACTACCGGCTGTATTCCGTAACTGTAGCGGTTGTAAAATCGTTTCAGATGTTCTTTCCATAGCAGAAGACTTGTCATCGAACCCTTCCTCCTCTGTTGTCCTTGGTCCTGTCGGTCCTGTCTTTGTTGTCGTACTTCTTGACCAGGTGTCTCAGTCTGGAGGCATACATGGTCTGGGAACGGGACGCGTAGTCGTACCTTTTGGAATATACTATCCAGGTCACAAACAGGTAAAACGCCAGTCCCCCCACATAAAGGATGCCCCAGTTCCTGCCGCACTCAAGCAGTTCTTCTATGCTCATGCCGCCCAACAGCACGTCCAGTTTGTAGAGGATCCACAGAAGCAGCATCAGCAGGTAGCAGAAGGTATAACCGAAAAAGGAGCGGAACATCTGTCCGCCGACATAATCCTTTTTAAAATAACGGTTAATGGGAAATATCTTCCTGCCCTCATTCTTTTCAAATATGGCCAGCCCAGTCATATATCTGACCTTTTCTTCGTTCAGCATACAGGTACCTCTTAGGCTTTTTCATAACATATCAATTTAGTATACCACAACTTTATCAGATTTGCGACACTATAAATCAATTTTTATGATTTTGTAAGGAACTGGAATTTGCCTTAAGAAACCGCCCTATTTTCCCACCAGCACCACCACGGTTCTGGGACGAATCCTGAATCCGTCTGCCCCCAGGGGACCCGGACAAGGCGTATCCTCCCAGGTGTCTGCCGCCAGCTCCCATTTCATTCCGTCCGGTAGTACAGGCAGCTCCACATCAAGCTCCTCCCAATATGCATTGGACGCAATGTACACGGTCTGAGGGCCTTTTCCCTCCTCCCGGCCGGCAAACATGACTCCCACATAGCGCTCGTACTCCGCAAAGGAACTGCACCAGGGCTTTACTCCGTGAAAGCTCACATCCGGGAAACCGCAGGCCCCGCCGCTCACATTGGCGCGCACCAGGCGGTGGGTCTTACGGAACCGTATCATATATTGGAAGAAACTAAATATATCCCTATACTTCCCCAGCCGTCCCCAGTCCAGCCATGAAATTTCATTGTCCTGGCAATAGGCATTATTATTGCCGAACTGGGTGTTGCAGAACTCATCTCCCGCCAGAAACATAGGGATTCCCCTGCTGCACATGAGAAGGGCGCAGGCGTTTCGCACCATGCGCCGCCTCAGGGCTTCCACCTGAGGATCGTCTGTTTCCCCCTCTGTGCCGCAGTTCCAGCTGTTGTTGTCATTGGCACCGTCCGTGTTGTTCCATCCGTTTGATTCGTTGTGCTTTACATTGTAGGAAAACAGATCGTAAAGGGTAAAACCGTCATGGCAGGTAATGAAATTCACGGATGCGTTCTTCCTGTCATGGTCCGCATATATATCCCTGGAGCCGGCGATTCGCAGGGCAGCCGCCTGCGCCATGCCCTGGTCCCCCTTGATATGGCGGCGCATATCGTCCCTGTACCTGCCGTTCCACTCTGCCCAGCGGTTCCAGGACGGGAAGGTCCCCACCTGATAAAGACCGTCCGCATCCCACGCCTCGGCTATGAGCTTGACATCGCCCAGAATGGGGTCAAAGGCAAGACTCTGAAGCAGGGGCGGCTTGCTCATGGGCGTGCCGTCCTCGTTGCGCCCCATGATGGAGGCCAGATCAAAGCGGAACCCGTCAATCCGGTACGCCGTAACCCAATAGCGCAGGCAGTTGAGAATCATCTGCTGGACAATGGGATGATTGCAGTTTAATGTATTGCCGCAGCCGCTGAAATTGTAGTAGTATCCCTCAGGAGTCAGCAGATAATATATATTATTGTCAAATCCTTTAAATGAAAAGAAGGGCCCGTTTTCATTCCCTTCCGCCGTATGGTTGAATACCACATCCAGATAGACCTCTATCCCGTGCTGGTTGAACACCTGTATCAGGTTTTTAAGTTCATTGCCCTCCCGGTTGTACTCTGTACCGGCCGCGTAGCTGGTATTGGGCGAAAAAAAGCTTACGGTGTTGTATCCCCAGTAATTATAAAGCTTACGGCCGTCCACCTCCCGGTAATCCTGCATCTCGTCGAATTCAAATATGGGCATCAGCTCCACCACGTTCACACCCAGCTCCAGCAGATAGGGAAGCTTTTCCACCAATCCCTCAAAGGTTCCCGGATGAAGTACGGCTGAGGATCCATGCATGGTAAATCCCCTTACATGAAGTTCATAAATGATTAAATCCTCCATGGGGGTCAGGGGCTGGGCCATATCCGCCCAGTCAAAGTCATCCCTGACCACCCTGGCCTTATAGTGCTGGCATCCCGGCAGCGGTTCCCCCCACCGGCTCTGTCCGGTAACCGCCTTGGCATAGGGGTCCAGCAGATACCTGGTCTTATCAAATATAAGCCCTTTTTCCGGTTCATATGGACCGTCCACCCGGTACGCATACTCAAATTCACCGATATCCAGCCGGAACACAATCATGGAGTACACATTGCCGATGCGGTAATGCTTTGGAAAGGGCAGGACCGCATAAGGCTCCTCCTCTGTCCGCCGAAACAGCAAAAGCTCAATATCTGTGGCTCCATGGGAATACACTGTAAAATTGACTCCCCCGGGTATGGCGGTGGCTCCGTTGATCTCATAGAATCCCGGCCTGACCGCGTATCCTCCCACGTAATCCATGGGTACCAGGTGAATGGTGCCGGGCAGGGCCAGATGGTCGATACAGTTTGTTTTTTTGTCCCATGTTATGCCGTCTGCGGGGCCGGCAGCTTTCTTTCCCTTATCCTCCATACATTCCTCCTATATGCGCCCTTGTCAGGCTGTTTCAGGTTCAGGCACTGTATTAACAATATACAACATCCCAGGGTATATTACAAGACTTGGAAAAAGCCGCCGGACCCAAACTGGTCCGGCGGCTTCTTCCTTCTGTCTGTTTACACGCTGACAGCTCATCTTATTCTATTTCTAATATCTTTCCCACTTTATCTTTTCCATGGGCAGCTCATCCAATTGATGGGCAGGCGCCTCTGCATCCGGCATTCCAAGGGTAAGGATGGCTTCCAGCTTATAATTTTCCGGAAATCCCAGGCGTTCCCTTACATATTCCTCCGTGGTTATCTCATCCGCGTTCCTGAGCCTGCCCTGGACCCAGCAGCTGCCGATCCCCAGGCTGGATGCCATCAGATGCATGTTTGCCATGGCAACGGAACAGTCCTCAATCCACACGTCCTGCTCCTTTTCGTCGCCAATGACAACGATAGCGCACTGTGCTTCCTTCAGCATTTTCACGCCTCCCGCCCTGCATCCGGAGAGATCATCCAAGGTCTTTCTCTGGCGCACCACGATAAACTCCCACGGGCGTTTTGCCTTTCCCGACGCCGACAAAAGGCCTGCCTGAAGCACTTTCGTAAGACTTTCCTCCGGAATCTCCTCACCGCTGTAGTTCCTGATGCTGCGCCTTCTTCTCATAATCTCTAATAAATCCATGGTCTTCTTCCTTTCTGCTGCTGCATCCATATGATGCCGGCTTACAGTTTCAGATACGCTTCCAGCACATCCTTCATATCGCAGGTCATACCGTAATCCGCGATATTAAAGATCGGCGCGCTTTCATCCTGGTTGATTGCCACAAAGAGCTTGGTATCCTTAATGCCCTCCGTGTGCTGGATGGCGCCGGATACACCCAGGGAAATGCATACCTTTGGCCGTATCGTAAACCCGGTCTGTCCAATCTGATGCTCAAACGGTATAAATCCGGTGTCTGCCAGAGGCCTGGTGCCTCCGATTGCTGCTTCCAGCTTTTCAGCAAACGCTTTTAAGAGTGTAAAGTTTTCCTCGCTCTCAGCGCCGCGTCCGCCCACTACCACCACCTCTGCCGCAAGGATACTGTCCGTATCATTCATTGCAGGGGCGCTTGACATCACCTGAATCCCTGATTCAGGAAGGGTGATATCTTTGTAATATGTGACATCTGCCCTTCTGCCCTCCTGGGCCTCACAGGGGGTGTACACACCCGGCCTTACCGTCATCATCTGGGGATAAACCCCTTCCTTTGTCACGATGGTGACAAATACGTTTTCCCCAAAAGAAGGTTTGTTCTGCTTGATGAAAAAGGTCCCGTCCTCCCTGGTATCCACGGCTAATTCCGTACAGTCCGCAGTCATTCCGCAGCCAAGGCGGGCAGCCACTCTGGAAAAAACGGAGCGGCCCGTGGGGGTAGCCGGAATCAGAACACTGGACGGGTCTATGCGCTTCAGCATTTCCGCCATAGCCTGGCTTACCGCATCGTCCTGGAACAGGCAGTTCCTGTCTGTCTCAACGGCATATATCTCGTCAAACCCAAGCTGTTCCAGCTGGGACACCAAAGCCTTGCAGTCCTCAGCCAGGACAGCGGCCTGTATCTTTTCTCCGGTGGTCTCTTTGATACAATGAGCTGCGCGGACCAGTTCTGCCACAACGGGTTCTAAGTTCCCATTATAATTCTCTGCAAAAACACAAATTCCGTTCGCCATCTATTCCTTTCCTTTCTCAATCTCAATCAGTTCCTTGAGCTTGGCTGCCAGTTCCTCCGGAGTACCGGAAAGCATCTGGGCTCTCCTGGTACTCTCAGGCTGAAATGAATCCGTCACCATTGTGGGAGATCCCGGAAGTCCAATCTCATCCGCCGCCATCTTAAGGTCTGCATTGGTATATACCTCCAGGGGCTTGTTTTTGGCAGCCCTCTTGGAGCGCAGGGTCGCCAGACGCGGTTCATTGCTTCCGAAGCACACGCTCACCAGCGCGGGCAGGGCCGCCTTAATCTTCCACTCCATACCCTGGTACTTTTTCACAGCCGTGATACAGTCCTTGTCATCCTCATCATATGAGAGTCCCTGTATTTCAGCCACATGTGGGATGCCCATGTATTCCGCCACCATGGCTCCCACCTGTCCGGTGGCGCCGTCAGCAGACAATGCGCCGCTTAAAATCAGGTCGAATTTCCCGTATTTCTCAATGCTTCTTGCCAGCACCTTGGCTGTGGCAATGGTATCTCCTCCGGCAAGGCACCGGTCTGTGATGAGACAGCTCTCATCACAGCCCAGGGCCATAGCGTCCCTTAATGCTTTCTCCGCGTCAGTGGGGCCCATGGTGAACACGGCCACCTTACCGCCGGTCTGCTCCTTTAAGACCATGGCGGCCTCTATGGCGTTCAGGTCCGCAGGATTGATCATGCCTTCTGAACTGGAACGGATCAGGGCATGGGTTTCTGGGTCAACGGAAACATCGTTGGAAACAGGAACCTGTTTTATAAGAACCGCTATATCCATATTTTCTCCTCTCCGCCGCTTTCTTATTTTAACAGACGCTCAAACGCCCAGTCTTCCAATAATGGTGTCTTTTCTCCGCGCATAATGAATTTTGCAAGGTCTCTGCTGGCGGCAGGTGCCTCGATAACGCCGTTCCCGCCGTAACCGGTTGCCAGGATATAGCCCTCCACCGGTGTCTCTCCCAGAATCGGAAGGAAATCCTTTGGCTCCGCACGGTATGAAAGCCAGGATGATACCAGTCCGCTGTCCACGATTCCCGGTACCCTGCACTCTAACTGATCTAACAGGAAGTCAATGAAGTAATCATCGGTTCCGCCTGTGGCCGGAAGTTTGTCCGGATCCCACTGGCCTGCGTGCATAGGATTGCTTAAATCCATGGAAAGATGGGACTTGCAGATAAAGATGTTGTCTCCTGCGCGCAGGGCGTAGAAGGCCGGGTATTTAAGCACAGGGAAGGTATAGCCTAATTTCTTGCCTGGAGGGCATAAGAAGAAGGCTTCTGCCTTTGTATGCCAGATCGGCACGTCCATGCCTACCATCTCGCCGGTAAATTTGCTCCATGGGCCGGTACAGTCCACAACATAGTCAAATTCATAATCCTGTCCGTCATCTGTCTTAAGGCCTTTTATTTTATTGCCCTCTTTCAGAACTTCCGTCACCTTTACACCGGTCTTGATAACGCCGCCGTTTTTCTGCATCTTCTTTGCATAGGTGTTGGAGATCATGGTTCCGTCAAAGTATCCGTCATCCTGTGTGTAGCCTGCGCCCAGGATATTGTCTGTGGAGATGTCAGGAAGGATTTCCTTGATTCTGTCCTTGTCCGTTATGTACTCGCCTGTATAACCGGCTGCCTTTGCCAGGGCGATGCCTGTCTTAATGGTGGCCTCTACCTTCTCATCTGTTGCGACCACCAGAGTACCTGTTTTATCAAATCCGGCGGAACCCTTTTCTTCTGCTTCCATCTTTAAATATGACTCAAAGCCATACAGCCTTACGTCCCAATATCTGTTTCTTAAGGAATCGTCAAAGAGACATACGGTTCCAGCGGACTTTGCTGTGGAAGCTCCGCCGATGGTATCCTTCTCAAACACAATAACCTCTGCATTGTCATAAAGACTCAGATGATATCCGAGACATGTTCCGGAAATACCTCCGCCAATAATACCAATTCTTTTCTTTTCCATAACTTTACCTGCCTTTCACATTTTTATTTTTTTATCACAAGGTTTATATATCATCTACACGAAGGACTGTTTCCAGCAGCACCCTGCACCCCTGTCCGATATCCCGTCCCTCTGTAAATTCATATCTGGAATGGCTGATTCCCCCCACGCTTGGCACAAATATCATGCCTGTGGGAAAGACCGTTGTCATGAGCAGTGAATCGTGGAAGGCCCCGCTTGGGACTTTCGTGTAAGGAATATCCAGTTCTTTGACAGAGGCTTCAATGGCATCCTTCACCCATTCGGTCATGGGCGCCGGCTCATGGTAGGAGAACCGGTTAAAGCTGTATTCTTCCCCCATCGCCTCACAGATTTCCCCAAGGCACTCTCTCAGCTTCTGTTCTATGGTTTCCATCACTTTCTCATCCTGGTCGCGTATCTCCAGGTGGAAGAACGCCTCTCCCGGAATCACATTCACTGAGTTGGGCACCACCTTCATGGTTCCCACGGTTGCCACTGTAAACGGATTACCGTAAGCAGCTACGATTTCCGGAACCCGGGCCACGAATCTGGCCGCAGCCACCAGCGCGTCCTTTCTGTCCTCCATCACCGTGCTCCCGGCATGGTTGGCCTCTCCCGTAATCTTGATTTCAAACCGGCTCACTCCTGCAATGGATGTCACCACACCTACGGGAATCTGCTTCTTGTGAAGGGACGCCCCCTGTTCCACATGCAGTTCCAGGAAACAGTGCACAGAGTCTTTGGACCGTCTGGCATTGCCCAGGTCAGCCACCTTTAATCCGCAGGCCTTAAGCACATCCCCTCTGGCCTGTCCGTACATATCCTGGTCCTCCTCGCTGACATGAAGGTCCTGTCCGCACATGGCTCCGCTTCCCAACATTCCGCTTCCGAACCGGAAGCCCTCCTCATCCGTGAATACCACAATCTCCAGCGGATGGCGCAGCTTTCTGCCGCTCTCAATCAGTGTCTGGCAGACCTCCAGGCCGGCTACGCAGCCCAGCGCCCCGTCATACCTTCCGCCGTCCGGCACCGTGTCCAGATGGGAGCCTGTCATGATGGCAGGCAGTGTTTTATCCTCTCCCTCCAGTCTGGCAATCAGGTTTCCGGCAGCATCCATCTCAGGTTCTATTCCCAGCTTCCGGAAATAGTCCATGAAGATCTCCCGTCCCTTCCTGTCCTCCGGCGAATATGCCATGCGGGTGAATGTTCCGTCTTCCTGGGCTCCGCATTGGTACAGCTCTTCCAGCCGTCCGAGAACCCTGTCTAAATTGATATCCATTTAACCCCTCCTCGCTTCTATTCGTTGTCAATCTTGCACACACCGTTTATTTCTTTCCTGAACTTCTTATCTATATTGCACATTATAGATAATATTTTAACAGATTGCATCGGAGCAAACTGATAAAAATGGAGAGATAATTTATCTAGTCTGGATAAACTATCTCTCTATGGTATATTATAGGCTGAATTCTCACAGCCACAAACCCCTGCTGCTATATAAAATCCTTGTTGTAATTCTCTATCATCTTATACACTACCAGCCCAATCCGCACCGCCAGCACCTCGTTGGCATTGTCAAAATCAATCCCGGTCAGCTTCTCTATTTTTTCAATGCGGTAAACCGCTGTCTTATAGTGAACATAAAGATCCTGGGCCGTCTTGGAAAGGTTCAGATTCCGGTCCAGATACGCCCTCAGGGTCGTAATCAGATCATCCCTCTGGGGTTTCTTATAGTTATAAAGCTTCTGAAGCCCTTCCGGCACATACTCCAACAGCATGGAAGGATCGCTTAACTGGCACAGCAGCTTAAATATGCCCAGGTCCGCAAACAGCATAACCTGAGGGCCTCCGTCCTCCGGCGTCTCTCCCGCCACATCCACGAACATGAACGCCTCGTTGGCTTCTTTAAAGCTCTCCGGAAGATTGATGATGCCGTCCACCACTCTGCCTGCTCCCGCTTTGATTTTAAGATACTTGTTATATCTGGCCACGTCCGCCTGAACCTGTTCCGCTATCTTTTTGATGCTTTTGCGGTATTCCTCCTGGGTCTGTTCCCTTTCCACCTCCTGTATCACCACGATTTTATCGAGATCGTTATGTATTTTGGCTTTGGATATACGGCTTCGGATTAAATCGCTTAAGACATCAATATCTTTTACCTTTGCCTTAAAGTCTCCCCTGGCCATGCTTTCGTTTGTCATGCCGAATACAATCACACGGTAGCTGCCATTGATGTCGACCCCCAGCAGGCTGGTATTCTTCTGGAGTTCTCCCATGGAATGGATTTTTCCATTGAGAATATTGTGTATAATATCATTCTGGAACTTCTTCTCCAGCTCCGTCACCGCGTACTGTCTGGAAAACTCAAAGCGCAGGGCCGTAATGGCGCTCTCTGCAGCTATGCAGTCCATGGTCCCAAAGGGCTGGTTTAACTCTGTCACCACCAGGTATATCTTCTCCCGGAAACTCATCTTCACCTGGATCAGGCACTGGGGGACCTCTCCCTTCTGCCTCATATAGGTGTAATTGGAATAAGTGCCCGGATCAAACGGCACCGCGTCCCTGCTGACGGCGAACTCCCTTGGCGCCTGGTCCGTAGCCGCCAGGCAGGTCAGGTTCTGGTTGTACACGGCTACCGGGTTGCGGATCAGCTTGGAGAGCACATCCAGTATCTCATCCACACCTTTTCCTGTGGAATCAGGAGCTATGGCAAGGGCTGCGAAATTGTCGTGGGTCGTCTTAAAATACTTAAGCCTGGTAACCTCCTCGTTAAAAAGCCGTTCCATGATCAGACTCATGACATCCCGGAAGGAAACCTCGAACGGCACCTCCAGAACCGGAATGTTATGTTCCTGGGCAAACGCGAACAGCAGTTCAATCTTGGTGTCCGCATTCTCCACCTTCCTGCCCCGCTTTAACACAAGGGCACTGACACTCTTTCTGCTCAGCTCGTTAATATACGTGCGGAATTCATCTACCGTACAGGATCTGAAAGCATACAGACCTGTCAGAAGTACCTCCCCGCCGTCAATAAACTTTACGATGTCCGGCGCCTCAATGATTGTCACACCCTTAATTTCCTTGTCCAGTCCCCTGTCGCCTGCAAGTACCTTGATATCCTTCATTTCCTCTGCCAAAAGAAGTTCTCTTACTGTTAATCCCATCTTTTTCCTCACCGCCATCATTTGTCCTGCCAACACTACCTCCTAATTATAGCACAAACAGACACAGACGTATAATAAAATATCACGTCTGTGTCCTTTTGCTATTTATATGCTATTTCATGACCTTTTCTTTTGCCAGCTTCTCCATAACCACTGCTGCTTTGGCCAGGTCGCTGTACTTGGTGAACTCAACCGGGCAATGGCTCCGTCCGTCCTTGCTCGGCACAAACAGCATGACTGTGGGAAGTACCTGGCCGATTTCCAGGGCATCATGGCCTGCGCCGCTTAACATCCTCTTGCAGCTGTAGCCCCGCTCCCCGCATTCTTTCTCCATGATATCCAGCATTTCCCCTGAAAGCTCCACAGGAGTTATGGTCAGTTTGTTCTCCATGTCAAAACTGCCGCCATACTCACCAACCGCCCGTTCAAGAGCCTTTCTGATCCTGTTTGTAATATCATTTATATTGTCGTTATTTCTGGAGCGGATATCCACTGTGAACTCCGCTGTATCCGCCACAATGTTCATCCCGCCCGGTATGGTGTTCACATATCCCACCGTAGCAACGGTTCCGTCCGCTTTTTCCCTGGCCCAGTCAGCAATTCTTGAGATAACCTTTGCCGCCGCGTCCACCGGGTCCATCCTCATATCCATGGGTGTGGTTCCTGCATGGTCGGCCCTTCCGTGCACCGTCACCATGTAGCGCTGAATGCCTACGATACAGTCTACCAGTCCAAGCTCTGTGCCTTCCGTATCCAGGACCGGTCCCTGCTCGATATGCGCCTCCAGGAAGCAGCCGATTTTTCCGTCTTCCCAGACAGCTTCTTTGATCCGCTCCGGATCCATGCCGTATTCCTTCATGGCCTCATAGATGGATATACCGTCTTTGTCACGGAATTTCTTCATATAGTCCACATCCCTGTGGCCAAGGATGGCTCCCGAACCAAAATAGCCGGTTCCAAACCGTGTTCCCTCTTCGTCACAGAATCCAACCACCACGAAATCTCTCTTAGGTCTGATTCCTTCTTCTAAAAGGAGACGTGCCACTTCAATGGCGCAGATGACGCCTGCTATCCCATCATAGTCTCCGCCGTTATATACAGAATCATAGTGGGAGCCCATCATGACACAGGGTAATTCGGAGTCCTCACCCTTTAATACCCCAATCACATTGCCGGCAGCGTCTTCCCTCACATCAAGTCCGCTCTCCGTCATCAGCTCCTTTAAATACTCTACGGCCTTCCTGGCCTCTTTTGTGAACGGCAGCCTGGTGCAGCCGTTTCCCGGTGTTGCCGTAAACTGTTTTAAATGCTCCAAATCCCTGGCAATCCTGCCTGTAATCTCCTCAATCACCATTAGTAAACCCTCTCTATTCTTTTTTAGAAACCAACTTGGGTTTCCTCTTATTTCTTTCTGTCTAATACATATACCTTAAACGGCGAGTACAGCATAGCCGCCACCAGCAGGATAAATCCCAACAGGCATGCCCCGTCTCCCTGCATCTTAAGTCCTGTCAGTATCAGGGCAAAGGCCGCCAGGATGGCTGCAAAGGCCACTGTGAGCCTGCCCCCTTTTGTCTTGAAAAATTTCTCTGTCTCCATATGTCATCCTCCTCTGCCCCGGCACTGCCTGCGCGTTATGAAACAGCCACTGATAAAAATACGATAATACCGATTGCCAGCGTCATAATGGTCGTGAAGGGTATGATTCTCTTTAGCACCTGTCCCTCGCTTCCCAGGATTCCCGCTGTGGTAGTCCCCAGGATGATATTGCTGGGGCTGATGGCGCTTCCGATAGAGCCTCCCGCTGTCTGGGCTCCCAGGATTGGCGCCTGATTCAGATGAAGCAGATTGGCTGTGGTTACCTGAAACTCTCCAAAGAGTATATTAGATGACATATTGCTTCCGGTCATGAACGATCCCACCATTCCCACCAGAGGCGCCAATATGACATAAGTCTTACCAAGTACCCTTGCTATTCCGTCCGCCAGCACGCTGGTCTGCCCTGTTCCGCCCATGATTTTGGACATAATGACCAGACCGATGATAGCGATTCCCGACGGCATGGACATGGTTATGGAACGGACAAACACACGCTTTACGCCTCCCGGACGAATCCATCCGTGCCTGCCGAAATACACCAGCCCTGCAATGGATGACAGAAACAGGAACATACTGGCATGGGTAAAGGGCCGCAACGGCGAAAACAGTTCCGTAGCCTGGTTGACGAATCCATACCCCGTGGAAGTCTCTGGAAATGAAAATCCAATGGACACCTGGTTCAGGAAACGATTTACCGGAGGCACCACTAACACCACCATGGTAACCACCGTCAGCAGGATATAAGGCACAAATGCCTGTACCAGCGTCATGCCGTCCGGCGTCTCCTCCGATGTGCCTGACGCAGCACCACGGTCCATAATCCGGCTGTCCTCCACACTCCACTCCTGTCTGTACATCTTCATTCTGCCTATCAGTATCAGGGCCACCAGGGAGAGACAGGCCGGAAGGAAGCAGGCTATGGTTGTATTGACCCGGGTCAGAAGCAGTTCTCCCCCTCCCTGAATCAGGGACAGGATAAGGAGGGCCGGAAGTCCCTTCCTCACAGCCTTTCCTTTTCCGTAGAACCAGCATATCACCAGACCAATCACCACATTCCACATCCAGATGAACACACCTGCCCAAAAGGCAGCCGCCAGATAGTCAGGCGTACCGGGCACAAGTCCGGTGGACATGGCCAGGGCATCCCAGGCAGCTGCCAGGGTACCGAAGGTATTGCCCCATGCCTGCCCCAATAAAGGTATGATGACTGCGAATACGGGAACTACTCCAATGCCCATGAGCAGGGGAGCTCCCACTGCCACCGGTACACCGAATCCTGTAATTCCCTGGAGAAAGCTCTCCAGTATCCATCCCAGGGCCAGCACCATCAAAAGTTCATTGGGCAAAAGCTTTCTCATCCCGTTGCGGATTACAAGAAAGGCCCGGGCTTCATCCGCCACCTGGTACAGAAGAATCGCAGTCCATACAATCAGCAGGATAATAAGAGCGCTCCATATTCCTTTTGCACTTTCCGCTGCCAGCAACCTGATATCAGCTTTATAGAATACAATGCCGGTAATAATCGTAATGGCCAGCCCCACGGGGGCTGCTTCCGTAGCCCCCCACTGGAACTTAATCATTAACAGCAGCAGGACAATGATTGGCAGACATGCCATTATCCACATAAACAGATTTGTTGGTACGTTCATATTTTATCTCCCGATTACTTATGTATTACTGTCCCCGTGCTGCCGGCGATTCCTTCCGCCGCCTTGTCAAGCAAGGTGATAAGTGTACGCCTGCCTTCCCCAGACTGTGCGAAACGGATGGCTGCCTCGATTTTCGGAAGCATGGACCCCTTGGCAAACTGCTCCTGGGCAATGTACTCCTTGGCCTTATCTACTGTAAGGTCACTGAGCCATTCCTGGTTCTCCCTGCCGAAATTGATGGCTACCTTTTCCACAGCGGTCAGGATAATCAGGTAATCCGCCTCCAGCTCCGCTGCCAGCAGGCTGCTGGCATTGTCCTTGTCAATGACGGCGTTGACTCCCGAGAGCCTGCCATTGTCATTCACCACAGGAATACCGCCTCCGCCGCAGGTAATGACAATATGGCCGGCGTCCACCAGCGTCTCAATGGTCTTGAGCTCCCGGATTTTCATGGGCATGGGTGAGGCCACCACGATGCGGTAACCCCTTCCCGCGTCTTCCATGCAGGGAATCCCGTTTTCCATGTTTTTCCTTGCTTCTTCCTCGGTCAGGAACCTGCCGATGGGTTTTGTGGGATTCTTAAATGCCTCGTCCTCCGGGTCCACCTCCACCTGGGACAGGATCGTGGATACCTTTACATCCATGTTCCTCTTATACAGCTCATACTTGATGGCATTTTGCAGGTCGATGCCGATATACCCCTGGCTCATGGCCACACAGGTCGGCAGCGGTGTTTCCTTGTAATTCTCATAGCTGCAGGCCAGCTGGTCCATGGCATTCTGGATCATGCCCACCTGGGGGCCGTTGCCGTGGGTGATAATCAGGTCCATGCCCTGCTGCACCAGGTCAACAATCACCTCAGCTGTCTTTGCCACTGCCTGCTTCTGCTCTTCGATATCCTTGCCCAGGGCGTTACCGCCCAGGGCAATTACTACTCTTTTTTTATCCATAACCCCATCTCCCTTACATCTTAAGCTTAGTCCAAAGAGAACCCCAGTTTTTTCGCGTATGCCGCGATTGCCTTTTCAAAACATGCAATAGGCGGATGTACGGTGCCGGCCCCTATCTGTCCGTAGCCAGCCACCTTATGGGCAATTCCCGTGTTGATGACTGGTGTGATACCCTTTTCCACCACCAGTCTGGCATCAATCCCAAGGCATGTTCCCTGGAAGTTCCAGTTTGGTATGATAAAGTTGGGATTCCGGTCAATGGTGATCTCCGTCATCTCCGTGCTGGTACGAAGCGCGTCCTCGTACCCGCCGGCTCCCACGAATCTGGTAACGGCCGGAGCCGCGATCATGGCCATGCCGCCTACGCCGAAGGTCTCTGTGATGGCGCTGTCACCCATATCCGGGCAGGCGTCCTCACCGTCATAACCTGTAAAGTAGAGTCCCTGGGGCGTGTTGACAGGAGCGGTGAACCATTCATCCCCCATGCCGCTTATGCGGATACCGAATTCCACGCCGTTTCTGCACATGGCAGTGACAATGGTGCCGTCGGTTACCTGCCTTGCGGCGTCCATGACGGCCTTACCTGTTGCCATCATGATATTCAGGAAGAACTGGTCTGTATCAGCCAGGAATTTGATGACGTCATAGCGGTCCTTTTCGTCCATATCCATCTTGGTAATCACCGGGCTGACCTCTTTCAGGAAAGCCAGGGACGCCGCAATATTCCTCTGATGGAACTCGTCTCCCATGGCGATTGCCTTGGCTACAAGAGGATTCACATTCAGTCCGCCTATGGAACGGATGGCCCTTCCAAGGGTTGGTCCCAGCACATCCTTCATCCACAGCAGGCGGTCAACCACCTCCTTGGAATATGCACCGAACCTCAGCACCTTGCCGATTCCCTCATTCATGGTACAGTATGCCTCATTGCCGTCGGTCTGGTTCTCAACCACGAACACAGGCATGTTGGCGGAGGTAATGCCTCCCATGGGGCCAACGGCCTTTACATGATGGCAGGGAATAAAGGTCACTTCACCGGATGCAAGTATCTTTCTTGCTTCTTCCTCTGTAGCGGCCCATCCCTCAAAGAGTGCCGCGCCGACACAGGAACCCTGTACCGGGTCCGGCATGTTCTCAAACCGGATTGGCGGTCCCGCATGGAGAATCACCTTTCCCTCATTCAATTCTTTGATGACAGACTTAGCCGGCACCACATCCCTGATGACAGGCTGGCTGGCAACCACTTTGGCGATAACGGAGCGGTTGGCCTCATCAATATCCATTTCCCGGCAGCTTCTCAGGAAATTCAGGACCTTTATCAGTTCCACGTTGCCCCCGGCGGGCGGCGCCCAGTCATACTGGACCACGTCACATCCAAAGGCTTCTATGACCTCAGCAAAGCTCTTAAGGCCCACATTGATGACCCTTGGCTTCTGTGACAGAAGTTCAAGGAGTTTTTCCGATGCTTCCGTTTTCTGGATCCGGGCTGTTGTCTTGGGGCGGATTTCCTTCACCGGCTCTTCAAAGTCCAGACCGATGGCGCGGATTGCCGTATGTACAGCCAGCTTATTATTCTCACATACAATGACCCCTGCTTCCTTCAGTGTTTCCACGGCCTTGTCATAACCCTGGAAATCCCTTCTTGTCCCGCATACAGTGGCCACAAAGAATAATTTTCTCCCTTCCTCCCTGGCCTTGTCGCGAAGGCGGATAATTGCAGGGAGGAGGGCCCCGGCCATATCCTCATGGGAACCGTAACCCAGCATGATGTCCAAAAGGATAACGCCTGTGGACCCGTCGTCTATCGCCTCCTGCATGCACTCAATGCGCTTGGCAGGATCAATCATGGGATGAGGCTTGCCCTGGGTGTATACATCGTCTCCCAGGTCCACCACGATATGTCCGTCGGTCTTTAACATAAAACCTTCTGCCTTCTGGGGCGGAACCTTAAGGTTCAGGGCATCCTTGATTAACATGGCAGCTTCCCCTGCCAGGGTGCCTCCTGAGTAGTATGCCTTGATTGTCTTCTTTTCCTCTGCCGCGAAGAAGCTGGAGGAATCCACCTCCACGCTGCCCTCTGCGATATCCTGGCCCCTCACCAGACCCACGGCCAGGCGGGCGGCTTCATCCAGTGTATACGCATGGTAGAAGTTTTCCTCATGGTACTCCGGCTTCTCACCCAGGAACAAGGTGACAACCGGTTTCTTAAAGTTGCTCAGCCGGTCGGAAATCCTGTCCCTCACTGCCTTTGCCGGAGGCTTGGATATGATGATCAGCACTTTCACGGTATCATCCTTTTCCATGGCCTCAATCATATCCATCATGGTAATTCCGCCTACTTCAGTGGACAGATCCCTGCCGCCGGTGCCGATGGCGTTTTTAACGCCCTCTCCCAGACGGTCTATGATGGTGGTCAGCTCCTGGATGCCGGTGCCTGACGCTCCGATGATGCCGATGGGTCCCGGAGCCACGTGATTGGTAAACGCAATGGGCACGCCCTGGATGATTCCGGTACCGCAGTCCGGCCCCATAACAGCCAGCCCCTTTTCATGGGCCTTTTTCTTTAACTTAATCTCATCCTCCAGCGTAACATTGTCGCTGAACATGAATACGTTCATGCCCTCATCCAATGCCCGGTCAGCCTCCAGCGCCGCATAAGCGCCCGGTATGGAAATCACCGCCAGATTGGCATCCGCCAGCTTTCCCAGTGCCTTATCCCAGGACCGGACCGCCTCCGCTCCCTTTTTATCCGACTCTGAAGTGGACTGTTTCTTAAAGAACGCCTCCACTTCCTCCATGATCACGTCAAGCAGCCCGTCGTCATCCACATCAGCCACTACCACCATATCATTGGCGGACGCCTCCTCCAGCTCGCTGGTACTGAGGCCGCTCTGCCTGTAAATGTCCTTGTTGGCAGGAGTTGCCATCATGATGGAAACCTTCTTTACACCTTCTATGGAAGAAATCTGGTTAGTCAAAAGCATAAGGACTACAGAATCATGATAACTCCCTTTTTTTACTATGGTTTTTAACATACGCTCCCCTTCTCCTTATTCGGCAAACCTGTTTTTGTGGTCATATTTATCAAAGTGTACCTTATCGCTCTTTAAATACTCATAGATTTCATCAACTATCTCCACGCCGCCCGTGGCATAGGCTTTATCCCGCCTCATGACTGCGCGCTCACCCGGATAATACACCTTATCAAAGCCTTCTGCGGCCGGCATCTCTCCCAGCTCATCAAGCACCTGTGACATGGACGCCTTGAATGCGTCTAATCCCACGAATCTGGACGGATCCATGACAATGAACATCTGTCCCAGCTCCCTGCCTGCCGACAGGTCATGGTACATCGAACTTACATGCTTCCCAAAGGGAACTCCCAGAAGCACGCCCGAGAAAATGTCCACCATCATCATCAGGCCGTATCCCTTGGCGCCTTCAATGGGTACCAGGGCATTCACAAGGCGGGAATCCGTAACCGGACGTCCCTTGGCATCCACTGCCCATGTGTCGGGAATGGATTCATGCCTGGAGCGTTTGTCCAGTATCTTGCCCCATGCCTGGACCGTGGTAGCCATGTCGAATACAACCGTTCTTTCGTCAGCCGTGGGGGCTGCAAAGGAGATGGGGTTGGTACCGTAGTAAGGCTCTATCCCGCCGTACGGCACTGCCATCGGATCGGACTGGCAGCATGCAATCGCCACCAGATCCGCCTTGGCGGCCATTTCCGTATAATAACCAATGGAGCCGCTATGGGAAATGTTGCGGATGCCAACCACTGCGATGCCGGACTTCTTTGCCATCTCGATGGCCTTTTCCATGGCCAGCACAGACGCCACATATCCGCAGCCGTTGTCCCCTTCAAAGACAGCGGAACAAGGTCCTGTCTCCCTCCACTCAAACTTCGGATCAACCGTGATGCCGCCCTTGGCAATCCTCTCGCTGTAATACTCCACGCGCACAGCCCCGTGGGAGTGATAACCCCTTTCGTCAGACCAGGTGAGGACATCAGCCGTCATATCCGCATGATCCGCCTTCAGCCCCGCCTGCATCAGCTTATTTTTCATTAACCCCTTTAACTCATCATGGGAAAGTTTCATATCTGCACCCCGCTTCTTCTCAATATTCTATAACTGCACGTCTCTGTTGCAATCCTTGGAGTAAATATACGCGAAATCCTCTTCACGTCCCACCGCATAACATGCCTGCGGGCAATATGCGTCCAGGAACATGTAATCTCCGGCCTTTACCGGTACCCAGTCATTGTCAGCCCTGTACATGCCTTTGCCTGACAGGAAATACATTCCGTGCTCCTGGATATGTGTCTCCACGTAGCCGTGGGACGCTCCCAGCTTGAACTTCAGGATGTGCATGTTCATATCAAATCCGAAATTACCTGCTGCCGGAAGGAAATCCTTGATGTGGCAGTTGTCCATTCCCTCATATTCTGTCCAGGGAATATCATTGGCATTTCCCACTACCGTAAATGCGCTGTATCCCTCAATCTTCTCATATCTGCGCTTATATACATACAGCCTGGCTTCTTTGCCGCTCTTGTTTTCAAAGGAAACCTTAACGCTCTCAGGGGAGAAGATATAACCGCCCTCGGTAAGGCTCTCTTCCTTGTCGGCATTCTTGACAACCACTTCGCCGGCCAGTACATAAATGAACGTCTCCAGACCTTCACCGCCAATGCCGCTGTTTTTTCCGCCTTCCTTTACCGTAACCAGATAATCCGCAAAGGTAGCTCCCATGGCAGGTGATCCCAGAATGGTTACGTCGCAGTTCTCATAACCAGGGATGCTGTTCTTAACCAGACCGTCCGGTTCCAGCAGAACATAATTTTCTTTCTTGATTACAGAACGTGTTGCCAGTAATTCCTCTCTGTATCCTACCTGATCATTTAAATAACTCATATTTACTTCCTCGCTTTCATTCTTTGTTAAAGGCCTTTTTGGGTCAACTTTTTTATATTTATATTATTGCAAAACAACGTTCTTTTTTCAATTATGTATTTATGCAAATCTCCCTATGATTTTTATCCATTTTATACCCTATTGCTAATTTTTTCACATCCCACTTTTTTCCGGTCTCATGTTATAATATCTTTAAATATAACTTATCTATTACACAAAGGAGAACACCATTATGACGGAAAAAAGAGAGATAAACCTGGAACATCCAGCTTATCCAAAGTATGCAACTGTATATTCAGAAAAGGATACAGATGCAAAAGCCTGTATCCTTTACTTCCATGGGGGAGGGCTGCTGTACGGCAGCAGGGAGGATCTGCCCCGCAGGCATATAGATACCCTGACCCGGGCCGGATATATCATCGTATCCTACGACTACCCCCTTGCGCCCGCCGCCAGGCTGGATACCATAATGGGTGATGTCTGTTCCTCCATCACCCATTACATAAATCATCCCGAAATATACTGCAGACGCAAACTCCCGTTCTTCCTGTGGGGCCGTTCCGCCGGAGCATATCTCTGCCTCTTAGCCGGAGCCAAAGGTAACCTGCCTGCCGTGCCCGCTGGGATCCTCTCCTACTACGGATACGGATTCCTGTGCGACCACTGGTATGAGACACCCAGCGGATTTTACTGCTCCCTTCCGGCCGTGGATGTGTCCTGCCTGGAACAGGCCGGTGCTGACCTCCACACGGCCGGAAGCCTGGACACCCACTACAGCATTTATGTATATGCAAGACAGACCGGATCCTGGCGTTCCCTTCTGTATGAAGGCAGGGATAAATATTTCTATCTGGACTACACCCTGCGCGCCTGCACCGCCCTTCCCTGCCCCCTTTTCTGCGCTCACGGCACCCGTGACAATGATGTGCCCTACGGGGAATTCCTGGAGCTGTCAAACCGTTTCCGCCCATGGCAGTTCATCGCCTCCTGCGATGGCCACGACTTTGACCGGGATGAGGAAAACCCGTTTACGGAAAAACTGCTGGACGAGACACTGGCATTCCTGGAGGAGAACCTGAAGCTGTCGCCGGCCCAGTGCTGATAACTAGCCTTCCTGCTCCTGGAAAATGGTTCCTGTGCGGAATGATTTTGCGCTCTTCATGTTCTTCATCAGGAAGTAATACACAAGTCCCGTGGGAATCAGGCTCACATACCAGGACAGCTGTACGATGACCAGAGAGCAGAGGGAGCCGATGACGATGGCTATGATGGCCGCCCAGTTGATTCCCTTGAACACACCCTGCTTGTCATACATATGATTGATATTCAGCTTCTTTTTCCGGAGAATGTAATAGTCCACTGCCATTACGGCAAAAATCGGGCCCAGGAATGCGGAGTAGAACTGGGTAAACAGGCTTAAGCCCGCTGCCGAATCATCTGTCACCAGCTTCCACGGCATACAGCATGCCGAGAGGATTCCTACCAGGATGGTGGCGTGGGACCATTTCATGTGGAATGATTCCATCAGTACATAGGATGGCGGAACGATATTGTTCAGCACATTGGTTGTGACCTGGGCAAATGCAATAAACAGCAATGTCACTACTGTGAGGAACTTGCTTCCCATGGTTGTGGAGAACACCACAACCGGGTCGCTGTTGCCGGTAGCAGCCGTCACAAGCAGCCCGATCAGTCCCATAAACAGCGTTACAGGCAGAATGGCAACCGTGTAAATACTTCCGGTAAAGGTGGGTCCCACCTTCCCTTCCAGGTTACGGGAATAGTCGGATGCATTGATGATCATGGTTGAATAGATTCCCAGGAAGGAGGTGGTGGCTGCCCAGAAAGGCATGCCCCATGTTCCCTTGATTCCGGAGAACACATCATCAATCTCAGTTGCGAACTGTGTCTTGACCACATACAGCATGTAGGCCAGTATTGCGATGATGAATACACAGGAAATATTTTCCAGCCACTTGATACCCTCAAATCCCTTGATGGCCAGGGCAACCTGCAGCATTGTAAACAGGGCATAGACCAGGGGAAGGTTGCTGAAACCGAACAGGATGCTCAGACAGCTGTTGATGGCTCCCGCTCCCACCCAGCTCTGGAAACCAAACCAGATAATGGCAGGAATACCTCTTAACAGGCCGGGCACCTTGACGCCGGTGGTGCCGAAGCTGCTCCGAAGCTGTACCGTGTAAGGAATACCGTACTTATGCCCGCAGTTGCCAATGATTACCAGGGCCACCGCGATGACCAGACATCCGATAACCATGGCAAGGATGGCCTGCCCCACTGTCAATGCCCCTATCAGGCCGGCGCCCATGGAGAAGGTACCGATGGATACGCACCCTCCCATAAAGCTTGCCGCGTAGGAAAGGGGCCCCATAATACGTTTTTTTGTCGGCTGCAGATCCGGATCCACGTTCTTTACCAGTTCCGGATTTAAATTCAAATTTTCTACCATATTACTCATACTTTCTCCTTTTCCGGGGAGTGTCTGAAAATCACATTCTGTCAGCTCAGTCTCCTGACCAGGGTCCCCACACCTTTTTCTGCTGTAATCTTTCCGTCTTCAGCCACCACATTGCCGCGGATGATGGTGCATACAGGCAGTCCCCTGCCCTTCATTCCCACAAACGCGGAAATCTTGTTTACATACAGGAGGGATTCGCTTGTAATCTCCCACTCCTTTTCCGGGTCAATAATCACAAGGTCCGCGTCAAATCCCGGAAGTATGTCACCCTTTTTCCCGTATATGCCGAATGCTTTTGCCGGATTAAGGGCCATGGCTCTTGCCAATACCCTGGGATCCACGCCCCGCTTTACGCATCCCTCGTTAAACGCTACCTGGAAGCCGCTCTGGATACCGCTGATGCCGCCCCATACGTCAAATACATTCTCGATTTTATTTCCCAGGATCTCTTTGAATTTCTCATCGTAGGAGCAGGGAGAATGATCACTTGCTATACCGCTGAAGGTACCGTCCTCCACATAGGCCCAGAGACGGTCCACATCTTCCTTGGAACGCAGGGGAGGCGCGCATTTGAACAGAGGTCCGTTGGCAAGGACATCCTGGTCCGTCAGGCTCAGATAATGAGAACATGTCTCCGCCGTCACATCATAGCCCGCCTGCTGGGCCTCCTTTATCTTCTGGGCCACGTCGGGACTGCTCACATGGCAGATATGTACCTTGCACCCCGTTGCCTTGGCAATCTCAATCATATCCACCGTGGCAACCATCTCCGCAATCACCGGCCTGGAATCCAGAAAACCCTGCCAGTCCATACGTCCTTCTCTTTTCATCCTGGCTTCCTGCCATTTAATCATGGAAAAATCTTCGCAGTGGAAGCCGGCACGTCCGCCAAATTCCTTAATCCTCTCCATGGCTTCATAGGCCTGCCCGTAGTTTAAGGAGCTGTAATCAGGTGATACCGGTCCGATAAACGATTTGAAGGCAACACAGCCCTTCTCATGCAGGCCTTCCAGTTCGTCAAAATTATCCGGCACCAGGCCGCCCCAGAAGCAGTAGTCCGTATATGCGTTACAGTCCACCTTCTCCACTTTCCTGTCAAAAATTGCCGCGTTCGTCATGGCCGGTTCATTTTGAAGGGGCATGTCGATGATGGTGGTATAACCTCCCATGGCTGCCGCCGCTGTCCCATGTTCATAATCCTCCCGCCATTCATACCCCGGATCATTGAGGTGGGCATGGGTGTCAATGGCTCCTGGAAACACATATTTTCCTTTTGCGTCAATCACCTTTGCAGCCTCCGGCTCCTGTCCGGCCTCCAGCAGGGCGGCAATCCTGCCGTCCTTTATGCCGATATTCCCCTCTGTCACTGCCTGGGCGGTAACAATCCTTCCATTTTTCACTAACAGATCATACATAAGCTTTGCCTCCTATTTACTTCTCCAGGGAAGTTCCTTTCCTGAAACGTTGGCAGGACGGCATATGCTTCATGCAGAAATAATATACCAGTCCTGTAGGTATGGTTGCCGTAAAGAAGGATATGTCTACATTGACAAGTCCGATTACCGCGCCCACTGCCGTTGCAATGATGGCAGCCCAGTTGATTCCTGAATGGGTTCCGTTATCATCGTAGAGGTCATCCAGGGCCGCTCCTTCCATCTTTCCCCTGTGCAGGATGTAGTAATCCGTGATCAGCACGGCAAAGATCGGGCCAAAGAAAGCGGTGTAAATCTTAACAAACAGATCCAGTCCTGCCGCGGAGCTGTCGTTGGTCAGGATCCACGGACAGGTACATACAGCCAGGACTCCCACCAGGATCACGGCCGTCCTGTGCTTCATCTTAAATGCGTCCATAAACGCATAGGCAGGGGGCACCACGTTGCTGGCCAGGTTGGTGGTCATCTGGGCAAAAAGGATGAATCCAAGGGTTGCCACCAGCAGCACCTTGTTATGTACCATCTGTGAAAATGCGTTGATAGGGTTTGCAATCCCTGTTGCCGTGGAAGCCATTGCGCCGATAAGTCCCAGAAGGACAGTGGTTGGTACCATGGCAATAAAATAAGCAACACCGCGCTTTCCTACGGAAAAACCGCCCTTTAACTCTCTGGAATAGTCGCCGGCATTGAGCATAACCGTGGTGCTGTTGCCAAAGAAAGCGATGATGGCAGCGATGAACGGCATTCCCCATGAACCCTTCCTGCTGATGAGCTTATCACCAATCACGCCCCAGTACTGGGTCACGCATACAAATAACATATAGAGCATGGCGCTGACGATTACCACGCCGCCGATGTTCTCCACCCATTTGATTCCGTGGAAGCCCTTTACTGATAATATAATCTGGACCACCTGGAACAGTAGGAAGAACAGCACAACATTGTCATATCCGAATATGGCAATGGATATCTGGTTGATGGCGGAGCCGCCCAGCCAGGTCTGGAATCCGTACCATACAATAGCGGGAAGCCCACGGATCATAACCGGTACAATGTTTCCCTTTGTGCCGTACGCGCTCTTAAGCTGAACCGCATAGGGCGCGCCTGATTTGTAGCTGAAACGGTCATTTGCACAGATGCCGATAACCAGTATGGTGGATCCAATCAGCACCGCCAAAAATACCTGCATCAGGTTAAGCCCCTTGTCCAGCTGGGCAGACCCCATGGTCAATGTGCCGATGGAAATACATCCTCCCAGCCACAGCATCAGGTAGGATCCCCACCCCATAATACGGTCCTTGTCCTGAATCGGCGCCAATGAATCTGTTTGCTTATTTACTTCATTTTTTACATCGCTCATAATATCACCCCTTATTTTCTTCTCCTCGTATTAACAGTCATGTACCGGTGTCACGTATTCCCCGTAGCCCAGAGCGTCTTCCCTATAGGTTCCGCCGGAGGCAACCACCTTGCCCCGGATGATGGTGCATACAGGCGCGCCCTTTCCTTCCAGACCGTCGAAGCAGGATACATGCCCCTTGGTCAGCAGTTCATTCTGGCTGCATTTCCAGGCTTTCTCAGGATCAACAATAACAATGTCCCCGTCAAATCCCAGCTCAAAGGCCCCCTTCCGGCCGTAGAGGCCGAATACCCTGGCCGGATTGTAGTCCATCACCCTGGCAATCAGGGTGGGGCTTAAGCCCTTCTTGTTTACCACCATGTCAAACATCATGGGCAGGAAGAACTGGATGGAGTTGAGACCGCCCCATGCATGCCAGATATCCTTTGTGGAATTGTCCTTTTCCTCATCCGCAGCCGGTGAGTGGTCGCTTCCCACACAGGATAATGTGCCGTCCAGAACATAATCCCACAGCCGTTCCATATCCTCTTTCCTGCGCATAGGCGGCGTACACTTGGCCGGAGCGCCCTTCTCAAAGACAAAGTCCTCTGTAAACCCAAGATAGTGGGGACATGTCTCAGCCGTAATGGGAAGCCCTTCGTGGATGGCGTCCTTTACAACCTGCGCCACCATGGGGTGGCTCACATGGCAGATATGCACTCTTCCCCCGGTTGCCCTGGCCATGTCAATCACATTTTTAGTGGCAACATACTCGGTCCACACATCATGGGAATCCAGGAAATCCCTGATTTTCTCTTCGCTGGTCCTTCCGGTTTTTGCCTTTGCCTCCTTTTCCCGTTCAAGCACCTGACCGAACTCTTCACAGTGGAAACCGCACAGGGCCCCGTACGGCTTTAAGATTTCCAGAGCCTTTCTCACATTGCCCATGTTCACGGTTGGGAACAAATCGCCGTTAGGGCAGGTAAACCCTTTGAATGCAGCCACGCCGCATTTGTGCAGGTCCACCAGATCCGCCATGTTGTTCTTCACCGAACCGGGCTGATTGTCATAATCCCCCACAATACCGCCCCACAGGGCAAAATCCACATAGGAGTGCTTGCTGATGCGCCCCATCTTCAGGTCAAAGATTTCCTTATTCATCAAAGACGGATCATTGTTCAAGGGCATGTCAATCAGGCAGGTACAGCCAGCTGCCGCAGCTGCCCTGGAACCGGTCTCAAAGTCCTCCCTGTATTCAAATCCCGGTTCATTCAGGTGCGCGTGGCAATCAATGATTCCCGGATATATGTAGCATCCCTTTGCATCTATCACTTCTTTTGCAGCCGCCTGCGACCCCTTGGCAAGAAAGGCAGCGTAGACCCCGTCTTTTACCGCAATATCAGCTTCATAAATCCTGTCAGGGGTTACCAGCTTTCCGTTTGTTATTACTAAATCATACATTTTTTACCTCCTTACAGACTGTAAATCGTTGACCGTTTCAATACTTACGTTGTATTTTATTAGATACACAGTCAGAAAACAATGACGAGAAAGCGGGGAAAAATTATGTTTTTTTGTCTATCATGTATAAAACTTTATTATTTCAAATTTTGTTTTTGTGTTTTTTTCGATAATCTGGTAAAATTTATTGTTGAAGCATTGTTATAAGTGCAACAAACAGCATAGCACAGGGAGAAAGCAAATGTATCCTACCATCACCGCCATTGCCGCCTACGCAGCACAGCAGCTGGAGGAGTGCCGTCTTTGGACGGTCCACTCCGTCTACAAAAAAACAGTGAATCTTCAGGCAGGAGAGCGCCTTCTGGCCCTGCAGGCCGCATCCTCTCCCATGTCTCCTATCAGCATCATAACAGACATGGATGTCAGGGCTTTTGAAGTTCTACCGGTTAAACCAGGCCAGCAGGTGTCCATTGCCGGCAGCCGCATTATAATATCCTCTCCGGAGCACACAGTGTCTTTTGGGTGCCTGCCGAAAAAAGTCTGCTGCACCCGGTTAACCTGCCCGCCCGGGCCGTTTCCCTGCAAAGAGCTTCTTTCACAGATCCGTCAGGCCATCGCCAGCTCGCAGGCCGGCATATTCCGGCTTCTGTTCTGCGATTCCACGGAAGGACAGGCGATTACAGGCAAAGAGGAATACAGCCTAATTCTGGCCGCGGCCAGAAGCCGAATCCTCCAATGCAGCGAATGTCTGGAACAGCATTTGTACGGAGATGCTGCCAAACACCTGGCAGGACTCATTGGACTGGGAATAGGCCTTACGCCCAGCGGTGATGATTTTCTGTGCGGGGTGCTGGCAGGACTCATCCTGCGCGGAGAAGAAAGCCATCCATTTGCGCACGCTCTCTGCCAGGAGATAACTTCCCGCCGTTTTGATACCAATGATATCAGCCGCGCCTTTTTGGACTGCTCTGTGCAGCACCATTTCAGCCTGGCTGTCAACAGCCTGACAGACCTTCCCTCTGCCGATAGGATTTTAAACGTATTCTCAGCCATTGGGCATTCTTCCGGCATTGATACTTTATGCGGGGTTGCGTACGGGCTCTCCGCGGAGGTATAGGGATGGGGTTCAGACACAACAAAAGCGCAGGCTTCTGTGTCCTCCCCCCCAAAAAGGGGCATCACGACACAGTGCCTGCGCTTATATATAATCTATTATATTTTAAAGTTATTACCGCCTTGTAAGGATAGAATCAATCAGTCCATACTCCAATGCCTCCTCCGCGCTCATGAAATTATCCCGCTCTGTATCCCTGGCTATTTCCTCCTCGGAGCGTCCTGTATTCACCGCCAGAACACGGTTTAAACGCTGCCTGCTTTTCTGCATGTAATCCGACATAATTTTAATGTCGCTGGCAGGGCCCTGGATTCCATTTCCGTGTATGGCGGGCTGGTGTATCATGATTTCAGAATTGGGAAGAGCCATGCGTTTTCCATGTGCTCCTCCTGCCAGCAAAAAGGCCCCGAAACTGGCTGCCAGTCCAAGGCAGATAGTTGAAACGTCGCATTTAATATACTGCATGGTATCATATACAGCCCAGCCAGCTGTCACAGAACCTCCCGGACTGTTGATGTACAGCTGGATATCCTTGTCCGGATCCGTGGATTCCAGAAACAGCAGCTGGGCTATAATAAGGCTGGCAGAGGTGTCGCTGACCTCCTCGCCCAGAAAGATAATACGGTCCGACAGAAGCCTGGAATATATATCATAGCTTCTCTCTCCTCTTCCTGTCTGTTCAATCACATAAGGTATGGTGCTCACGCTGCAATCCCTCCCATTCCTCTGTCACAAACTCCATATATTGTAAAACAGGAAGCTTTATGCATTTGAATCCGTTTCTTTGCAGGCAGATAGATCCCCCGTTTTCTGTACGCTCCGGGCGGACATAAATATACCTGTTTAAATGCGAGAGAAAATGCCTGCTGGGACTGGTACCCGGCATCGTAGGCTATCTGCGTGATGTCCATATCCGTATCCACCAGCTTCTCAGCCGCCATGGTAAGCCTGCGCTCCTGCACATATTTATGAATCGTGTCTCCCGTCTCTTCCATGAATATCCGGTTCAGATGGAACCTGGAATAACCTGCATGCTCCGCTATCTGCTCCAGATTCAGCTTCTCCTCCAGGTGTTCCTCAATATAATCAATGACCTTTCTCACTGTATGCTTTTGATTCTTCATTCCGCCACCTCCTGGTCTGGTTCATTTTATTATAACAGGAGGCAGCCGGATTGTCTTAATAAAAGGTTCTATACTGAATGTTGGGGTGTGCTGAAAAGCACACTTCCAACATTCT
>NZ_JAJCHK010000100.1:0-533 GCF_020554465.1 Enterocloster sp. 210928-DFI.2.20
AATACGGATTTAATTAACCCATTGCTTATAAAAACATTTACATATTCACAATCCATAACTCTTGCGCCTAATGGTGGACAGGAGATACGTATACCGATTACTGTACCAGATGGATATATGTTTCTATGTGTTACCAATGTAAAAAGCAATGGGAACGTTGCATACGCATGTTACATAGCGTCATCTTCAAACATCCTGACTTGTTTCGTGGGCAATGACCGAAATGAGCAGAAAATAATCCCGCAGGGTATTTCGGCAGATGCGCTGTTCATGAAAAAATGGTGGTGAATAATCATTTAAGCTATTGCAACTTTCCAGTCCATGAATCTTTCCAGGTACCATCAGTATCTAAAAATCGCAATGTAATACGTTTCTCGCCACTGTAGTAGAAATGTATTGCGTAGCCTGCTGCCATCGACATATTGTAATAGGAGCGAAAACCGAATGATTGGTCTGCATCATCGAAAAAAGGCTGTATTATAGCTACTTTTTCAAAGTTAAAACATGAAGCAAGTAATTTTAAATCCGTATTG
>NZ_JAJCHK010000101.1:0-523 GCF_020554465.1 Enterocloster sp. 210928-DFI.2.20
AAACGGATTCATGATTACCGTTTACAAGAAGTCCAGGACATTCCCTTACTGGGAAAACAAGTAATCCTGCTCCTTCGCAAACGCCGCTACCTCTGCCCATACTGCCGCAAACGGTTCACGGAATCCTATTCGTTCCTCCCCAGCTACCACCGCAGGACCCGCAGACTGGCATTTTACATTGTCTCCCTGCTCCGGCAGACCTTTTCCTTAAAACAGATCGCAGAGCTTACCGGTGTTTCCGTCCAGACGGTCTGCCGCCTTCTGGACACGATTTGCTATCCTCCGCCTGACCAGCTTCCACAAGCGCTTTCCATTGACGAATTCAAAGGCAATGCTTCTACCGGTAAATATCAGTGCATTCTGGTTGATCCGAAAAAGCGCCGGATCCTCGACATTCTCCCGGATCGGACACAGAGCCATCTGGCTGATTATTGGCGGAACATTCCCAGGAAAGAACGCCTGAAGGTTAAGTTCTTCGTCTGCGATATGTGGCGCCCCTACACCGAACTTGCACAGACCTTCT
>NZ_JAJCHK010000102.1:0-515 GCF_020554465.1 Enterocloster sp. 210928-DFI.2.20
TTCAACTGGTTCCCACAGATGTACTTCCACCACACTGGTCTTAAGGTCATCCAGGGTCTGTCTTTCATCCACAATGGCCTGCAGACGGTCAAACAACGGCTCTCCAATCTCAGCATAGTACGGGTCAGCGGATGCCTGGGGCTGATAGCTGTCCAGGTTGACGGATGTCTCTCCCCATATATTATTTTTGGTTTCCACATTGGCGTTCATTTCGACAATGTACTCTTCCAGGTCCTTGCCCAGGCGGCTGTATTCAGCCTTGCTGGCAGATGGGAGGGCCGCATCAATATAGTGTGCCATCCACTTTCTTTTGATTTTTCCTGCTGCAGGAATTGATTCCGCAAACAGCTGTAAGTTCATTTTACGCATGGTTATTCCTCGCTTTCTATTTGGTAGGTCACCTGTATTTGTATCTGGTACAGGATTCCATCATTAACAGTCTCACCCATGGGCTGCACGGCCATTGCATTGGATGTGATGGCTTTTATAAACCTGGCCTCCATCTCCTGGTTGCC
>NZ_JAJCHK010000103.1:0-505 GCF_020554465.1 Enterocloster sp. 210928-DFI.2.20
GATATTCCATTGGGTACTTCTTGGCAGGCCACCATGGGCCAGGGCATGGCCCACCGGATAGACAGACTCCACCCTTGGCGTAGCATATATTTTTTTGTACAGGTACAGCATGTATTTGATTTTTTTCGCCTCGTTTTTCTTCTCCAAACAAACAAAAAGCCGCCACATAATATGACGGCTACCCTCAAAACATACTATCACATATCCCGAATCATCTTCATCAATCGTATCCCATCCTTCACCCCTTCCTCATACAGATACATCTGACACATCCCATTTCCATCCAGCATGTCATCAATACAATCCTCTATGGCATCCCTCTGCTCCTTGGTGATTTCCTTCATCCAATGGTCCATCCGTTCGTTCAGCTTGTGGTCTGCTTTCTTTTCTTCCTGAGTCTTATCTTCCTGCCATCGGGTTACCAGCCATTCTACCCTGGCTGCTATGACTTCCTCACATTGTTCCCTCGTAGTTTTCTTCATGGACACTCCTCCTTCCGCCAACA
>NZ_JAJCHK010000104.1:0-486 GCF_020554465.1 Enterocloster sp. 210928-DFI.2.20
GCAACATGGCCGTGCTGTGGTTGTACTTAAGCCCGGTCAGTACCACTTCATTGCCCGTGCCGGTTATGCAGGCATAATTGTCTCCATGGTCCCCAAGATTTCCACCAGTAATAGACAGACCGTGATAAGGCTCTGAAAACTCTATCCTCGTAGTGCCATCCAGGACCCCCTTATACAGCTGCGCGGATTCTGTCCCCTGGGTATAACTGTGTACATACAGCCGGATGCCGGTTATGATATCACTGTGTTCCACACTTAATCCCAACCGGATATCTTTGGCCGTGAATTCGCTGGTGACCTCGGTCTGCTGTGGGTATATGTACAGTTGCCGGTCATAACTGGTGTCCACCAGGGCTCCAATGGCAAAGGCCAACTGCTGCAGGGCTACACGTTTCGTACATATTGGCAGGTACCCACTCACCCGCACATCGACATAAACATCATCTAAAAAGTATGTGATACCTTCTCCGGCCATAATACCGGCCA
>NZ_JAJCHK010000105.1:0-486 GCF_020554465.1 Enterocloster sp. 210928-DFI.2.20
TGGCCGGTATTATGGCCGGAGAAGGTATCACATACTTTTTAGATGATGTTTATGTAGATGCGCGGGTGAGTGGGTACCTGCCAATATGTACGAAACGTGTAGCACTGCAGCAGCTGGCCTTTGCCATTGGCGCCCTGGTAGACACCAGTTACGACCGGCAGCTGTACATATACCCTCAACAGACCGAGGTCACCAGCGAGTTCACGGCCAAAGATATCCGGTTGGGGTTAAGTGTGGAACACAGTGACATCATAACCGGCATCCGGCTGTATGTACATAGCTATACCCAGGGGATGGAATCCGCGCAGTTGTATAAGGGGGTACTGGATGACACTACGAAGATAGAGTTTTCAGAGCCTTACCACAGTCTGTCCATTACTGGAGGAATCCTTGGGGAGCATGGAGACAATTATGCCTGCATAACCGGCACAGGCAATGAAGTGGTACTGACCGGGCTTAAGTACAACCACAGCACGGCCATGTTGC
>NZ_JAJCHK010000106.1:0-464 GCF_020554465.1 Enterocloster sp. 210928-DFI.2.20
ATATATGTTAAAATGGCACTGAAAGGTATAACGATACAGCCTTTCAGGGGAGGTGAGCCCCATGGTTATCTCGCCAAAGAGGCTGCCAGAAGTGAAAAATGATGCGTTGACCCGTATTGTTTCCTTCGCTTCCGGCAACTCGATTGACTGGAAATTCGTTTCCGGTCAGGTCAGTGAGGATGGTTCCTGCTCTGCTGACTTTGAAGCAGATGCTCCGAAGCCAAAAAGCAAGTTCCGCCTCCATGGTGAGGTTTCCCAATATGGGGAATCATACCACTTCAGTGCCATTTAACATCTGGCACAGGGAACCATCAGCTTTGGCTGGTGGTTCTTTCCTTTTATAATCATAGGCCAGGAATCTGGCTTTCAAAGAATGTTGCTTATTCAATCAGACTTGATTGCAGATATGTGATGAATTAAAGTTCTTTTGCTTGAAGTAATCTTCAAAGTATGTTACTTTTGTA
>NZ_JAJCHK010000107.1:0-462 GCF_020554465.1 Enterocloster sp. 210928-DFI.2.20
AAAAAATACCCCTCTACTATTTAAAAGCCGAAAAATAGGCCTACTGATAACCAACTTACTTACAAAAACTTGATTAACCTCCCATAAACTCTTCTGCAGTCTTTCCCTTTAAAATGCCTGCCAAAAAATATCCCCCTACTTTTAGAGGTAAAAAAAGGGCCTCCTGATAACCAAACTTTTTCTTAAATATATATAAACTTCTCTGAAACGCAGGTATTGAAGCGGCTCTTTTCTTCCTTCATGCGAATCCTTCAGATAACTTCGTTGGGTCAACCTCCCCTGTATTCATACATTCCCCTCTCATGAATAGGCAATTTCAATGGGGATGGACTTATGTTTTTCTTTACAATTGCATGGACGAGCCAGTTCCTCATCCCTGTACCATTCCCTTCTAAAAAAACATCCCTCTACTACTAGTGGTAAAAAATAGGCCTTCTGATAACCAGATTTCTTCTTACGATT
>NZ_JAJCHK010000108.1:0-454 GCF_020554465.1 Enterocloster sp. 210928-DFI.2.20
CCATGAAGTTTCATCTCCTTTTTCTGGCTTAAGGTTGGCTTTTTGCCATTTTTCATGAGATTTATCACCTCCGGTTTTATTCATCTGACCCTGTCAGGAAATGATACCCATCAATCATTAGGCAGCCATTAGGGCTAATCCTTACTTCAAGATTTGCCAGTATCCTACGCTCTATCGCACTTATAATTGTTACCTCAGCTGATTCAGCCGTCCCTTTTATATGGGCTGTCGCTGATTCATTCAAAATCGCTTCAACTATGTCTTTCATTTCCCTCTTTTTCGGTATGCTCAATGTTTTCGTCTCGCGTTGGACCAGCTTCATGATTTTGACAAGCATATCACTCCGCTCCGTTGCCTGGCGCCACTTTTTCTCAAAGCCTTCCTTTGGATAGCCCCGTTTCCCTTCCAAGGTGTATTCATTGATACGTTCGTTCTCGTCCACCCATAAATCTTC
>NZ_JAJCHK010000109.1:0-438 GCF_020554465.1 Enterocloster sp. 210928-DFI.2.20
GGCTCCAGAAGCAGCAGATGAAGGATGTGCGTGAGAAGCTGAAGGAAATGAGATGTCCGCTGGATGAACGGATTGCCGGCGCGGCTCAGGCTAACACCATCGTGGGAAGCATGATGATAGAAGGGGCAGGGAACAGCCAGAAGGTCATCACGCTGCCGAAGGAGGAGAGCTACCGGGAACACAGGAAGGCGGCGCGGCAGTCGGAATATATCGCCAGGCAGGGCCGTGAGGCGCTGGAGAAGCTGCGCAACATGGGTTAAGTCCAACACATAAACCAATCAAACGGAAAGGAAGGGTATCGTAAATGAAAAGTCTGGCAGAACGTGTGTGCCTCAGATTAAGAATCATAAACATGAACAAGGCGGAGCTGGCCTGGCAATTTGATAAGGAGGGGATGAGGTGTTCCCGCTCCATGCTGAGCCAGTACTTAAACGGGAA
>NZ_JAJCHK010000011.1:0-170838 GCF_020554465.1 Enterocloster sp. 210928-DFI.2.20
TGATGAATTAAAGTTCTTTTGCTTGAAGTAATCTTCAAAGTATGTTACTTTTGTAGTGGCTTATAAATCATCCATATGCATTATAGTACAGATATCAGAACCTGTCAATAGATAAGTTCTGTTTTTAGTACCTTAGTTCTATTTTTTGTACTATGCATATGTTACTAGGAGGCATATTTTATGGAGAATGACAAAATGATTGGTTTAAGAATACAAAAAAGACGCGCTGAATTAAAATTAAGTTTTAATCAAGTATGCGAAATGACCCACATATCTAAAGGAAATTTAAGCGGCATCGAAAATGCTAAATACCTTCCTTCATCCAAGGCTTTGCTAGAACTATCAAGAGTTTTAGATTGTTCGATAGACTGGATTCTTACTGGTGAAAATTGGAATTCTGAACAAAATAATGTTTTAATATCTGAACCGCCTATACCAACAATAAACGGACTTCCAATAACACCTGATGAACTATCCTTAGTTGAAAATTATCGAAAATTAAATCCAGCAAATAAATCTTCTTTAAAGGATTTTTGTAACTATAAAATCTATGAGCAATCCCATTCCCAAGGGTTATCATCAACATCGAATCATGGAAAAAACAACATGGAAGGGAATAGCGAAATAGCTTAATTTTTTTGTCTATTTTGGTTTATTTATAGTCCAAAATATGAGAATTGCTGTTAGTTTACTTTAAGCCCAAAAAACTACGTATTTATGCCAATTCTCACCATTCTTTAAAGTTGTTCAAAATGAGAATTGCTTTTTTCCAAAATTGTGTTACAAAGCGTCCTTTTAAACGCTCCTTGTTAACGCGTCAAATCCTGATTTTACGTACTTTTCACATAATTCTATAACATTGATTAACGTTAATTTTTAACGGCTCAAAAAAAGGACCTTTCCGGCAATTTTCTTGGAAAAGGTCCTTTTTCTATATTATTCTCATTTTATTTGTCAATAGCGATTTTCCTCTAAAAACCGCCGAAACCCTTGATATACCGTCACTTCCCGCCATATCCCACTTACTCCTCCTCTGTCTCGGTTTTGTCAAATATCTTGGTAACCTACAGAAAGCCGCAGCTTTAAAGCCGCAACCGCTCAGGCAGCCCATCTTCCCGGCCGGAAAAGCCCCTCACAGGAAATATTACTTTGCCTTCAGCTGTTCATAGATACCGCGAATATTCTGGATAAACTCCGGATGCAGGAAATCCTTCTGATATACCATGTCGATCTGGCGCACCATAGAGGAATTTTCAATGGGTATAATGGCCAGCCGGCCGCTGGCAAGTTCTTCGCGGCAGGCGCTTTTGGCAATGATGGTAATTCCCAAATCCATGGTTACCAACTCCTTGATCATGGACACGTTATCCAGTTCCATCATCACGTTAAACTCTTCCAGGCTCATGTCCCTGGCCCCCAGATGTTTCTCAAACAGCTGCCTTGTGCCTGCGCTGCGGCTGCGCAGAATCAGCTTTTCATGGCGTATCTCCTCCACGGACACTGTCTTGGCCCTGGCCAGACGGTGCATGGGCGAAACAGCCAGACACAGGTAATCCGTGTCCAGGGTGGTGGACACTAACGCCGCATCCGGCACCCCTCCCTCCACCACGGCAAAATCCAATTCATATGCCTTCAGGCGGCTATAAATTTTTTGAATGGTATTGACAGAAATATTTATATGTATATCCGGATTCTCATTACAGAGGGTGGCCAGCACCTGGGGAATAATGGTCTCCCCCGCCGTGGGAGTGATGCCTACATTCAGATGGCTGGTCTCCGTCTTGCTATCCTCAATAGCCTGGCAGGCGTTGGAATAAACGGCAGCTGCCCTGCGGGCATACTGCACCAGAATCTTTCCCTGGGGAGTCAGCTTCAGTTTGTTTTTGCTCCTATAAAATATTTTTATATCGAACTCATTTTCCAGCAAACGAATCTGATGACTCACCGCCGGCTGGGTCAGATTCAGCTTCTGAGCTGCCTTAGTATAGCTTCCGGACTCGATAACAGCCAGAAGAGTCTTTACTTTCATGTCAAACACAGGCCAGTCCCCCTCCATATATAAATATTTTTTATATCCCAATCAAATAATATCATTTGATTTTATCACCAAACACTACTATAATCAAGCAAAACAAAAAAACGCAGAAAGGAGTGTTGATTATGGCACTATTTTTATCAAACCTGGGAGCAGCAGGAATCATATTGACCATAGCAGTCATGCTGGCATCCGGCTTTCTGTTGACACGAATCACAAAACGGCTTCACCTGCCTAATGTTACCGGTTATATTATTGCGGGAGTCATCATCGGGCCCTGGTGCCTGAATCTTGTCCCTTCACAATATATTGGACAGATGGATTTTATCACAGACCTTGCCCTGGCATTTATCGCATTTGGAGTAGGAAAATATTTCAAACTGTCATCCCTGAAAGCCAATGGAAAGAAAATGGTGATTCTGACCCTGTTTGAATCCCTGACCGCAGGCATCTTTATCACAATTGTCATGCTGATTATGGGGTTATCCCTGTCCTTCAGTCTGCTTTTGGGAGCCATCGGCTGCGCCACGGCCCCTGCCTCCACCATTATGACCATCCGGCAGTACAAGGCCAAAGGGCCCTTTGTGGACACCATCCTGCAGGTGGTTGCCCTGGACGATGCAGTGTCCCTGATAGCCTTCAGCGTGTGCGCGGCCTTTGTCCAGGCCAGCTCCTCAAACGGCTCTGTGACGGTTTCGCAGATTGCCTTTCCGGTGCTCTTTAACTTATTGGCCCTGGCGCTGGGAGGACTATCCGGTGTGGTGCTCAGCAGGCTGATACACAAGCGCCGCAGCAAGGACCACAGCCTGGTTCTGGCCTGTGTCACCATTATGGGCGTGGCCGGAATCTGTACTTCTCTTAATGTTTCTCCTCTGTTGGCATGTATGGCCTCCGGCGCAGCCTATATCAATGCCAGCGGCAACAAACACTTATTTAAGCAGTTAAACCAGTTCACACCTCCCCTCCTGGTGATGTTCTTCGTGCTTTCCGGTATGAGGCTTTCCATTCCCAGCCTGGCAGCTGCCGGCGTGATCGGTATTGTTTACTTTCTGGTCCGCATTGCCGGGAAATACACCGGTTCCGCCCTGGGCGCCGCGGTTACCCACGCTTCACCGGAAATCCGCCGCTACTTTGGCCTGGCGCTGATTCCTCAGGCCGGCGTTTCCATCGGCCTGGCTGTGCTGGGGCAGCGCATGCTCCCTGCCGAAAGCGGCCAGCTGCTCTCAACCATCATCCTGTCCAGCGGGCTTTTGTATGAAATGGTAGGGCCTGCCTGCGCAAAAGCTTCCATCAAGTTATCCGGAAGCGTTCCGGGAAAGGCAGCTGTTGATAAGGCAGCTGCTGGAAAAGCCGCTGCTGGGAAGGCCGCTGCTGAAAAGGCCGCTGCTGGGAAGGCCGCTGCTGAAAAGGCCGCTGCTGAGAAAGTGATTGCCGGCAGTTCTTCTGCAAGCGGACCAGATATCGCCAAAGCAGACGGAGTTGAACAGCCTGTGCATAAAGCGGGCGCCGCGGCTTTGGAAGAACAGACACGAAAAAAAGCCCCGGACACCGGCAATGATACAAATGATACGGTATCGGCCCAGCAAGTCCGCCCAAGGCATGCTGTCGTCTGACTGATTTTAGATTCATTTGCGCCTAATCCAGCACTCTTCGGCAAAAAAAGCCAGCCCCGGACATTCGGAGCTGGCTTTTACGCATATTTATTCTCACTTCATTCTTCTTACTTAACCAGCAATGATTTGCCGGTCATTTCCTTAGGCTGCTCCATTCCCATGAGCTCAATAAGAGTGGGAACGATATCGCACAGGGCGCCGCCTTCACGCAGCTTGCAGGATGGGTCTGCATTTACCAGGATGAATGGTACCGGATTGGTGGTATGAGCTGTAAATGGCTCCCCGGTCTCATAGTCCACCAGCTGCTCCGCATTTCCATGGTCCGCACAGATAAACATGACGCCGTCCACTTCCCTGATGGCCTCCACTGCACGGCCCACGCAGGCGTCCACTGTCTCGATGGCCTTGATGGCTGCGTCCTCTACCCCGGTATGGCCTACCATGTCAGGGTTTGCAAAGTTGATGATGATGACATCGTATTTGCCGGATTTGATGGCTTCCACCAGCTTATCGCACACGCCGTTGGCGCTCATCTCAGGCTTTAAATCATAGGTTGCAACTTCCTTTGGAGAAGGAACCAGAATGCGGTCCTCACCCTCGTTGGGTTCTTCCACACCGCCGTTGAAGAAGAAGGTCACATGCGCATATTTCTCAGTCTCCGCAATCCTTACCTGTGTCTTTTTGTGGGCTGCCAGGAATTCGCCAAAGGTATTGGTGATACTCTCCTTCTTAAAGGCAACCAGCTTGTTCTGGATGGTCTCATCATAATCCGTAAAGCATACATACACCAGGTCCAGCCTTTTCTCCCTTGGGAAGCCGTCAAAGCTGTCGTCGCAGAATGCACGGGTAATCTCCCTTGCACGGTCCGGACGGAAGTTGTAGAAAATCACGGAATCCTTATCCTGGATGGTGGCCGCAGGCTTGCCGTCCTTCATCACCACAAAGGGGATGACGAACTCATCTGCCTTGCCGCTGTCATAAGAAGCCTGGATGCCTGCAGCAGCGCTTTCAGCCTGATTTCCTTCGCCCTTTGTCAGAGCGTTGTAAGCCAGCTCCACGCGGTCCCATCTCTTATCACGGTCCATGGCATAGTAACGTCCCATGACAGACGCTACCTCGCCTACGCCGATCTCCTTCATCTTTGCTTCCAGCTGCTCCACAAAGCCCTTTCCTGATTCAGGAGGCGTATCGCGGCCATCCAGGAAACAGTGTACATAAACCTTCTTTAAGCCGTTCTTCTTAGCCAGCTCCAGCAGGCCGTAAATATGGGTGTTGTGGCTGTGTACGCCGCCGTCAGACACCAGCCCGAACATATGAAGGGCAGAATCATGTTTTTTGCAGTTTTCAATTGCTGTGAGGAACTCCGGAATCTGGAAAAAGTCCCCGTCCTGAATGGATTTTGTGATTCTGGTCAGTTCCTGGTATACGATACGGCCTGCTCCCATGTTCAGATGACCTACCTCAGAGTTGCCCATCTGTCCCTCAGGAAGTCCCACTGCCATGCCGCTGGCCTCGCCCTTTACAAAGGGGCACTGGCTCATGAGCTGGTCCATAACCGGAGTCTTGCCCTCGCATACAGCGTTGTGCTGGCAGTTATCGTTCAGTCCGTAGCCGTCTAAAATCATTAATACGGTTGGTTTTTTACTCATTTTCAATCTCCTTCTGTTTTAAATGCCCTGCCGCCTTATGGCGCGTGAATCCCGCATTGGGTCACGCTCCGGTCAGGAGCAGGGCACACATTCCGTTATTACTTGTTGTAATTTACAATCTTGCCAAAGTCAGGCTTTAAGGAAGCGCCGCCTACCAGTCCTCCATCAATATCCGGCTGTGCGAAAAGCTCCGGAGCGGAAGATGCGGATACAGAGCCGCCGTACTGGATACGGATTGCCTCAGCTGTAGCCTCATCGTAAATCTCTCCAATGCATACACGGATAGCTGCGCAGACTTCCTCAGCCTGCTCTGTGGTAGCCACCTTGCCGGTGCCGATTGCCCAGATTGGCTCGTAAGCAATAACCGCAGTCTTAGCCTGGTCAGCTGTCACATTCAGGAATGCAATCTTAATCTGCTGGCGGATCCAGTCAATGGTGATTCCCTGCTCCCTCTGTGTGAGTGTCTCTCCGCAGCAGACAATCGGTGTGATGCCGTGTTCAAAGGCCTTTAACACCTTTTTGTTCACGGTCTCATCTGTTTCTGCGAAATACTCGCGTCTCTCTGAATGACCGATGATTACGTACTTAACGCCGGCGTCTACCAGCATGTTGGGAGAAATCTCGCCTGTATAAGCGCCCTTCTCCTCATAGTACATGTTCTCGGCTCCGATACAGATATTGGATCCCTTAGCTGCTTCCATAGCAGGAATAATGTCAATGGCAGGCACACAGAATACCACATCCACATCCTCATTCGCTACCAATGGCTTTAACTCGTTTACAAGGGCAACCGCCTCTGACGGAGTCATGTTCATCTTCCAGTTGCCTGCTATAATTTTCTTTCTTGACATTGTATTTTACCTCTCCCTTTCACACTGTAATCACTTATGGGAAAACCGAATTAAGCTTTGTTGTCAGCTGCAGCCACACCTGGCAGTTCCTTGCCCTCCAGGAATTCCAGGGAAGCGCCGCCGCCGGTGGAGATATGGGTCATCTTATCAGCAAAGCCCAGTCTCTTCACAGCATTGACAGAGTCGCCGCCGCCGATAACCGTGGTGGCATCTGCCAGTTCAGCAACCGCACGGCATACTTCCAGTGTGCCTTCTGCGAAGTTGGAGAACTCGAACACGCCCATAGGTCCGTTCCACACAACCGTCTTGGCGCCCTGCAGTGCTTCCTTGTAAAGCGCGATGGTCTTAGGTCCGATGTCAAATCCTGACCAGCCTGCGTCAATTACATCCACTACTTTATGCTCGGTGTCGTTGGAGAATTCCTTTCCTTCCACATGGTCAACAGGAAGCAGCAGCTTAACGCCCTTCTCTTCTGCCTTCTTAATCATCTCCAGTGCATAGTCCAGCTTATCTGCCTCACATAAGGAATTGCCGATTTCCTGGCCCTGTGCCTTTGCAAAGGTGTAAGCCATACCTCCGCCGATAATCAGGGTGTCAACCTTGTCTAACAGATTGTTAATTACATTAATCTTATCGGAAACCTTGGCGCCGCCCAGAATGGCCACGAATGGACGAACCGGATTCTCAACCGCCTGTCCTAAGAACCTGATTTCCTTTTCCATCAGGTATCCCACCACGTTCTCCTTGGTAAATCTGGTAACGCCTACGTTGGAGCAGTGTGCCCTGTGGGCTGTGCCGAATGCGTCGTTTACGAAAATGCCGTCGCACAGGTCAGCCAGCTCTTTTGCATAAGCCTCGCTTGCAGCATCGCCGTCTTTGAATTTGGTCTCCTCAACTCTGTAACGGGTATTCTGAAGAAGCAGAACCTCTCCGTCCTTTAACTCAGCAGCTACCTTCTGTGTCTCAGGCCCTGTTACCTTTGGATCGTCCACAAACTTAACCTCTACGCCCAGTCTTTCGCTCAGAGCAGGAGCAACAGGAGCAAGGCTCATCTCCGGAACGGGCTCGCCCTTTGGCTTGCCTAAATGGGAGCACAGGATAACCTTGGCGCCCTGGTCAAGAAGCTTCTTTATGGTAGGGATGGCTCCGTCAATACGGTTATAGTTCTGGATAACGCCTTCCTTTAACGGAACGTTGAAATCACAGCGTACCAGTACTTTTTTTCCCTGTAAATCTTTTAAATCATCAACTGTTTTCTTGTTTAACATATTTCTTTCCCCTTTCAGAGTCATTGATACATTTGGCGAACAAAGGGCCCGGCCCAAACGACCGGACCCTTCATGAGTCTACTTAGAAATTACTGTCCTGTTGTCACAATTAGCCTAACTCAGCAAAGTACTTGATTGTCCTTACCATCTGGCTTGTGTAGGAGTTCTCATTGTCATACCATGAAACAACCTGTACTTCATACAGATCATCTGCAATCTGAGCTACCATGGTCTGTGTTGCATCGAACAGAGAACCATATCTCATGCCGATAACGTCGGAAGATACGATGGCATCCTCATTGTATCCAAAGGACTCGCTGGCAGCTGCCTTCATAGCTGCGTTGATGTCTTCCTTTGTAACACCAGCCTTCTTAACAACAGCTGTTAAGATTGTGGTGGAACCGGTTGGTACAGGTACACGCTGTGCGGAACCGATTAACTTGCCGTTCAGCTCTGGGATAACCAGGCCGATAGCCTTAGCTGCACCAGTGGAGTTAGGAACGATGTTAGCTGCGCCGGCTCTTGCTCTTCTTAAATCGCCTTTTCTGTGTGGTCCGTCCAGAATCATCTGATCGCCTGTGTAAGCGTGGATGGTGGACATGATACCGCTCTGGATAGGAGCATAATCATTCAGAGCCTTAGCCATAGGAGCTAAGCAGTTTGTTGTACAGGAAGCTGCGGAGATAATCTTATCATCAGCTGTCAGTACATTCTCATTAACGCTGTATACAATAGTAGGAAGGTCATTGCCTGCAGGAGCGGAGATAACAACTTTCTTAGCGCCTGCCTCGATGTGTGCCTGAGCTTTGTCCTTAGAGCAGTAGAATCCTGTACACTCCAGAACTACGTCTACGCCGATTTCGCCCCATGGAAGATCAGCAGCCTTTGGCTCCTTGTAGATGGTGATTTTCTTGCCGTCTACAGTGATGGAATCCTCTCCAGCCTCAACAGTGTGCAGACCCTGGCCATAAACGCCGGCATATCCGCCCTGTGCTGTATCATACTTTAACAGATGAGCTAACATCTTAGGATCGGTTAAGTCATTGATAGCTACTACATCGTAACCTTCTGCTCCGAACATCTGACGGAAAGCCAGACGTCCAATACGTCCAAATCCATTAATCGCTACTTTTACTGCCATGATTCAATTCCTCCTAGTTTGTTAAAAAATATATTATTGTTAAATATTAATCAACTTCTCTCTATTGTAATCAATTTCTAAAGAAATGGCAAGTCCTTTTTTTATTTTTACGGATCTTTGACCTTTTTATACGAAGAAAAGACTGGAATCTTGCCATTCGGGTATTTTCTGCTATAATGTTGTTATGAAATGCGTATGAAAATGCCGGTATTAATAAAAATACTGCTGTTTTTTTTATTAAGAAGCTATTATTTATATAGAAGCAAAGGAGAAGCTCCGATGATATACGACTGCCATCTGCACACTGAATTTTCCGGTGACTCCAACACCCCCATCAGCCTGCAGATTGAGAAAGCCATAGAACTGGGCATGAAGGAGATGTGCATTACCGACCACCACGACTACGATTCCGGATTCTGCGACTGTGATTTTATCCTGGATATCCCCACCTATCTCACGTCCCTGCGCATGCTCCAGGCAGAGTACAGGGACCGCATCCGCATCAACATCGGAATCGAGCTGGGACTTCAGGATCATCTTAAGGAATATTTGGAGCACTTTGTAAAGCGCTACGGGGATTCCTTTGATTTCATCATCGGATCCAGCCATTTTGTAAAGAGCATGGACCCATATGACCCGGAATACTGGAACAAGCGGGGCGAGGTGCCCGGCTTTGAGGATTTCTTTGAAGCCTCCCTGGTGCGTGTCAGAGACCTGTGCCGCACCTTTGATTCCTTTGGCCATCTGGATTATGCGGTGCGCTACGCTCCCCACCAGAATGACTTTTACGACTACCGGCATCTGAGCCAGTGGATTGACCCTCTCTTAAAGATTCTTATTGAAAACGGCAAATCCCTGGAGTGCAACACAGGCGGTTTCAAGTACGGCCTGGGCCAGCCCAATCCCTGCCGGAAGATTCTCATGCGCTACCGGGAGCTGGGAGGCGAGATGATAACCATTGGATCCGACGCCCATACCCCGGAATATGTGGGTTATGCCTTTGACACCTGCCGCGAACTGCTGTCTGACTGCGGTTATAGATATTTTACTGTGTACCATGGCAGAAAGCCGGAATTCATTCCTCTTTAGCCGGGAGTTTCCGTCTGCGTCTGAAAACGCCGTACAATCTTTTACCTCAAGACTGTACGGCATTTATTATATTTATGTATTTAGTTTAATATGTCTATGCACCTCATCCCGCACTTTCCGTCTTCATGGCCGTCTTTACATCCTTAAGAAACTGCTCCCATGCGTCCTCATGCTCCACATAATACTTGGGGCAGAGTTTTTCATTCACATCATAATGGCGTATAACGTCCCCGGGCGTCAGTTTCAGCTGCCTGCAGAGGAAGGCTGTCAAATCCACCAGGGATTCATAGGTGGCATCATTGAACTTTCCGCTGTCGTCCGGATGGCACACCTCTATGGCGACTGTGGTGTTGTTTAAAGGGGCATTGGCATAGGCAATCTCATTTACAGGGATGCACTGGATAACTTCACCTTCCAGCCCCACCACAAAATGGCTGCTGGCAGACGAACCGCTTTTTTGCGGGTCCTGGTCAGCCAGGCTGTCAAAATAGTCCCTGTTATTCTTGGCCGTGGAGCCGGGATTGGCCACATAGTGTATGACAATCTTATCCACCTTCTGACGCCCCACGTCCGGTCTGGAAAATATATTCTTCCTTATAAAATCCTGCTCTACATAATCCGGCACCTCCACCGCCTTCAAATCCACGGTATAAGGCCGCTCCCATCCCCAGAGGTAATAGCCTCCGCCCAGACCGGCGCCGGCGCCCAATATGAGCACCAGCAAAAGTGCAAGGAAGGACACGCCTTTGCCCGAACGGTTCCGGTGTTCTCCTGAGCCTGAATTTCCTGCTTTTTTACTTCTTTGGGACCGGTCAGCCTTCTTTCCGGTGTTCTGGACCTCCTGCGCCGTTCTGTCAGCAGACTTTCTGGCTGCAGATGTTCTGGCTGCAGACGTTCTGGCCTCCGGCGCCCCATCTCCTATACCGGGCTTTCTCCTGGAAATCCGCTCTCGTCTGGGCCTGCCCCCTATGTAGGAATCCCCCACAGGAGGATTCTGCCGGCCTGACGCAGGCCTGTTGGGCTCCAGCGGTACCTGCCGGATATCTTCGTATTCTCTCATCCTGTCTATATCGTTGGTCCGTTCCTCTTTCATCCTTTCGTACACCTTTCATTGATTCATGTTCCGCTGATTCTGTCACATGAACAATATAACATTTTTCAGCTTAAAACACAATGGATGTTGCATTTTATAAACCAATCTGTAAAATCTTAAAATAGATGCAACTTTATCCCCGCCTCAGACGTCTAACAGTCAGAAGGATACGAAAGGAGGATGCAGATACATGGGCTTATACAACAATACGGCGGAAACAGAACGTCTCCTTACAGAAAATTATGAACGCTACTACCGCCTGGCATTTAAGCTGATGCGAAACCAGGATGATGCCCTGGATGTAGTCCAGGAAAGCGCCTATCGGGCAATTAAGGACTGCAAAGGGGTCAGAAATAAAGACTACCTGTCCACATGGATTTACCGGATCGTGGTCAACACAAGCCTGGATATGCTGCGCAGGAAAAAGAAAGAAACACCCACAGAAGAAATGCCGGAGACTCCCACAGAGGACCATTACCAGGACCTGGACTTAAAACAGATGATAAACCGGCTGGATGACAAAAGCAGGACCGTCATCATACTGCGGTATTTTGAGGATCTTAAATTAGAAGATATTGCTGATATAGTAGGTGAAAATCTCAATACAGTAAAGGCCAGGCTTTACCGTACCCTGAAAAAACTAAGGCTGGAACTGGAGCCAATGCCCTTGGGCGCAAACCAGAACCATTTTTCAGAAAGGAGCCATGCTCATGAAACAGGAAGAAAACAGACCGATGGATAAGCTGAAATCAGATTATGAAAGCATACCGGTTCCAACGGAAGCAAAGGAACGCATGCTTGCGGGCATTGCCCAGGCAAAAAAAGAACAGAAAGGTGTGATTATCATGAAATTCGCAAAAAAAACAGGCGGGGCCGCTGCCGCTGCCATGATTGCCATTACCGTGCTGGTCAACGCCACTCCGGCCCTTGCCAATGCCATGGAACAGATTCCGGTCATTGGATCCATTGCAAAGGTGGTAACCTTCCGCACCTATGAAGATAAAAAAGATAATTTTGAGGCAGATATCAAGGTTCCCCAGGTGACGATTGAAGGGACCGAGGGCGCCCAGGTACCGGCCAACAAATCCATAGAGGATTACGGCAATGAGCTTATCGCCATGTACGAGGAAGAATTGTCCAGGGACAACGGAGAGGGGCACTATGGCCTGGATTCACAGTATGAAGTGGTGACAGACAACAGCAAATACCTGTCCATCCGCATTGATACCACCCTTACCATGGCCAGCGGCACTCAGTTTGTCAAGGTATTTACCATAGATAAGGTTACCGGCAGCATCATCTCCTTAAAAGACCTGTTCCATGACCGTCCGGAAATGCTGGAGGCCGTCAGCGATAATATAAAGAGCCAGATGGCCCAACAGATGGCAAAGGATGACTCTGTGGTGTACTTCTACCAATCCGATATGCCGGATGAGGATTTCAAGGGACTAACAGGCGATGAAAGTTATTACTTCAATGAAAACGGCGAACTTGTGATTACCTTTAATGAATATGATGTGGCGCCGGGATACATGGGTGCCGTACAATTCACCATTCCCGGTTCCGTTACAGGTACATTTTAAATACCGAATCCTGCTAAATACCCAATCCTGCCATGCATATTTTCCATCCCCGCCTTCCATACTAATCCTGAGGTGATGAATATGATAGAGCGAGATGAACTTCCCATTGGATTTACCATGGAGCTGGCCATGAATCCCGAAGCCATGAGCCGTTTCTCCGGTCTTACGGAGCCGGAGCAGAAACAGGTGGTAAACAGGGCCAGAAACATAATGAGCCATGAGGAAATGCGCAACTACGTGGAAAATATGTTTACGGAAGGATGATGGCACATGGACAGAATACAGACACCCGGAAAGCAGGATCCCGGCAGACAGGAACCCCTGGAACTTCCAGGAAGAAACAGCAGCACCTATGGGGATGGAGACATTCCTGAAATAGATTTACCCGGTGCTGATAACGCCACCCATGATTTTCCTCAGGAATTTCCTGAAAACCGCATGCAGTCCTGATGAATCAGGGCTGCATTTTTCCGCGCACTTTTACCCCCTTCCTTCCCGGGCCGGCGCAGATGCCTGCAATCGTCACAGCACAAAACAGCACAATGCCCGGAGGACCGCAGATACGGCCCGCTCCGGGCATTGTGCTGGTATGTGTTCTGTTTCAGGTACAGTCCTTACGGACTGTCCTCATTGCATAAACGGAGGAGGAGGGATTTGAACCCTCGCGCCGGTGCTACCGACCTACTGGTGTTCGAAGCCAGACCCTTCAGCCACTTGGGTACTCCTCCAAAAAAATGCCAACTACTGCATTATACACTAAAATCCGTGTTTTGTGTAGTAGTTGGCGTTAATTTTTTAGACATTTTCGCAAATTCTAAAACTGCCTTTCATACAGCCTCAAATTTCCTCTAACTGGCTGCTGCCTGCATCTCGGTATATTCCGCAGGATTTGGAACAGGCACATCCACGGGCTGGCCGGGATCCGCTATTCCCACATCGCCGTCCAGATTCACACTGAAGGTCTCACCCTGCATGGTCATATCCATATCCATCTTAAGGCGCATCTTAATGCAGTCGCCGGCCGGATTAACCACATATTCTCCGCGGATATTGTGAAGCTTCATATCAAGGCCGTCCAGCATGCCTGTAAGTCCGGTGGAACCCAGTACCATCTGCATGTACTCGTTCATCTTGGCATCATTGATGGTATAGCCGATGACCTTGTTCTCTCCCTCATCCCACAGGCTAAAGTCTCCAACCAAATCTTCCGGCACATCGAATGCCTTGGATGACGCCAGGGCCTGGTTCATCATGTCTCCCATGGCCACAGGGTACTTAACCTTCTGGCCCAGCATATCCATGTAGATATAACCGTCCAGATAATACATGGAATAGGTGATAGGCTCACTTTCCGGAACCGTCATACGGCAATAGGCCATGTAGCGCATCTGGCTGGGATCCTGTATATGATTCATCTTCATATTCATCTCCAGCCGCATATCAACGGGATCAATACCTTCATTCTCAAACAGGCTGCCTGACATCTTCATCTTGAAATCGTAAAAGGCGTTCATATCCGTCATGTTCTGGTTTCTGGCTTCCACTGCCTTGTACAGCTCCAATGCTTCCTGTGACTGGGCCGCATAGGCGGTCATGGGACATAAAAGGGCAACTCCCAGAACCACTGCCGCCAGACGTTTCATCAATTTCATGTAATCCCTCCTTGTCTTAAACAAACCTTTGGTGTTATGTCCATTGTAACGCATCAGGTATTATTTGTAAATGTGGAAGGATTTACGTTTTCCTTACATTTACAATTGTTCTTTATTGTCCAAAATACTGGTTCACCCCGGCCACCAGTCCGTCTGCCAGCGTGGCCAGCGTGGCCGAAGAGTGGTCGGATGCCTTATCTCCCAGCTCTATATCCACAGAAGGCACCGTGGAAAAGGAAGTCTGGGTCAGATCCATGGCCATGGAGCCGCCGGAAAATATCTTGACTCCCGCCCCCTTAAGGCCAGCCACCAGGCTTTCACCAAGGGCGTTGTGCTGCTGCCAGTGGGACTTTACAGGTTCCATGCTGCGGTATGATTCCACATTGGGAACACTCATGTAAAATGCCCCTTTGTTATTGGTGGTGGAATCCCAGTGAAGGGCAATATGGCAGTCGCTTGCATTGTTGGCAATGACGGTTCTGGCTATGTTGTCCAGCTGGACATCGTCGCTCTCCCGGATCATCAGCACATCATATCCTGCCGCCAGCAGCTTATCCTTAAGTATTTTTGCCATGGACAGCGTCACCTTACTCTCAGGAGTTCCGTCAGAAAAGGTCATGCCGCCTGACACGGCTGCCGCAGAGGTGGCCCCTGCGCCGGTAGTGCCTCCGGTTACCTTGGGAGTGCCGTCGGGATGACACTGCGTCTTGACAGAAGCTCCCCCCTTTGTTCCATGACCCGCGTTGACACAAACCGTGATGCCCTTGGGACTGGCTGCCTCGGAACGGTACAGGACTGCCGCACCCGAATTAATCTTGGAAAACTCCGCGTATTTCCACGAAGGATTCAGGGTTATCTCCCCGCTGTCCACACATGCCTGAGGCGGCAAAGCTGCGGTCTCCGGAACCTGGGTGGTTATATATCCCGATGATATGTAGCCCGCTGTCCCATTATAATCAATTCTGGTCCATTGCTCTCCCTTCCCGGTGCGCTTTAGCGCTGTCCCGGGACTGGCGTATGTAAGAATGTTGGAATCATCCCCGGTATCGCAGGCAGAGCGTATACGCACACTGCCGCCGTCTGATGATTTCACATAAACCGTGTCCGACACATCCTCAAACTGGGGCATGGGGGCTGTGGTCCGCTCTGTGTCCAGTTTGATGGTCTCAGCCTTACTGCCATTATCCGCACTGCCTTCTCCCTGTACAGCTGAGGCCCCGACGGCTGCCGGGCTCTCCCGGCTCCAGGACGCCTCCCCGCCTTCGGACTGGATTCTGGCCTTCATCTCCCTGCTGGACTCATAGTTTTGGCAACCGGTCAGTCCCATGCCGGCGGCCAGGATGCCTGCCAGACCAATGGCGGCCAGACCATTTGCCCGCCGTTTGCTGCGTGCCGTTCCGTTATGTTCTATTCTGTCTGTGGGCGCCCCGCTGCTTTTACATCCGGCGCTTCTTTCTCTTATCTTCCGCTTCATCTTATTATGGTACCTCCGCCTGCCACATAATCCCCGTCGTAGAATACCACGGCCTGCCCGGGAGTCACAGCCCGGACCGGCTCATGGAAACAGCATTCCACCATATCATCCCCGATTTCGCGGATGGTACAGGGGCTTCCTCTGTGGCTGTATCTGATTTTGGCCATGACGTCCATGGGCTTTCCGTGAAGTCCGTCAACTGCCATCCAGTTCAGTTTATCGCAGCGGAGCACATTTGTAAATACATCCTCATTGTCACCGATGACAACTTCATTCGTTTCAGGGCGTATTTCCACCACGAAAACAGGGCGTCCCATGGAAAGGTTCAGCCCCTTTCTCTGGCCCACCGTATAGTGTGTAATGCCCCGATGGCGCCCCAGAACATGGCCGTCCAGGTCCACGAAGTTTCCCGGCGGCAGCTCCCTTCCAGTGTACTCCTCAATAAACGACGCGTAGTCGTGGTCAGGGATAAAGCAAATCTCCTGGCTGTCCGGTTTATGCGCCACCGGCAGCCCCAGGCGCTTTGCCATATCCCGTATCTCCTCCTTGTGGTAGCTTCCCACAGGCATCAGGGTATGGGACAGCTGTTCCTGGGTCAGGTTATAGAGAGCGTATGTCTGGTCCTTTGCGGCTGTAACCGAGGTTTTCAGGGAATAACGCCCTCCCGGCAGCCTGTCTATCTGCGCATAATGGCCGGTGGCGATGTAATCAGCCCCAATGGCCATGCTCCGCCTGAGCAGCGACTCCCACTTCACATGGCGGTTGCAGGCAATACACGGGTTGGGCGTCCTTCCCTCCACGTACTCACCCACAAAATAATCCATCACGTTTTTACGGAACTCTTCCTTAAAATTCATGACATAATAAGGGATACCCAGGTCCATGGCAACCCTTCTGGCGTCATCCACCGCGCTTAAACCGCAGCAGCCGCCCTCTGCCTCCTGGACCTCAGTATCCTCATCCTGCCAAATCTGCATGGTCACGCCAATCACATCGTAACCCTGTTCCTTTAACAGCCAGGCTGCCACGGAGGAGTCAACTCCTCCTGACATGCCTACTACTACCTTCCTGCTCAATAGTTCTCCTCTTCTTCCTCTTCCTCAATATTATCCTTGGGCTTTTCTAAGCCCTCAATGGTAATACCGTTTTTCTGTGCATAATCCCAGAGGGCCGCATGGATTGCTTCCTCTGCCAACAGAGAACAGTGTACCTTAACAGGCGGCAGTCCGTCAAGTGCTTCCATGACTGCTTTATTGGTAACAGCCATGGCCTCCCGGACTGTCTTTCCCTTTACCAGCTCCGTGGCCATGCTGCTGGTTGCCACGGCAGCCCCGCAGCCAAAGGTTTTGAACTTCACGTCACGGATAACCTGATTCTCATCAATATCCAGGTAAATCCGCATGATATCGCCGCATTTGGGATTTCCCACTGTCCCCATTCCGCTGGGGTTCTCTATCTCACCCACATTTCTGGGGTGCTCAAAATGGTCCATTACTTTTTCTGTGTACATCTATATTCCTCCTGAATCGTTGCAAGTTTATCTTTCATACAGGATTTTCCCTGTATATTATTTTTTCTCACTGCCATTGTGCTTCATATAATCCTCATACAAAGGCGACATGCTGCGCAGGTATCCCACGATATCCTTAATCTGCTCCACCACATAATCCATCTCTTCCTCTGTGTTCTCCTCGCTTAAGGTAAGACGGAGGGAGCCGTGGGCAATCTCATGGGGCAGCCCGATGGCCAAAAGCACATGGGAGGGGTCCAGTGACCCAGAGGTACAGGCGGAACCGCTGGATCCGCAGATTCCCGCCATATCCAGTTTGATGAGAAGGGATTCACCTTCAATAAACTGGAAAGCAAAATTCACATTGTTGGGAAGGCGGCTGGTGCGTGATCCGTTGATTCTGGTAAAGGGCACCTCATCCATAACCCGCTTCATCAGATAATCCCGCAGCTGCGTTTCCCTGGCAGCCCGTTCCTCCATGGTGGCCATGGCCAGCTCCACTGCCTTGCCGTATCCCACTATGCCGGGCACATTCTCTGTTCCCGCACGGCGCTTGCGCTCCTGGGCGCCTCCGTGGATAAAGGAACGAATCTTTACGCCTGTGCGGATATAGAGGAATCCGATTCCCTTGGGCCCGTTCAGCTTGTGTCCGCTGGAGCTGAGCATGTCAATATTGTACTCATCCACATGGATGGGCACATGGGCAAATGCCTGTACCGCATCGGTGTGGAACAGAATCCCGTTTTCCCTGGCAATGGCCCCGATTTCCTTGATAGGCTCAATGGTGCCGATCTCATTATTGGCAAACATCACTGATATGAGGATGGTATCCGGCCTGATAGCCTTCTTAAGCTCATCCAGCTTGACCACTCCATTTTCATCCACATCCAGATATGTGACCTCGTATCCCCTTTTCTCCAGGTACTGGCAGGTGTGAAGGATGGCGTGGTGTTCAATCTTGGTGGTTATGATGTGTTTTCCTTTATTTCCATAGGCCTCCGCCGTGGCCACCAGGGCCCAGTTATCGGCCTCGCTGCCTCCGGCCGTGAAATATATCTCATTGGTCTTTGCCCCCAGTGACTGGGCAATGGTCTCCCTTGCATGGTTTACAGCCTTTTTACTCTCAGTGGAAAAATCGTAGACCGAGGAGGGATTACCGTAATATTCTGTAAAGTATGGAAGCATGGCCTCCACCACCTCCGGCCTGGTCTTTGTGGTGGCTGCGTTATCCAGATAAATCAATTGCTTCATAATAAAAATCCGCCTTTCTGTAGTCCTAAAGTTAAAAGCTTCATCTACGCTTTTTACTATACCATAGTATTCCTACAATTTCAATAGGAATACTTGTTTTATATGGTACTACTGTTATTATATGAAGCACGTGTGCGCTTAAACAATCATAGGCCGGATTATTCAGGCCCAAAGGAACCGTAAAAGGGCAGACGAATCATATAAAAATTCGTTCTGCCCTCTCATCATTTAACAGGATATTCTATTATATATTCTATTACGTATTCTATTAATACCAGTACGGCTCCCAATCCCCCGCAAGTCTTGTAAGCGCCTCCATATAGAAATAATCGCCCCAGGTATTGCACTCATCCACGCCCCGGTTGGAGCAGGGATTGCCTGCGCTGGCCCTGGCATAGGTACCGTGGAGAAGAAGGCCGTTGGACTCCTCATGACACCTCACTGCGCACCGGTCACTGAGCGCCTTCACCAGACGCCTGGCCATATCCCCATAATATGCCGCCTCCCCGCCTTCCATATACTTAACCATCTCCAGCATACCGCAGGCCGCAATTGCCGCGGAGGAGGAATCCCTAGGCTCTGAACTGCCGTCGTCAAAATCAAAATCCCAATAAGGGATTAAATCTGACGGCAGACGCTTTAGAAAATAATCCGTCACCTTCCGGAACACATCCGCATACTCCGGTTTTCTCTCAATCCGGTAGCTCAGGGCGCTTCCGTATATCCCCCAGGCCTGGCCCCTGCTCCAGGCAGAGCCGTCCCGGTTGCCCTGGTGGGTGACGCCTTTTACAGGAGCTCCTGTCTCCGGGTCAAAGAAATAGGTGTGGTACGTACTGTGGTCCGGCCGAATCACACAGTCCATGGCTGTCCTTATATGGGCTTCTGCCTTTTTCCGGTACGTCTGGTCTCCCGTTGTCTCACTGGCCCAGAACAGTAACGGCATGTTGAGGAGGCAGTCGATAATCAGACGGTAATTGTCCTTTGCCCCCAGCTCTCCCCAGGCCTGGAAAAACTGTCCCTTTTCCTGGAATCTTCCCATCAGGTTATCCGCAGCCATGAGGGCGGCCTTCCTGGCTGTCTCATTGCCTGTAAGACGGTACGCGGCCACGCAGGAAGGGGTATAGAGAAATCCCATGTCATGGTTATCCACGTCCACCCGCTCCTTTATGCGCTCCAGGAAGGATTCTGCCTGTATGGTTCCTGCCTCCTTAAATACCTCCTCCCCGGTCCGCTCATATGCCAGCCATATTTCCCCGGTCCAGAAGCCGGTGGTCCATTCCCGGTTGCTGCTTTGGGGATAGAATTGGTTCCGGCTGTTGGAATCCGGAAAACAGCGGGTAAAGGTCTTCAGGTTCTCCCGCACCAGGCTTACCGCCAGGTCCAGGCAGGCTTCGGCTTCACTCTTTTCCATGATTGTATAGGTTTGTAAACTGTCCTTTGTTTGCATTGTCTGCTCCTTTGTCTGCTCCTTTGTCTGCTCCTTTATATGATTCTGGTGCCGCCGGGCGGCATTGGTACTGGTCCTGTTTACCACTGGAGCACGGTCATCCGGCCTTCCCTGTCCGCTTCGTCGCAGACCATGACCCGCCCCAGGCCGTATCTACCTTCCGCGCCGATGTATTCGCCGTCCGCCCCAGTTTCCAGATGGTTCAGGACTACCAGCCAGGAATGTTTTCCATCCTGTATCCGCACCGCTTCCGCCTCCTCGTCCTTTAAGCATCTGCCGGTAACAGGGGAGGTGACAGATACGCGGCTGACCGTATAGGGGTTGCCGCTGCCTGTTTCGTATCCGGCTGCCACTGTCAGCATGGAGCAGGGCAGAGCGGATTCCCGCCACAGACTGACGCAGGGTGCGTATTCCAGCTGGTTATAGTGAAAGGACACCGGAGTCTCTTCCAGCTCCATTTTGCCGCCGCCCCCACCAGACCACGGGGCCACCCTGTAAAACGCTGCCTCTGCCCTAATTCCATGGTACAGAAAGACATCCTCCCGCATTTCCACGCTTCCGGCGGGATTCAGATGGAATACCTGGCTCAGCACATGGGTTCCCGTTCCATAAAATTCATCGGCGATCACATGAATCCTGGTTCCTATGGATATAATTCTGCGGTTTACCAGAACCCCGGCAGGCAGATATCCCAGATGGGTTCCCTGTAAAAATGTATACGGCCCCTTTTGGCTCCAGTCCTGTCCCGCGGGCGCGGTCCTTCCTTTCACGTCCCAGGAACCGGTGCACTGGGTATATTCCTGCCAGTCCACCACAGGCACATTGTGGGCACAGGAGGACTTAAGCTGCCTGCGCAGGCTGCCGTCCACATAGGTATATCTTCCGGAATCAATAAGCACATCTTCCCCGGCTATGGACAAATCCACATGCAGTTTGTCAAAATGTCCATGGCCGCCTCCCAGGGAACCGCACTTAAAGTGGAGGTAATCCGCATTTCTGTCCCATCCGGACCGGAGGCACCAGTTTCCGCTTTGCTCCAGGGCATGAAAAAGGCATTCCGGCGTCTCGGATCTCATGCTCTCGTATTCCAGGGCAGCATCCGCCCCAAGATCCCAGACGCTCTCAAAATCCAGGCGGTCGTATCCGGCATACCTGAGCCGGTTATCCTTTAAAATCCAGGCCGCAGGGGTGAACACATCCCGCAGGTCCGTCCTGTCGCTGTCACCATTTAAGGGCTGGGTCCTGTCAGGCTTCATCCAGGCCAGGTCCGCCAAGGCCATTGCCCTGGCTTTTTCAGGAAGGGACCGGGGCAGGCTGATTCCCTGTTGCCCTGCCACGCGCAGCACCTCCAGCAGACAGCGCAGCACCTCGTTGTGGTACATGGGAGACTGCTCCCACTGGACTCCGTCATCCATAATCTGGATATCCAGTTCCCGCACCAGGCGCAGGACGGCCTCTGCTACATAGGCTTCCCCCCGGCGTGCAAGGCCCGCGGCTGCGTCCGTGGCAGCTGTATCATGGGCAGCTGTATCATGAGCAGCTGCGCCCGAGGCATTTCCTCTACATTTCATAAGATATGCGCCAATGGCAAACAGTCCGTGGCTTTCCAGCACTCCCCAGTTGCTCTTATCACTGAACGGCACCCGGCAGTCCATCAGATATTCCCCGTGGACCCGGAGCCCTTCCAGAAACCGTTCCCTTACCGCCCGGGTCACCACAGGACAGTCCTCAAAATATTCCATGGCCTTTACCCAGTTTTCTCCCCGGATACCTGCCTCTATGGTCCTCCAGGTAGTGTTCTTTGTCTCCTGGTTTATGGGATTGTCCTCCAGCCAGGAATACAGCTGGTTCACAAAACACCCGGCATATTTCCCGTCCCCGGTCAGGGCATATGCCTGGCCCAGACAGATCCAGTACCGGTGGCGGTTAAACTGGTATATGAATTCCGGGTCGCCTTCGGGCATATGCCGCCAGTCGATTTTTCCCTCAAATGTCACGGCCTTTACGGTCTGTTCCATGTCCCAGGGAAGGTCAAACAGGAATCTTTGTGCCACTGCGTCATCTGCAATCCGCAGAATATGGGCACATTCCTCCGGCCAGTACTGCCTGCAGTATCCGCTGCACCATTTCATGTCAATCTTCTTATTCTCCATCTTTGTCCTCCCCGGTTTTACATCTGCGCATCAGTTGAATCTGCGCGTCAGTTGTATCTGCGCGTCAATTGTTTCTGCGCGTCACTTACATTCCCCTGTCAGGCCGTCATCCATCAGCCCTTTACACCGCCGGCCGTAATGCCCTCCACAAACCACTTCTGGCATACCATGAACACAATCAGCACCGGAACCAGGGAGCACACAGACGCCGCCATAATCAACGCATAGTCGGCCCCGTACTGGGAAATGAACATGCGGATACCTAACTGGATGGTCTTTAACTTGGTGCTGTTTAAATAAATCAATGGTCCCATAAAATCATTCCAGATATTTACAAATGTAAAGATCACCAGGGTTGCGATGCCTGGCTTCACAAGGGGCAGGGCAATCTTCGCGAAAATCCCATACTCGGAAAGACCGTCTATCCTGGCCGCCTCCAAAAGCTCATTGGGCACCCCTATCATAAACTGACGGATTAGGAACACGCCAAAGCCGGAAAAAGCCTGCATAAGAATCAGCCCCAGATGGGAATCCGTAAGGCCCATCCTGGAAATAAGGGCAAACTGAGGCACCATATATGCCTGCCAGGGCACTGCAAAGGTGGTGACCGATACCAGGAACAGGAAATCCCTTCCCTTAAACTCCACCTTGGAAAAACCGTAAGCGGCAAAACAGCTGGTCAGCACCTGGAGCAGGGTGGTGCACACCGCTATCTTAAAGGTATTCTTAAAGAAAACCAGAAGGGGTATCTTATCCCAGATGGTCTGGTAGTTCACCCACTGGAATTCCTTTGGAAACAGCTTCATGGGAATGCTGAACACCTCATTGCTGGTTTTTACGGACGCCAGGAGCATCCACCCAAAGGGAATGACCACCAGCACTGCCAGCACGCTCAGCAGCATATAGATACCTATTTTACTTTTTAACGTTCTCGTTTCCATCCTCTGCCCCTCCTATACGTAATCCGTGAACTTCTTTTCGCCCTGGAACTGGACCAGGGTCACCACCAGCACAATGGCAAAGAGCACAAGGGCGCTGGCGCTGGCATAGCCGAACTTAAAGTCCACAAAGGCCGCGTTGTAGATATGGTTCACCAGTACATTGGTGGATCTTCCGGGCCCGCCGCCAGTCATGACATAGATCAGGTCGAATACCTTAAAGCACTGAATGGTCATCATGATGATAACGAAAAACGTGGTTGGCTTTAACATGGGAATGGTGATATAGCGGAATTTCTTGAAGCCCGTGGCGCCGTCGATGCTGGCAGCCTCGTACAAATCCTGGGAAATACCCTGGAGAGCCGCCAGATACACCACCATGTAATACCCCATATACTTCCACACGCTGACAATGATAATAACGGTCATGGCCCAGTCCGTGGATGCGCACCACTTGGGCGGATTGGCAATGCCGATGAATTTGAGGAATTCATTGACAGGGCCGAATTCCGGCTGGAACAGCATGTTCCACACTGCGCCCACCGCTACCAGGGAGGCCACATAGGGGAAGAAAAACGCAGTCCTGTACACCACAATGCCCTTTATCTTGGAATTTAACAGCACAGCGATGAGAAGGGCCGCCACCATGGTAAGAGGCACGGTAAACACCGCGTAATACAGGGTGTTTGTGACAGAAATCCGAAAGCCGCTGTCATGAAACAGCTTCGCGAAATTTTTAAGCCCCACAAACTCCATAGGTGTGCTGGATCCGTCCCATTTCATCACACATAAGACAAATGTCAATATTACCGGAACAAAGATAAATATAAAATATCCGATAAAATTAGGAAGGATAAAAGAGTAACCGATGGCGTTCCTCTTCCATTTTTTTTTCTGTTTTCCTGTCATTTTAATCACCATTTTCCTTATTTTAAGGCGCAAAAAGAGCGCCCAACCCTCGCTGTTACGTTAATCAGACGCTCTTTGCTTGTTATCCTAATACTCTTACTGCATCACAATCCTGTTTCTGCCATTAGTCTTCTCTGGCTTCCTGTGCCCTCTGGTTCATATTGGCGATGCCTGTGTCCACATCCTCCTCGCCAATCATAATCAGGTCATGCTCTTCCTCCAGCACCTTTCTCACAGCTGCCATCTTGGCATCCAGCGGACGGTCCAGTACCCAGCTGGTGGTCTTAAGCGCGTCCTGTCCATCCTCAGGGAATCCGGGGATTGCTGCCAGCTTGTCGCTGATGGCCTGGGACTCTGCTGCCGGGAAGATTCCGTTGTCAGCCAGTACCTGGGCGCCCTCTTCGCCGGTCACGAACTTCACATACTCCCATGCCAGATCCGGCACATCGGACTTTGCATTGATGGCAACCGGTGTGGTGGAACCAACCGTAGCGCCTGCCTTTGTATCAGCCGGGTGAGGAATGGCGGTCACGCCCCAGTTAAAGTCAAACTTGCCCGCGTCCTTATCCTGTGTCAGGGTTCCGATGAACCATGAACCCATGGGAATCATGGCGCACTGCTGCTGCTCAAATACGCTGATATAATGGATGCTGCCTGTCTTTAAGTTGGCATAGCTCTGTACCACGCCCTCGTCCTGCATCCTTAATGCCTGCTCATAATATGGCTTTAAGAAGCTGTAATCCTCGCTCATAAGGGTGTTCTTGCCATCCTGTACGGCCCAGTTGGACACCAGCGCCTGCCAGGTATGGTTGTGTGTTCCGTATACCTTTGCGCTGCCCTCGCCGCTTGTCATCTTCTTAGCCAGCTCCTCATACTCATCCCATGTCATGTCTGCGGAAGGATAAGGAACCCCTGCCTTGTCAAATAAATCCTTGTTAAAGTAGAGCATATACCAGTCCTTACGGAAAGGAAGGGTGTAGCTGCTGCCATCCATCTTTAACTGGTCGGCAACACCGTTGTACATGGTCAGGTCGATTCCGTCCTTTGCAATATACTCATCCAGGTTCAGAATCTGTCCCTTGTCCTTCATGGTAACCTGGTTCTCTGTATCCTTTATGAAAATCACGTCCGGGTCAGCATCGCCGCCTGCCAGCATGACAGTCACCTTGTTTGCGTACTCATCAGAAGGGGCGTCAATATACTCCACTTCCACATCCGGATATTTTTCCATGAATGCCTTTGTCACGGAAGTAAACTGAGGTGTAGCGTCGTTGTCCCACACAGATACGGTCAGTTTCTGCTTTTCCCCTGAGGCAGCCCCTTTCTCTGTCTCCTTGCTGTCAGCCTCGCCGCCTGCTGCTTCGCTGCCTGCCGCCGTGCTCTCAGGTGCCGCTGAACCCTTGTCTGAGGATGAACTGCCGCAGCCCGCTGCCATGGTTGCCGCCATGGCGGTCACCAGAGCCAATGCCACTGTTTTCTTTAATCTCATAATAAAACCCTCCTTAAAATTTGCATTTCAAATTCTGATATAACTATACCAGAACCGATTCCCAAACCGAATCGACCCAAATCATACTTTTTGTAAAATTTTCAGATGGGTTTTATTGTTTTATATAAAATTTTCATGTTTTTATAATTTTTTCTGCTTCAGGCACTGGGCCTCATATTCTTTCGGCGACATGCCCGTAACCTTCTTAAACACCTTGCTGAAATAAAAAGGCGTATCAAAGCCCAGCAAATCCGATACCTCGTACATCATATACTGGTGGCTGGCTATCAGCTCCTTTGCCTTCTCAATCTTGATGGCGGACACATAGTTTGTAAAGGATTCACCGGACTGCTTCTTAAAGGCAGTGCTCAGATAACCCTGGCTTATATTCAGCGCCTCGGCTGCCTGTCCCAGGGTAATGCGCTCCTTATAATGCTCCATCACATACTCCCTGACCATCTCCGCAATCTTATCCACCCTGGTATCCCTGCGCCGCTCCAGAATCCCCGAAACCGCCTCCTTAAACCAGTTAATCCACTGTATGATCTGCCCCAGGGTCCCCAGCCGTCCCAGCTTTTCCATAATATTGACCTCATAGGGAAAATCCGGCTCCTCCCCGTCCTCAAAGAAGGAGGACAGGAAAAAATACAGATTGGCGCAGGCATTGACCGCCTGCTGCCTGGAAGGATTATGCTCCCTTAGCAGACATGCCACCTGGTCCAGTATCTCCTCCAGGCGTCCGCTGTCATTTAAAGCCACTGCCTGGGACAGATCCTTTTTCAGGAATCCGATGTGGAAGCTTCCCGTATGCCTGGCGCTGGTCTCGCATTCCTCGGAATAGAATACCACCGGGTCCAGGGAGTGATAAAAATAATGGTTGGTGGCGCTCATGGCCTCGTACAGAAGGGCTCCGAACTCTCCCAGGCTCTCCTTCCTGCTGCTGACAGCCACGGACACAGACACTTCAAAATAATCCTTAACCACGGATATGATTTTCTCCCCAAGGCTGCGTATCTGTTCCCTGTAGTCCTCTATTCCATCTGTGGACATCACTAACACCAGACTGTTCAGTTCCCGGCGCACCAGGCAGCTGTGGTCAAAATACCCCTTCACCATCTGTTCGATGATATTTTCCGCAAAGGAAATGACCTTTTTCTGATCCTCCCTTGTAAAATCAGAGGAGAATCCTTCATATCCGTAGTTAAAGCTGATAATGGCCAGCACCGGCCGCCTCAGACACGAATCGTACCCCTCCCCCTGATTTTGTGCGCTGGCTTCACTTGCATTACCGGAGCTGGCTCCTCCGCTAAATGTTCCTCCATCTGTCAGAAGCTTTTCGATGTATCCCCTGACAGCCTCTTCCCTGGAAACAGTCACAGCCGTACCCGCCGCCTCTGCCTTGCGCTTCATCTCCCGCCGTTCCATGGCAAGCTTTAAGCTGTCCGCCAGCTTTTCCTCTGTCAGCTCCATCTTTACCAGATACTCCACGGCACCCAGGGACAATGCCTGTCTGGCCAGGCTGAATTCCTCCAGATTGGTCAGCAGGATAAAAATCACATCATCCCATCCCCGTTCCTTCACGGCCTTCATAAACCCGATTCCGTCCATTCCAGGCATCTTGATATCCGTTATCACAATATCAGGCTTCTGTTCCTCCATAAGCTTTAGAGCCTGCTGGCCGTTTGCGGCCTTCCCGGAAATCTCACATCCATACTCATTCCAATCAAGAAGGGATGCGATACCCGCCAGAATCAACGGCTCATCATCCACTATCATCACACGATACATCTGTCTCTTCCCCTTACCTGTTTTATCTGGATTCACCTTCGCATTCATATTCAAGCGGCATTTTTATGGTGATTTCTGTAAATTCCCCTTCCTGGCTCTCAATCGTAAGGCCGTATTCCTCTCCATAGTTAAGCTTGATACGCCGGTCCACATTGGGAAGGCCGATTCCGCTCATGGAGCTGCCCTTTACCTTTTCCGTATGGTTCAGAATCGAGGCCATCTTTTCCCGCGCAATTCCCACTCCGTTATCCCTCACCTTGATGATGAACACATCCCCTTCCCTGTAAGCATGGATTAAGATGGTGCCGTGCTTTCCTCCCGGTTCAATTCCATTGAAAATAGCATTCTCCACCAGGGGCTGAAGGGTAAGCTTGATGACCAGAGCCTCATAAAGCTCCGGCTCATCCACCCGGACCTCCAGGTCGAAGAGCTCCACATACTTCACCTTTTCGATGGTGACATAATCCCCCAGGAAATCCAGTTCCTTCTGCAGGGTCACCTTTTCATTGAATCCCTTGGCCATATTCTTAAGCAGGCCGGACAGGGCCGTAACCATCTTGACAATCCCGCTGTTCTTCTGTATGACGGCAATCCACCGTATGGAATCCAGGGTATTGTAGAGAAAATGGGGATTAATTTGGGCCTGAAGCATTTTCAGCTCCAAATCCCCCTTCTCCTTCTCATGTTCCAGCCGTTCCGCCATCAGGGTATCAATCCGCTCCGACATGTCATTTACAACCTTGCCCACGGTGCCGATTTCATCCTCCCCCTCTATATCCGGGTCCCTGGTGAAATTTCCCGCAGCCACATGGCCGATGTGCCTGACCAGCCGGTCAATGGGCTTTTTAATCTGATTGGTAATCAGCACCGACAGAATAAATCCGAAAATCAGGCAGGCCGCAAACATGATGATGACGGTCTGGATAATCATGAGCCTGTCATTGCTGAGACTGTCCAGGGTAATGGTCTCATAGACCATGACGCCGCTGCGGTCATATTGTTCAAAGGCCACCAGGCTGTTCCTGCCGTGAATCTTCATCTCCAGCAGCCCCTTGTCCTGCCCCGACTGCTGCAGCTGCCTGATTACCCTGTCATTTTCCTCCCGATGGTCCTCCGGTTCATAGAGGGAGGCAATGCGTTTTCCCTCGCTGGTCACCACCACGGCCTCCTGGCCTCCCGAGGTATCCTTAAGCACATCCTGAAACAGATCCGTGGACAGGCAGAGCACCACCCATCCTCCCGGAACCGCCCTGCTTCCGGTCAGTGTCCTGGCAATGGGCAGGACCTGTCCTTCATGCTGGAAAAAGGGAGAGTCCACCAAATCCAGCTCATAGCTGTCCATGGTCTTATCCAGCTCCCGGTCCAGCCATCCCCCATCCAGAATCCCCTTCGCATCATCCGTGCTTCCAAAGGAAGAACCGGTCTGCACCATCCCTCCCCGGTCATCAAACACGGACAGCTTCACAATATAATCCCCATACTCCGAAATAGCGCAGTAATCCTTGATAAGCTCCGCGTAATCCAGCCCCTTCTTCCTGGCCCCGGGCGTAAGTCCCCGCCCGATTTCCCCCAGGTTAAAGGTCTTTCTCTCCGTACAGTTGAGGACAATGTTAATCATTTCCTCGTAGGCCAGCTGATACCGGTAGGATATACTCTCCACATGATGCTGCAGCGAGTTCTTGGCCACCTCCAGCGTTTTCCTGCTGGCCGTAATATAGGTACAAACACTGACAAATATGGCTATAACCCAGATAATAAAAAAGTTATACCGGATCAGCCGGGACCGCAGCGTCTTCCCCCAAATCAGCTCTCTCATAATACCTCCCGTAAAATCACCCAATGACTCTATTATAAACCATCCGGCTGCCGGGCACAATCCGCTGCGGCTATATTTCGCCTCAAAGCCGTCTGGACAGCTTCGTATTCCCCCATCCCGCCCACGCCACGCATGGCTCCCAGGATGGATACCACGGTCCGGCGCGGAGCGGGAAGCTCTTCCCGGTGAAGGGCGCTCTCCAGTTCCTGGGGCGTATATGGGATGGCTGAAAAATAAAATGGCTTTTCTTCCATGGAAATCTCCAGACAGCGGCTTCTTTGGCCTGCCGCGCCGGATTCACCTGCAAACGCCGTGCCTGCTCCGTCCGCCGGCCCATACAATTTAACCCAGTGTGTATCCGCATGGCAGCCATACTCCTGAGGCACCAGATAATCAAAAAGAGTGCTGGAAAAGGAAAAAAGCAATAAACAGGCCGTAAGGGCACTTTAAAGTACCCTGGTGAAAAAAATGTGCCTTCTTGTGCTTTTCAGGCAATCCTCTTATACTTGCAGTGTAAAGAAAACACAAACAGCATCTATTCACACAGCACTCATTAAAGAAGGGAAGAAGAAAATGCACAATTTTCAGTATTACACACCTACAAAAGTGGTTTTTGGAAAGGACACGGAAAAACAGACCGGATCTCTTGTAAAGGAGCAGGGAGGCAAAAAGGTCCTGATCCACTACGGAGGCGGAAGCGTGATACGTTCCGGTCTTCTTGACAGGGTTAAGGCTTCACTGGCGGCCGAACACATGGATTTTGTGGAATTGGGAGGCGCTGTGCCCAATCCCAGGCTGGGTTTGGTCTATGAAGGCATTGAATTATGTAAAAAAGAGGGCGTTGATTTCATCCTGGCCGTTGGAGGCGGAAGCGCCATCGACTCTGCAAAGGCAATCGGTTATGGAGCGGTAAATGAGGGCGATGTATGGGATTTTTATGACTATAAGCGCCAGCCGTCCCACTGCCTCCCCATCGGCGTTGTCCTGACCATTGCCGCCACCGGCAGCGAGATGAGCGATTCCTCTGTCATCACCAAGGAAGACGGATGGATCAAACGCGGCTACAGCAATGACCTCAGCCGCCCCAGATTTGCAGTCATGAACCCGGATCTCACAAAAACACTTCCTGATTACCAGACAGCCTGCGGGTGTACGGATATCCTCATGCACACCATGGAGCGGTACTTCACAAACGGCGGCAACATGGAAATAACGGACAGTATGGCGGAAGCACTGATGCGCACCGTCATTAAAAATGCAAAAATCCTTGCGGAGGATCCCCTTAACTACGATGCCCGCGCAGAAATTTTATGGGCCGGCAGCCTTTCCCACAATGGACTTACCGGCTGCGGAAATGCCGGGGGTGACTTTGCCTCCCATGCATTGGAGCATGAAATCGGCGGACTGTTTGATGTTGCCCATGGAGCCGGACTGGCTGCAATCTGGGGAAGCTGGGCAAGATATGTCTATAAAAACTGCCTGCCCCGGTTCCACCGCTTTGCCGTCAATGTAATGGGAATTGAGGACCTCGGCGCACCTGATGATACAGCCCTTAAGGGCATCTGCGCAATGGAGGACTTTTACCGCGCCATCCATATGCCCACCTCCTTGCAGGAGCTGGGAATCGCGCCCACGGACGGGGATTTAAAGACAATGGCCCGCAAATGCGCGGTGGCGTCCGGCGGGCAGAAAGGCTCTGCCATGGTTCTTCATGAAGATGATATGCTGGCAATATACAGAATGGCGGACCATGGACCTGAAAAGACTGCCGCACATTAGGACAGGAAGGAGTATCCTATGCACTATGTACAATTGAACCAGGGGAATAAAATTCCCCAGTTAGGCCTGGGTGTCTATCAAACCGCAGACGGACAGCAGACCATGGACGCTGTTTGCTGGGCGCTGGAGGCCGGATACAGGCACATCGACACTGCAAAGATATATGGAAATGAAAAAAGCGTGGGAGACGCAATTCGTGAAAGCAAAATTCCCCGCCAGCAGATTTTCCTTACCACAAAGCTGTGGAATGATGATATACGGGCCGGACGGACAGAGGAAGCATTTAATGAAAGCCTGGCCGCCCTTCAGACAGATTACATCGACCTTTACCTGATTCATTGGCCTGCAGAGGGTTTCACCGAGGCCTGGACTGCCATGGAGAAGCTCTATAAACAAGGCAGAATAAGGGCCATCGGGGTCAGCAATTTCCACAAATGCCATTTGGATGAACTGGAGAAGAGGGCAGACGTCATGCCTGCCGTCAATCAGGTGGAATCCCATCCCTACTTTAATAATAATGAACTGATTGATTATTGTTTCAGCCGCGATATTGCCGTGGAAGTATGGAGTCCCCTGGGGGGAACCGGCGGAAATTTGCTTCAGGATGAAACGCTGGTCCGGTTGGCACAAAAATACGGCAGGACACCGGCCCAGATTGTCCTGCGCTGGGATATCCAGAGAAATGTGGTAGTCATTCCCAAATCCACACACCGGGAGCGGATTGTCTCCAACCAGTCTATTTTCGATTTTGAATTATCCGACCAGGACATGGAAGCAGTCACCCGCTTAAACCGCGCAGCCAGGGTTGGGGCGGATCCGGAGCATTTTAATTTCTAGTACCATCAAAAACAGGCCCCTGGCCTAACAAATCACAAGCAAAAAAGGGGGGCAACCCGTCCGCAGGTTTCTCCCCCTATTGCTGCTTATCACGTTCCCTCTCGCCCTTTCCTCTCCTTTCCTCCCCGTTCTTCCCCCTTTCTTCCATTTCTTACCCATGCTCTCCCTTCCGCTTTCTGCCAACCTTCATTTCAGGCGCATTCATCTTACAGACAAGTATAGTGCAGACAGGCAAAAAATCTGATATAATAAACACAGTTCCTTAAAACACTTAAAGGAGGCGTCACGAATGCCAGACATAAAAATTGTTTCCAGCGAAATAGAGGTGACTCTCAAGGTCATCGGCGGGAAATGGAAGCCGCTGATTCTGCACTACCTGCAGTACGGGGGTGTAAAACGTTATAATGAAATCCTGCGTTATCTGGGAACCGCCCCCAAAAAGACGCTGACCGCGCAGCTGAGAGAATTAGAGGAGGATGGAATTATTGACCGGACAGTCATTCCCACGCTTCCTGTCCAGGTTGAATATTCCATAACAGAACACGGAAAGACACTTTTTCCGATTCTCAGCCTCATGTGTGACTGGGGATATAAAAATATGGGGGACCGCTACCAGCTGACGCATCCCACCTGCGGTTGTGAGGATGAGGAATAATAGCAGTAACGCATGTTTACACACTCAGCCGGGCTTTTGCGCAATTAGGTTATAAGGGCAAGGAGGATATATTTCCTTTTCACATCATGGAAAAAGGCGCCTGGGGACATTGATGTGATACCATTATGTCCTTAAGCGCCGTTGCTTTCTTTTTCCAATGGGATTTGTTATATACAGATATCCTTTTATAAAATGGTGAAAATAAGGAATCTTCCCACATCATACCAGTCATCTGACTGGAAGGTTATGGTATAAGGATCTTTCTGGGTTGCGCCGGGATAATAGCTTCCTGATTTCGCCAGTGTATGGTCCTTAAAACACAGCTCTACATCGAAATGTCCAGGCAGTACAATTCTGGCTTTTGCCAAATCCTGTTCCAAGGCATGCTTTGCAGCCTTCTCAATCTGTTTACATGCCAATTCCCCGCTGATTCCTCTATTCCTGCCTCCGATGTCGTCCTTTACCGGTACTGTCACAAGGCATGGGTGATACTTCTTCCCTGTCTGGCACAGGCTTCTGTCACCGGTCAATAGTACACTGGGGACATTGCGGTAGGCTGCCATATAGCTGTAAATCATAAACTCAGAGGCTATCTCCCCATTTACTTTGATGGAATGTACCTTTGAATGCGAAATGGTATGGGCGAGATTATTGCCCTCACACCCTGCCGCGCTGTGATAGCCCACATAAAAAGCAGCGTCAAAGCTCTCGTCGATGCCCTCTACCATTACATCCGGGGCATATGTATAGCTTCTGATCAGCTCCACATACTCCGGCATGTATTCCGGGAGAATGTTATTTCCGTGGCCATGGGCATCCTTAATTACGATTTCATCAGCCCCGGCAGCGTGTGCTCCCCTGGCGGCGGCAACCGCTTCTTTTGTCATCTCCAGACGGTTGCGCTCATAGTCCAATCCGCCCGGCGCTGTTGAGTCCCAGCCAACCGCATTGGCGGTTCCCTCGATATCAACACTGATATACACCTTCATTTTATTACCTCCTGTGATTCTTACTCATACATTGCCGCATCACATTACCGGATGATAAGCGGCATCAATAGAACTCCTGCCAACAAACAAAATTTACTGCCCATGGAGGCCGCTATTATACAGGACGGAGAAATTTTTTCTACAAGGTAAAGCCTCTCTTCTTCATTCCTGGATAAACTTCTGGCAACCTCATTGATTACATTCCTCACACCGGGAAACAGGTAAAACAAACCAATGGTGGCCGAGGCGCCTAACCACGGATCAAAACCAAATACTTTCGCTCCCAGCATTCCGCCCAGAACCAGTCCCACTCCGCTTAACAGGATAACCAGCAGCAGCGGAACGATTTTAGCCATGATTTCCTGGAGCGTCATATCGTTGAGCATTTGAAACAGCAGGGCGTAGATAGCAGCCATTACAAATCCTCCGGTCTGCGTACGGTCCAGCATGTTCATCCGGAACAGTCCGATGAATGTACCGCCAAAGCCAAGTAAAATCAGCACGATTGACCAGCCAAGGCCGGTAATGCCTCCCAGCCACATGGCTAGTGCCGTAACGACAATCAACTGTAAGAAGGCAACTGCCTCTGTCTCATACTTTGGAGGAATCCAGGCACAAAACCGCGGACTTGGATTTTCAGAAGAATTAAAAGGCGCCCCCCATTTGTTGAGCTTTCCCCCATCGGAATGATCCACAATTTTGTCTGTCAGATAAGCGTCCGATGCAATAAGCTTCCCAGCATATTTTCTTGTAATCAACGAACCCACCGGCTGTCCGATTGCGTCAATGGTACACGCCAGCAAGAGCGGTATGGTGACCATCTCTGTCAGGCCGGTTCCCTTCAAACGGTCTAATACAATCAGCCCTCCGGTCAGGCCGGAGCCGCAGGTCGTCATTGCCGCCGCAAACATCTCTCTCGGGTCATAAAAAAGGCCTCCGACTACTACGGTACATAAAAAACCTGCCAGTACTGCAATACAGCCTATGATGATAAATTTCCAGTTCTTTACAATTGATATTGGGAGGATACTTGTTGCAAGCCCTGCAACAAACACAGGAAACAATATATCCCCCAATGCCGCCAGTCCGGATACATCAGGATAGGTCTTAGGCATTCCACACCATATGGCGATAAGATACGCGACAATAGCAACTGCCAGGGACGGAAATTTTGCTTTCGTTTTCAACGATACAATATCCCCTAATGAAACAAAGGCAAAGCAAATTACGATTGCAATAACAGGTGCCACTTTTACATCACTTCCCTTCATATTTTATGGTACTATTCCTATTGTTATATTTTTTCCCTTTTGTTATAATGGAAAAAAATATGCAATAGTACTCAATTCCTGCAGGAAATTAAGCTATACATATAAAAAATGTATGATTGTACTATAAACCATAAAGTAGCTTTAGAGTCAACATGTTTATCAATACAAAAGGATGGTGTTATGCCGAAAAAAAATTATATAGGGAAAATAGCCGATTTATTCAGCGTTTCAATTGCAACACTGAGATACTGGGGAAAGGAAGGCCTGGTCAAATTCGACCACAGCGAAGAAAATGGCTACCGCACCTGGTCCATGCACACACTGCGCACCTTGTGCGACATCACCTTATACCGGCAGCTTTCCATACCCATCCAGGATTTAAAGCATATACATGAATTAAATGCAGAAGAAATCTATTCCCTTCTCCAGTGCCGCCGTGAATACATATGTGATATGATTGAGGATCTACAGGATAAGCTGAAACACATTGACATTAAATCAGACCAGGTCAATACCGTCAGAACAATGTTGTATTCTGAACCCAGCTTTTTATCCCTCTCCCTTCCGGCCATCTGCGCTTATGAGCTTTTGAATAAAGAAAACCTGTCCCACCTGTATGACCACGAAAAGGAATTAGTCATCCTGATACAGCCGCAAACCCCATCCAGATATGACTATGGCCGGTTTACTGCCGTCCCGGCAAATCCGGGTACGCTCCTTCGTCCCAAGGATGATGCGCCGCGTGTTTATCTGCATGTACTTCTAAAAAGCTCATATGAGGATCCGGCTGATAATGACTTGGCCATCTATTATGATTATCTTAAAATGCATAATTACCGCCCCGGTCCTGCTATCGGGAGGGTGCTGGTTTCTGCCTGTGAAGGAAGGCTGATGAACTATTATGATACGTACATAGAGGCCATACCTTTCAAAACTTCAACAATATTCCAAAAGGACGGTATATCATGAGCTCTAATGAATCAGAAAACGAACGGTACGAAATGCTGGTGAACGGGGACATACACAAGGTTATCCCGCGGCTTGCCGTCCCCACCATCATCAGCATGATGGTCAGCGCCATCTACAACATGGCAGATACATTTTTTGTGAGCCAGCTTGGCACCAGCGCCTCCGGCGCTGTGGGCATCATATTCTCAGCCATGGCCATCATCCAGGCCCTGTCCTTTACCATCGGCATGGGCAGCGGCAACTACATGGCCCGGTGTCTGGGCGCCGGACGCCATGAGGACGGGGAACGCGCTGTCTCTGTCGCGTTTTTCACCGGCTTCCTCCTGGGTACCTGTCTGGGCGTTTTCTGCCTGTTCCACATTGACCAGGTTGTGATGCTTCTGGGCGCCACGGAAACCATCAAGCCCTATGCAGTGGAATATGCCCGCTATATTTTCCTGGCCACGCCTTTTATGATGTGTTCCTTTATCATGAACAACCTGCTGCGGCTCCAGGGCCTGGCTGCCTTTGCCATGGTGGGAATCACCGCCGGCGGCATCCTTAACATTGCCCTGGACCCCATCTTCATCTTCGGCCTTGGTCTGGGCACATCCGGGGCTGCCATTGCCACCGGCCTGTCCCAGTTTATCAGTTTCTGCATTCTCCTCGCCCAGTGCAACCTGCGCAGGGAGTGTATCCATATCCGCATTGGCAATTTCCGTCCCTCCCTTTTCCTTTACGGCAAGATCTTAAGCGGAGGCCTTCCCTCCCTGACCCGCCAGGGTATGGCCAGCATAGCGACTATTGTGTTAAATACCACGGCCCACCCATTTGGCGACGCGGCCATCGCTGCCATGGCCATTGTGAACCGCCTGATTTACTTTGTCAACTCAGCCGTCATCGGCTTCGGCCAGGGGTTCCAGCCCGTGTGCGGATTTTCCTACGGCGCCAGAAAATACAGCCGGGTCCGCCAGGCCTACTGGTTCTGCGTGAAATTTACCACCTGCATACTGGTTGTGGTGTGCGCAGGCGGCTTCCTGGTCTCCGGTCATGTAATCAGCCTGTTCCGGAAAAACGATCCTGAAGTCATTGCCATCGGCACGCTGGCCCTGCGCCTGCAGATAGCCACCATGTGGATGAACGGATTTCTGACCATGAGCAACATGATGTCCCAGTCCATCGGCTACGGATTCCGCGCCACCCTTCTGGCTATCTCACGCCAGGGTCTGTTCCTCATTCCGGTGCTTCTCATCGCCGCCCATTTCCTGGGCCTTTTGGGCATCCAGCTGGCCCAGCCCGTTGCCGACATCGCAACCCTGGTTCTCACCTTAGTCATAATCCGGGGCATCTTCAGGGAATTTAACAAGTTAGAGGGCCTCTAAATCGCCGTCCAATGTGTTCTACATCCTGGAATTTATCATATATTTTTAATAATTCCCATCTCCAGGAGCGTTTATGAATCACTCATTGACCGCATCCTCCCCTGTCTCCAAGCGCTTGTCACCCAGGAAAATGGCCTTCATCACCGGGACCCTACTCCTGACCTCCACCGGGTTCATATGCAGGATACTGGGATTCTTCTACCGAATCTTCATGTCCAGGACCATCGGCGCCGAGGGACTGGGGATTTACAATATGGTGCACCCCATATTCAGTATCTGTTTCGCTGTCTGCGCAGGCTCCATCCAGACCGCCCTGTCGCAGTACGTGGCTGCCAACCAGACCAGGGGCAGGGCCGTATTCAGGACGGGTCTGGTCATTGCCATGGGCATGTCCTTTCTCCTGGCCTGGGTCATCTATGGAAATGCCGGTTTCCTGGCAGAAAAGCTTCTGCTGGAACCAAGATGCGCCCCCTATCTGCCGGTGATGGCAGTGTCTGTTCCCTTTGCAGCCCTCCACGCCTGTATCAACGGTTACTACTACGGCATGCAGAAAGCCCGTGTCCCCGCCTTTTCCCAGGTGGCGGAGCAGGTCATACGCATGGGCGCCGTGTTCCTCATCGCCAGCATCTGGCTGGAATCCGGACGCCAGATTACGGTAAGCCTGGCTGTATACGGACACCTGATTGGTGAGATGGCATCTGCCGTGTTCACTGTGTTCTGCCTTGGCTTCTTCCCGCCCTGCAAAGACGGGGATTCCCGCCGCGCTCCGGCCATCCCCCTTTCCTTTGGCGCCACTGCGGCCCCCCTTATGGCTCTGGCCCTTCCCCTTATGGGAAACCGTCTGATATTAAATGTCCTGGGAAGCGCGGAAGCCATATGGATCCCCAACAGGCTGATGAGCTCCGGCCTCACAAACTCAGAGGCCCTGTCCGTATACGGCGTGCTGACCAGCATGGCCCTGCCCTTCATCCTGTTTCCCTCTGCCATCACCAACTCCATGGCCGTGCTCCTGCTGCCCACGGTGGCCGAAGCCCAGGCCGACGGCAACGAGGCCCGTATTTCCTCCATGATATCCATGTCCCTGCGCTACAGCTGCTATATGGGTGTGCTGTGCATCGGCATATTTACCATCTTTGGGAACCAGCTGGGCGTCAGTGTATTCCACGATCAGAATGCAGGTACATATATCACCATCCTGTCATGGCTGTGCCCCTTTATGTACCTGGCCACTACCATGGGAAGCATCTTAAACGGTCTTGGCAGGACTTCATCCACCTTTTTCCAGAATGTGTTTGCCATGGTCATACGGCTGGCGTTTGTACTCTTTGCCATTCCCAGATACGGTATCCTGGGATACCTGTGGGGCATGCTGGTCAGTGAACTGGCCCTGGCCCTCATGAGCTTCCTGGCGGTAAAGCGACTGGTACCCTTTTGCTGGGATACCGTCAACATGATAGTTAAGCCCGTGCTCCTTTTACTGATTTCCATCGGCATGTACCTGGCATTTTCCCAGTCCTGCTTCTGGCTTAAGGAGCTTCCCCTCTTTATCATGACAGCCGTGCAGATTCTGTTCCTGAGCTTCAGCTACATGGGACTTCTGCTCCTGTTCCACAAAAAGCGGCCCCTGCCTTAAACAGGGACCGCTCTTTTCTTGCTTTGCCGCCCATATATTAACGTAAGCGTACTTACGTGTTATATTTTTCCACATAATAGCTGAGGATGTCCGTCAATATATAGGATTCATATATCTCGAATACAGTTTCATTATCATGGTACAGACAAAATGAGGCAGCGTTGATTCTGAGCAAGGGCTGGTTCTGCTCTGTCTCCAGATATCCGTAGATTTCACTGCTTCCCACTGTTGCGTTTAAAATCTGGCGCGCCTTTGTGAAGGAGAGCTGGTAAAAGGATTTAAGCACTTCATACAGGGAGTTGCGGTTGAAATCAAATAACTCCAGCTTGGGAAACAGCTTCCTTGGGAGGATAGAGGTATTGATACAGTAGGGCCTGCCGTCCGCATAATAAATGCTCTTGATGACATAGACCTCCTCCCCTTCCTCCAGCCCCATCCTTCGCCTTATATCCGCGTCTGCTTCCTCCACCTTCAGTGACAGCAGCTTTTTGGACGGCGTCTTTCCCTGATGGAGAATGGCCTCGGTAAAGCTGTAGATACGCGACAGCCCCTCCGAGCCATGGTCCCTGACAAAGCTTCCTTTTCCCTTGATTCGGTAGAGCAGCCCCTCATGAACCAGCTCGTCTATGGCCTTCCTGACTGTAATCCTGCTTACCCCATAGGATGCGCACAGTTCATTTTCCGACGGAATGACCTGGTTGGGCCTGTATTCCATGCTCTCGATTTTATGTATGATATCCTGCCTGATCTGCTCATATTTGGCTAATTTCTCTCTCATAATAACCTCAATCCGCTCTCTTTTTGTTTTTATCATTATATACTGAGAGCGACATTCTTTCAACTTATTGGAGAGAGAAAAGGGTTCATTCCGCTGTTTTCTGCGATATTTTCCTCCAGTTCATGTATCCGTAGAGGGAATTCAGCAGATTCACTGTTTTCATTACAATGATAAGCAGGGCCGTGGTGTCCCCTGATACAAACACCATAATCCACATGATAATAGACAGAGCGTTGACAATAACCCACATAAGCCACTGCTCGGAATAACGCAGCAGATAGAGCATACTGGCTATAACGGATACCACTGTGGTCAGTGAATCCATGAACGCAAAGGAACCGCCCATGTATTTTAACAATTCTGAATATCCCCAGACTCCCACGGCTGTGGCTATGGCTACCCCTGCCACAAGCTTAAGCGTCATGGTACGGAATCTGACCTCGCCGTCGCTGGTTGCGTTCTTCTTCCACAGATAGATGGCCGTGGCGCTGACCGGAATGCTGTAGAGCACATTGTACATGACCTCGCCGTACAGCGGGATTCCCAGACACTGGTACGCGTACATGGCGCTGTTGATGATGGCAAAATAAAGTCCTGCCACCTTGCCCTTTGCTCCCAGCACCAGGTTCAGGCTGCCTGTAAGGCTTAAGACAAGCATGAACGGCGTATCCCCGTTGATAAACCATATGACAGTCATCAGGGAACACACGAAAATCAGCCAGACTTTCTCAAATATACTCCAATCACGAAAGAACTCTTTTATCTTATTCATTTAAACTACCCCTCCACATTCGTATGTTTACTGCACCCGTTCAGGATATACGGCGCAAAATCCTGCTGTTCAAACATTTCCCCGGTCATCACCGGCCCCTGGATGCTAACGATTGCCGAGGCCACCCGGTTGGCAAGCCTCACGCATTGTTCCGTATCCAGCCCTTTGGAGTACCCGGCAATCATGGCAGCCACATGGCTGTCGCCTGCACCTATGGTATCCTTTACCTGTGTTTTATAAGCAGGGACCTGCCTCATCACGCTGCCGTCATAATACATGGTGCCGGAAGCTCCCATGGTGACCACCACAAGGTTATGATTCAGGCCGTACAGGTACTTCAGGCAGTCCTCCACAGACGGCTGCTTTGCGTAATCAAAGGCTTCCTTTTCATTGAGATGGAGAATGGGACCCACTGAAAGGATGCGCTCCATCACAGCCTGGTCAATGTCGGTTATGACCGGTCCCGGGGCAAAGAAAACGCGTTTTTCCTTCATCCTGTCCTTCGCGCCCGCCATCCAATCGGAAATGACCCCGCCGCTGGTACCGCACACCTGGTATCCGGCCACATAGATGCTGTCGTAGGCATCCTGAGACAGCTGTTCAAACCAGGAAGGCCTGAAGCGCCCTTCCGCGCCCTTGACCGTGATAAATGTGCGCTCTCCATCCTCCTCCACCAGGCACAGGCAGTAACCGTTGTCCGACTCCTCTTCCCTGATAAGGATTTGGTATCCCAGCTTTTCCAAATCGCCTGCGATCATATCCCCGTACATGCCCCTTCCCACAGGCACGAAAAGGTCGTGGTCCACGCCAAAGCCCCGCAGCGTACCTGCCACGTTGTAAGCACATCCTCCCACCGCGGACACGGTTTCGCTGCACAGGATATCCTCTCCGCTTTTAGGCAGACGCTTTATTTTCATGATAATATCAATGATGGCCGCACCTATTACAAGGGTTTTCATGCAAATCTCTCCCTTCCCTTTTCCAGTATACGGATGTAATGGTCAAAGTCCGCATCATTCTGCTGCCTCAGGGTCCGGATGTATTCCGGTTTTATCCTTCCCATCCCTGTAAATGCCCCGCAGACAGCAGTGGCCATGGCTCCGATGGTGTCTGTGTCACCTGCCATGTTGGCACAGAGCAGGCAGGACAGGTTTGGATCCTGGGCATAGTATGCCACGGACAGGGCGGCAGGGACAGACTCAATAATACCTACCCCGGTACCCACCACATCGTAGAGCTTATGGATAAATCCCTCATCATCCCCCTTATAGGATCCGGCGATGTCCAGGCCAATCCTTAAGCGCTCTCCCAGCCTTGGACTGAAGGTCTCGCAGCCCATGCCGTAACCAATCTCCTCAATCCCAAACACATCCTCCATTACTTTCTCAAAGTCATCCTTCACAATAGCCGAACTCACAGCCTCGGCAATCATGGCAGCCCCGGCTATGGTCACATCACTGGTGTGTGTGGCTCTTGACACCAGGTAGACATATCTGGCAATGTCCTCCTTTTGTTCCGGCCGGAACAGGCAGCCGATGGGTGCTATCCTCATAGCGCTTCCGTTGGACAGCGCCTTATCCGTAATCCTGGAATCCTGGATGTTATCCCTGAAATTTGCCAGGGCCACCTTGGAGGTGGGACCCAGAATATTGTTTTCAAAGGCATTTTCCTTCTCAGCCCAGGCCAGCATCCTCAGGGCAATGTCTCTGGTGTCCGGTTCATAGTCAGTGGACTCAATGGAGTCCAGAAGAACAAGGGCCTGGCCCGTATCGTCGGTGAACTGGCCCTTCTTATAGTTGAACGCCACATCATTCTCAGCCGGTCCGTCCAAGAATCCCTCAATCCGTCCAAAAAAGGCCTTTACTCTCTTTCTTCCCCACAACTCGGCAGGCATCCCCATGGCATCGCCCAGGGCCATCCCGTAAAGGGCTCCGGCAATTTTGTCTCTCATACTGTTACCTCCTGGCAATTTATTATTACATATTGTTATTACAACTTGTATTGTTATTTGCATTATAATATTATCTGACATTCCTGTCAATATAAAATTACATTTTTATGCATATAGCTGTAAAATAATACTGTTTTTTTCGCTATTATTCTATTTTTTTGTATGATATGTATAATTAAGGTGAGTTCTGTTCTCTCCTCTCTTTCCGGCTGCCGCATAAAAAAGCAGGCCATACAGGTTAGATCCGGTATCCCCGCAGAGTAAATTTAGTCCGGCAGGGCCTGTTTTTTCGGCTTTTTGCCAGCCGGCCCTCTGGTTGACTTTCCCTTGGTTTCGAGATATAGTATTTAAATGGCTATTTTTGAAATACGAAAGGATTGAGATTTATATGGAGAAAAACAAAGAAGCAAAAGAGGTGGACCTGGGCACGGGCAGCGTGGGGAAGCTTCTTTTTCAGTTGGCCCTGCCGGCCATTACAGCCCAAATCATCAACGTTCTGTATAATATGGTGGACCGTATGTATATCGGCCACCTGCCCGGCGAAGGCGCCAACGCGCTTACAGGGGTAGGCGTCACCTTCCCGGTTATCATGGCGATTTCCGCCTTTGCCGCCCTGGTAAGCATGGGCGGCGCTCCCAGGGCATCTATCATGCTGGGCAAGGGCAGGAAGGACGAAGCAGAAAACATCCTGGGCAACTGTACCACTGCCCTTATAACCGTGGCCGTTGTGCTGACTGCCTTCTTCCTTATCTTCGGCCGCCGCATCCTGCTGATGTTCGGAGCCAGCGGCAATACCATAGAGTACGGGTGGGCTTACATGCAGATTTATTCCCTGGGAACCATTTTTGTACAGCTGGCCCTTGGACTCAACGCCTTTATCAATGCCCAGGGATATGCCAAGACAGGTATGTACACCGTGCTCATCGGGGCCATATGCAACATCATCCTGGACCCCATTCTCATGTTTGTGTTTCACATGGGCGTTCGGGGCGCTGCCCTGGCCACCATCATATCCCAGGGAATCTCCGCTGCCTGGGTTGTCCTGTTCCTGATATCGAATAAGAGCTACCTTAAAATACGCACCTGCTTCATGCGGCCCAAAAGGGAAATTCTCATGCCGGCCATTGCGCTGGGCGCGGCCCCTTTTGTCATGCAGTTCACGGAAAGCATCCTGAATATCTGCTTTAATACCTCCCTCTTAAAGTACGGGGGAGATGTGGCAGTAGGGGCCATGACCATCATGGGAAGCGTGATGCAGTTCTCCCTACTGCCCCTTCAGGGACTGACCCAGGGCGCCCAGCCCATTATCAGCTTTAACTACGGCGCCAAAAAGCTGGACCGCGTAAGCAGGACCTTCCGGCTGCTTCTGACCTCATGTATGACCTACTCAACCGTACTTTGGGCTGTGGCCATGTTTGTGCCCATGGTGTATATCCGCATCTTTACCCAGGATGCAGCCCTGACAGCCTTCAGCGAGTGGTCCATCCGCATCTATATGGCCGCGTCCCTGCTCTTTGGAGCCCAGCTGGCATGCCAGCAGACCTTTATCGCCATCGGAGACAGCAAAACCTCCCTGTTCCTGGCTCTGCTGCGGAAGGTCATCCTGCTGATACCGCTGATTTACGTTCTGCCTAACCTCTTTGAAAACAAAGTGTTTGCGGTATTCGTGGCAGAACCCATTGCCGATACCATAGCCGTATGCACCACGGTAACACTGTTCCTTCTTTCCTTCCGGAAAATGAAACGGGAGCTGGGAGCCAATGCCTGATTGTATCCGCATCTGACGGACAGATAGGGCTATCCTATATCAAAAGACACCCCAAAGCCTTTTATCAGCTTTGGGGTGTTCCATATCTACACCCGATCGTAAATCGTCTGTAAGAACTTCACATCTTCATGATACCGCTCCCTGCTGGAATTCTCCAACAGCATGGCAATATGGGGCTTCCTCTCCTTTACATGCCTCATAAGGGGTTCATACCGGAAAAGGCCGTCACCCACATGGCGGAACAGCTGTTCCTGGCCGTCAAAGACAAAATCCTTTACATGAAGGGCGCCTATTCGGTCGCCGTAATATGCAAAAGCCCTGTCAATAACCTCTTTCTGTGCCTCCGGCTCCGCCTGTTCGGGGTGGATCAGGTTCACGGCGTCCAGTATCACCTCCACATTGGGGGAATCAATGTCCTCCAGGAACCGCTTCATCCGGGCAGGGCTGTACAGCGTGTGGTTAAATACGCCCTCCACACCTACAATAACTCCCAGCTTCTCAGCCGCAGCCACGATCTCCCTCATGCTCCTTAAAAGCAGCTGGTAGGCGTCCTCTGTATAGGATTCCTCTGTGACCCTGAAATCCGGATCCAGGCGTCCTGTCTCGGTTCCCACCATATCAGCCCCTATGATTCTGGCATATTTCATATGTTCGATAAAACGCGCCACCTCTGCCTGACGTCTGGATTCAATGGGATTGACAGGATTGATATAGCAGCCCAGCACAGCCACATGGATTTGGTTCTTCTCCAGCTCCCGGGCAATGGTCCGGGCAAAACCGGAGCTGTAATGGCCTGCGGTAAAATCATAATCGCTGATGGACTTTCCGAATGCCAGCTGGATTTGACGGATATCATGTTCCCTTACCTGGGCAAACAGCTTCTCCATTTCCATCTTCGGACATAAATCATGGCATCTCATGCCTGTATTCAGTTTCATGGATCCTTCTCCTTTGCAAACGTTTTCAAGTCCTATTTTACCACGGTTATTCCCGGTCTGCCAGTCCTTTCCCGTCTTTTTCATTTTTTTCTTTACCGGCTTTTTCCTTCATATAGGCATCCATGGCATCCGCCACGGTCTTGGAATAGGCCACTGCCTCCACCACGGTCTTGGCTCCCAGAACCACATCGCCGGAGGCAAAGATTCCCTCCACTGTTGTCTCCCCCTGTTCGTCCGTCTGCAGAAGGCCGTTTCTGGTGGCCTTCAGCCCCTCTGTGGTATTGACCAGCTTGCTCTTTGGCCCCTGGCTGATGGAAATAATAACAGAGTCAGCGTAAACCTGCTCTTTTTCCCCGGAATACCCCGTCACATTGCCTTCCTCATCATACAGTATCTGCTGAAATACAGGCCCGTTGTCATTGATTTCCACAATATTCCTGCTGAACTCAAATTTAGCTCCGTCCAGCATGGCATACTGCGTCTCATGAAGGCTGGCGTCCGAATGGCTTCCCCTGGCATAGAGGGTCACATGGTGGGACCCTTTTCGGATGACGGTCCTGGCCACGTCCATGGCGGAATTGCCCACTCCGATGACAGCCACCCTGTCCCCTAAGTCGTAGGCATCCGGATTAGCCAGGTAATCAATGGCAAAATGCACATTTCCCAGGGATTCTCCCTTGATTCCCAGCTTCTTGGGACGCCATACGCCGGTGCCGATGAAGATGCTCTCATATCCGTCCCGGAACAGGTCCTTGATTTCCAGAGCCCCTCCTATGGTGGTATTGGGACGAATCCTGATTCCCATGGACAGAAGCTTTTTCTTATAGCGCTCCAGTATCGCCTTGGGCAGACGGAATTCCGGTATGCCGTACTGCAGTACGCCGCCAATCTTGTCCCTGGAGTCAAAGATGGTTACGCTGTACCCCTTCTTTGTCAGAAGGATGGCGATTGTGATACCCGCAGGCCCCGCCCCGATAACAGCCACCTTTTTCCCGTTCTTTGGCTGGCACTGGACGTCAATACGCTCCAGGCATGTGTCCGATATATAATTCTCTATGCTGCTCACATGAACCGGCTGCCCCTTCCTTCCCAGGACACAGTGGCCCTCGCATTGCCGCTCATGATTGCATACAAGGGAACACACCAGTGACATGGGGTTGTTGGAAAACAGCATGGCCCCTGCCTCCTCCAGTCCCCCCTCTTTCAGGGCCTTAATCATGGCTGGTATGGGGGTGTGGATTGGGCATCCCTGCTGACACATGGGTTTCTTACACTGAAGACAACGGTTGGCTTCGTCGATTACATGAACTGCCATGGCATGATTCCTCCTCTAAACTGCTCTCATCTCATTTTTGCAGCCCCAATCATAGCACAGCCATACAGGGGAATCAACAGAGCCGGTGTACTTTTTGCAAAACAGCCCGTCGCAAAATTAACAGGACAAACCGGCAATTCTCAGGGACTGTTCTGACCTGCCCGGACCACCTGACAGCAAAATGCCCCCGGGACAGGTTCATACCTGAATCCCGAGGGCATTTTGCTGTAAACAGAGAGGGACAACCGGTATCTGTCCCTCTCTGCTCTCGTTAAATGCTTCACCCGTTAAATAAATAACTTTTAATCTTCTCCTGGCGGCTGCCGGTTTTTGCTGCCGGTTTCTCTGCCGGTTTCTGCTGCCTCTTCCTGCTACCGCTGTACGGCTGCCCTGCTTCCTCTGACCACCCGGAACACGCCGGACATCTCCAGCATCTTGGCCACATTGAAAAAAATAAAGGAATCAATGGGCCATTTCACTATGTTCTGTATGACCCTGGGAGGCAGGAGTATCATGAATGCCTGCCCGTACAGGATGCTGAGACACAGGGTATTGAGAATCACATTGCACACCAGGCAGACCAGAAAATGGGCCGCCAGCACCCTGGTCAGCTTTAATGGTTTCTTATAAAAGAAAAACCCGTAAATCAGGCCAGCCAGCATGGTCACCAGGGTCAGGCCGGGAAAGAAGGCCCCCACCGGCTTGATGAGATACTTGATGATGTCCAGCGCCCCCGCAAACAGGCAGCTGACTGCGGGGCCAAACAGATAGGCCACTAATTGGTTGGGTATGCCGGAAAAACCGATTCTCTGGGTGTTCGTCAGTTCGATGCGGAAATTTACCAGGATGATTGCCGCTGCCGCCAGCATGGCGCACACAGTGATGGTCCTGACACTCTTAAGCTCCCGGGACGAGCTGCCGAACAGTTCTGCTAATTTCTTCATGATTCATTACCTCCTTTGCAGATTTCACGGACTACAAACGGAGATATACAATGGCAGGTGCAGGAACCTTTCTTCCTGGCATACAAAAAACGGCCCCGAAAACCCATCCGGTGCACCATTATGCCCGGACATGGCTTCCCTGTGCGAGAACGTGCTGTATCATTGATTTTCACACACGCTTTTGGCCGGCGTAAACCGGCTGCACATAAAACAGGCCGCTCCATCTATCTCTGTTGCAGCGGGATGCGGCATATGTACCGCAGACAGTTTCCCTTTGGGAATCCTCTTTCGTCCAGCTGACAACTCCCTGTCCAGCCGGCACTTAACGCACATATACCTACTCTGCTTCTGTTTTTATTGTACCTTCTACTATACACTATATATGAAGATATGCAAGCACTTTTTTGACATCTTCCTCCGCGGCTTATTACGGCGCTTCCCAGTAATAGGTACCGTTCTCCAGGGTACGGATGGCAAAATCCTCATCATACAGGTATTCCAGACAGGAAAAGGTCTTGCTTATGACCATCTTAAGCTTGATGAACTCAGACTGGTCCCTGGGCACATGGTCTATACCGTAAGCCAGACACGCCACCTCCTTGGTGGTCATCCTGTGGTGGCCGTGGTCCAGGATATGCTTGATCAAATCCGTCTTATCCAGATAGGCAAAGACAATCCGGTCCACCACCCGCTTCACATCCCGGATGGGCTCCTTGTGAGCCGGAAGAATCAGGCAGTCCACATACTGGTGCTTCAGCTTTTCCAGAGAGTCAAAATACCCCTTAAGCAGATGCTCGTCGGGATAGGTGGTGCCCACAATAGGCACAATGCCGTCAATGACCTGGTCCGCGCAAAAAAGTATCTTATGGTTCCGGTCGTACAGCCCCATCTGCCCGTAGGTATGTCCCTTAAGCCCCACTGTCTCCAGGTCATAATCCCCATAGCTCAGAATCCGTCCCTCACTGACCGGCGTATAGGGATATCCCGGAATCTCGAATTCCCATCCCCTGTTCTCCCGGATCCTTTGGTTTACTTCCATAAACATGTTCCATATCTCCGGCGTCCCATCCTCTGTCACCCCGACGCTTTGCAGCACCTGGGGCTGGTCCTCCGTGGATCCATGGCTATGGTTATAGTACAGACAGTCATAGCAATGCCTGTCTTCCTGGGGATTCATGAACAGCCTCGCGCCTCTGGCCGCATACTCGCTGGCCAGACCGCAGTGGTCATGATGCTTGTGGGTCAGGAATATATCCAGCCTGTCATAGGTGATTCCCAGTTTTCCCAGCGCCTCTTCCATGACGTGCAGACACGTCCTGCTGCGAAAGCCCGCGTCCACCATCAGGCTTCTCTCCCCATCCTTTCCCGGAATAAGGAATATCTTAATCTCATCAATGCTTTTCTGATTGCTGTGAAGCTCCACTTCAAAAATTCCCGGAGCGCGTTCCAACATAACTTCCACCTGTCTTTCATTCTGTCATTCTATAGCCATATCCGTTGTCCGGCCTGCCGCCATGTCATGGTTTCCCTGACATCCGGTCCGTTTTTTTCATCCGCCTTTTCGCTGTTCTCACCACGGACCACGCGATTACGGTTCCCATGACAATTCCCGCCAGCACATCCGTTGGAAAATGTACAAAGAGATACAGCCTGGAAAACGCGGTAAGCACCGCCAGCATCAGGGCCGGAATCCCCCATTTCCTGTTAAAAAGGAAGATGCAGACCGCTCCCTCAAAGCTCACCAGGGAATGCCCCGATGGAAAGGAGAAATCCTTTGGAACAGCGACCAGCAGTTCCACGGAAGGATCCAGCCAGCAGGGACGCTGCCTGGCCGCTATATTTTTAAGCATTACATTGCCCAGGAGAAATCCGGCTGCTATGGATATAAGCATACATCCGCCTAATATCCTGGTCCTGGGAAATGAAAAAAGCAGGACACCCATAAGGATCCAGAACCATCCGTGGTCGCCCAGAGAGGTAATGAACACCATAAGCCCGTCTACCAAAGGCGTGCGAAGTTCCTGCAGTGTATATAAAATCTGGAATTCGATAACGTCCACCTCATTTCCAGGTTAATATCCCCTGTTCATACCATTATATCCCACACAGTATTATTTTGCAATCTGTTAATATTTTAACAAAAAATGCGATTTTAGTCAAAAACCTTGCATTTTTATAAATATGTGATAAAATCCCTAACAAAATAAAGGCTCCGGAGCGTATAAATTCCGATACATTCCTCAGCCCCATAAAGGGAGAATATGAGTATGGCAAAATCAAGTGTGAAAGAATTCCTGAAACGGAAAAATGTAAACATCACGGTGCAGACCTATCTGATTGACGCCCTGGGAGCCATGGCCTTCGGCCTGTTTGCTTCCCTTCTCATCGGCACCATCTTCGGTACCCTGGGCCAGCAGTTCCAGATAGAAATTTTCAATGTCATTGCCGACTATGCCAAAAGCGCTACCGGCGCAGCCCTGGGCATCGCCATTGCCCACGCCTTAAAGGCACCTCAGCTGGTGCTGTTTTCCGCTGCCACGGTAGGCATCGCGGGCAATGCCCTGGGAGGTCCTGTGGGCGCCCTGGTCGCCACCATTGTGGCGGCTGAACTGGGCAAGATTGTATCCAAGGAAACACGTCTTGATATCATCGTAACGCCCGGCATCACCATTATCTCCGGTGTGCTGGTGGCCCAGTTCGTGGGACCAGGCGTGGCCGGGTTCATGAACTGGTTCGGAAATCTGGTAAAGACAGCCACGGAAATGCAGCCCTTCATCATGGGGATCCTGGTGTCAGCCCTTATCGGCATTGCCCTGACCCTTCCCATCAGCAGCGCTGCCATCTGCATTGCCCTGTCCCTGGACGGACTGGCCGGAGGCGCTGCCACAGCCGGCTGCTGCGCCCAGATGATTGGATTTGCCGTTATGAGCTACCGCGAAAATAAAATCGGCGGACTGATGGCCCAGGGCCTGGGCACCAGTATGCTGCAGATGGGCAATATTGTACTCAATCCCCGTATCTGGATACCTCCCACACTGGCATCCATGATTACCGGCCCCATAGCCACCATGGTCTTCCGCCTGGAAAACATCCCGGCCGGGTCAGGCATGGGTACCTGCGGGCTGGTAGGCCCCATCGGCATATATACGGCCATGGGCGGCGGAACCAGTATGTGGGTGGGCATCCTTCTGGTGTGCTTCCTGCTTCCTGCTGTGCTGACCTTTGTGTTTGGGGAGGTACTGCGCAGGATGGGGTGGATAAAGGATGGGGATTTGAAGTTGGATTTGTAAGGTGGAAGGTACGCGGACGGGGGATTTGAGTCGGGAAAAGGCGTGGGGGACGGGCGGGGAGGTTTGGCTCATGGTTCCCTCGGGAACAGTCTCTAATCCAGGAGAGGGGGCTGTAATCCCTCGGTAAAATTCTCCAAAACTCCCCGCCCGTCCCCCACACCTTTTCCAGCTTATTCTTTCTCATGTCCGCTGGCGCTTCCACGCTTGCGGGTGGGATTAAATAGGGCTTGGTTTATTTTCATTATATGCTTTTGGGGCAGGTGTAGCGGGGGAGGGTTTGGGTGTGTTTTCCGTATTCGATGGCTTGGCTTGGACAGCGGTTTATGCAGGCCATGCAGTGGGTGCAGTTTTTCCCCCAGACCGGGGTTCCGTTTGTCAGACGGATGTTGTTTAAGGGGCAGATAGCGGCGCATTTGCCGCAGGATGTGCAGGCGCTGGTTGCCTGGAACTTTTTGGCGTGGACGAACATTGGGTAAAAGAGGATGTTTACTATGCTGCTGTTGATTTTGTCTTTTCGTGTTATGGGAAGCTGGGGGAATGGCCTGCTGTCCTTGATTTGCCGGGCGGCTTCGTCTATTGCCCTCAGGGAACCGCGGATTATTCCGGCTGCTTCTTCCTGGGTGGGAGTGGCGAACATGGCAATGTAGTTTTCAGGCATGATTATCTGGGCGCAGCCCGCATAGTTGAGGCCTTTTGCGTCGGTTAGCTTTTTTAGGTACCTGCCTGCGTTTCCAATGTTTCCGCCGCAGGTCATTACGAAGTATATGGTCCTGTTTCCGGTTAGTTCTGTTTTTTCCAGCCATTCCTGCAGAATGCGGGGAATTCTCCACGCATAGGTGGGGGCGGCCACAACCCACGGGGTGTCTGAGTGTATGCTTGAAAAGTCGCGGCTGCGTATTTTCTCTCCCAGATTCATGATATTGTCGTCTGTCTCTTCTCTGATTCTTTTCGCGGTGTATTCACTGTTTCCTGTTCCTGAAAAATATAGAATCATGGCTGTTGTCTCCTTCTGCCTTTATGGCTGTGGGCTGATATGCTGTACGCTTGTGCGGATAAGGCTGGTTAAACGGGCTGTCTCTTTCTGTTGGGTTACGTCTGCGCTTACATCGTGGTTGTTAGTTCATTAACCATTATAGCGGACAGAGGGCATGAATACAACATTGGTAAAAAAATTCATTACCAGCCATGTTCTTTTGGGGAGAGTATGGAAAAGACGGACTATCGGCATACAGCTGATGGTCCGTCTTTTGCGTCACGGCAGTTTGATTGATTTGGTTGAATCCATGATTCTCTGAAGCTCGGAAAGATCGGTGACCACTCCCTGAAGGTATTCCCTGTCTTCGTAAATCAGGTAGTTGGTCTGGTCCATAATCCAGATGTAGCCCCGTGAGCTTTGCATGCGGTAAACCATGATGCCGCAGCTTACCTGGCAGGCCAGGCAGTCTACCTCTCCGGTGACTCTCCGGCGGTCCTCCGGATGTATCATGTTGATAAATTTGTTGTCAAACAGATCCTTTATCTGCTGCCGGCTGTAACCAAATATCTCAAGGAAACGGCTGCTGATATAAGTGAAGTCAAAGTCCTTTGTCCTGGCGCAGCGGTGGTATCCGCCGGGCATGTCGTTGTTGAGAATGTTTAACTCTGCATTTTCCCTGGCCAGAGCGCTGTTGCGCTCCCTTAACAGGCGCTGGGCTTCCATGCTCTCGGAGATGTCCGTGCATGCGCTGATGATGGCCAGGCGGCCGTCCTCCGCCTCGATGACACGGCCCTTGTCCAGGGTCCAGAACCAGGTGCCGTCCTTCTTGGGCATGCGGTAGGTGGTGGTGTATTCCAGGCCGGTGTAATATCGCGGGCCTATGTCTGCCGCCACCCGCTGCCGGTCATCAGGATGGATGGTATTGACCACCTTTCCCCGGATTGCCTCTGACAGCTCCTCAAAGGTTTCATAGCCCAGCAGCTTTACCATCTCATGATTGGCAAAATACAGCGGAAATCCTTCCTCGCAGTAGCCTCCTATCATGCCTCCGGGCGTCATCTGGGCAAAGATGGCGGCTGCGGCCCTGCGGTTCTCTTCGGTCAGCGTCATGAAGGACTCGTCCTTTTCTGATATATGTACCGCGGATGACAGGGCGCGCTGGGAGGCCTCCAGCTGCTGCTCCCTTTGCTTTTGCTGGGATATGTCGCTTATGGCCCCGTAGTAAAGCCAGTGGCCGTCCTGCTCCCTGAGGAAGAATACCCTCAGATGCATCCACATGGAGGTGCCGTCCCCCCGCCTGCTGCGCAGTTCCCCCTCCGCCCCCTTTATAGGATTCTGCCTGGCCCGGCTGAATATTTCCATCACCTGGTCCCGGTCATCTTCAAATACGGTGCCCAGAATGGTTTTGCGCACCTCCTCCAGGTCCATGCCTGTGGTCCGGGTGACGGAACAGTACTGCTCATTGACCCGAAGCAGCTCCAGCCTTCCATCGTATAGGTCGTAAAATGCAACAGCGCCCAATATGTTGTTCATCATGGCATCGCTCACCATGTCCCCGTTCATCAGCTCCTGAAGGCGGATTCGCTCAATCTGTCGCGCCTTGATTCCCCTGAAGTCAATGTTGGCCTCATCTGACAGGATCTGCTCAAAAACCTCAATGGGCATGGGATGGTAGAAATAATATCCCTGTCCATAGGTGCAGCCCATATCCTGAAGCAGCTCCATCTGCTCTTTGCTCTCAACCCCCTCTGCAATCATACGGATGCCCACAATATTGGCCATGCGGGTGATTGCCTCCAGGATTCCCATGCCCTTACCCACGCTTTCGTGGTCCATGTCCAGAAATTTCATATCAATTTTCAGGACATCTACATTCACATCTTTAAGCATGTTAAGGGAGGAGTAACCGCTGCCAAAATCATCCATCAGCACGGTAAAGCCCGCGGACCGCAGTTCCTCCACCACGGCTGTTATAACCTTGTACTCCTCCACATAGGCGCTCTCCGTAATTTCGATCTCTATAAGCCTTGGATCCAGGCAGTAACGGCTGATGAGTTCCTGGAATACACGGGTCACGTTCAGGGTATATATGTCTATCCTGGATACGTTGACCGATATGGGGACCGGTTTGCGGCCGCTGTCTATCCATTTCTTTACATTTCTACAGACTTCCTCCCAGACATACAGATCCAGCTTTGTCACCAGACCATTATTCTCCAAAAGCGGGATGAACACCCCCGGAGCTATGAGGCCCCGCTCCGGGTGATTCCAGCGCACCAGAGATTCAAGCCCCACAATCTTTCCTGTCCTCATGTTGCACTTGGGCTGGGCATAGAAGGTAATCTCGCCGTTTTCCAGGGCCCGCTGTATCTCAGAGAGAAGCCTGTGGTCCTCCTCCAGCTTCTGCTTCATGCGGCTGTCATACCGGCTGACCCTCTGGGCGTAATTGCCCTTCACAGACGACAGGGCTATAACAGCCAGGTCGTACATATTGCTGACAGCAAGGCCCCCGCCGTCAATACCATAGATGCCAAAGGCCGGAAGGAATCCGGCTGTACCGCCTTGCTCCTTCATATACCTGGTTATCTCCTCCTGCAGCCTGCGCAGGACAGCAGGCGAATCAGGTAGAAGTATAACGAAATCGTCTCCGCCCATATATCCGGCAAGGCCGCCCTCCTCCGACTGCGTCTTGTTCAGAAGTTCTCCTATCATGGCCAGAAGGCGGTCCCCCGCCTCCTGTCCGTACCAGTCATTAAAAAGCTTGAAATGCTCAATATCAATAGCCATAAGGCAGTAATCTTCAGGATTTTTCACATGTTTAAGAAAGGCAGCCGACTGCCTGAAAAACACCGGCCTCCTGCAAAGTCCGGTAATGGGATCTAAGCCCTCCTCTGTCAACTGATTTCCCAGGGCCAAGGATTCTTCCCTGCGTTTCTGTTCGTCGATGTCCTGGATAAAGCACATGACGATGTCCTCGTCCTCAGCGCCGCTTAAAATAGGCACCACAATCTGCGCCACCCAGCACCAGGTTCCATCCACCTTCCGTTTGCGGAACTCACCTTTAAGGATACGGCTTGCGTGCTGGTCCGACAGGCACGATGCAATGCGCCCCGGCTCCCAGAATTCCAAAAAACGCCGGGCGTCCTCCGGGTGAATCATATGTTCCGATACCTCCTGCACCATGGAGCTTAAGGTTCCCTCCGGCGCAGGAATCACATACTTTCCTTCCTGATGGTACAGTATCTTATAATAGTCCCTGGTAAAATTCAACTCAAACAATTCGTCATAGGCAGAAATACTGGTAAGATTGTAAAAGAGATTCTTGTTGCCCTCATTGATTTCCCGCACCAGAATCACCCGGCAGGGCCCCAGGCCCGGCCAGTCCATGTTCCCGGAACTCACCTCCACCCACTGCTGGATCGCTTTATTATAAAACATGACAGCCCCGTCCGAATCCCGATTCAGCGGACAGCCCTGGCAGGGCCGGTCCTCTCCGCACAGCTTCTCATAACAGACGTCACCGCAGCGCACATCCTTAAACCGCCGCTTCAGGGCATCGTTGAAATGCACCAGCCTGTAATCCCTGTCTATGATATAGATGCTTGTCTTCTCACTGCTTCCTTTCGTACTCATGCAAGTACCTCTTTTCCGCACGCAGCTTTTCATTGAAATATATTAATTATAATCTTCTTTACCTGTCCCCGTCAACCTTATCGTAAAATGCCGGATTAAAAATACCGCAATAAAATAAGGAACCATTATCATGGCTCCTCATTTTTCAGGCGGTGGTTTCAAGATGTCTCAGTATATGCCTCTTATATTCCAGAAATTCTTCCGTAAGGCCGAAATCCCTGTCCCTGGGCTTTGTCTCTTTTATGATAAGTTCCTCCGTTATCCTTCCGGGCCTGCCTGTCAGCAGGTAAATCCGGTCGGACAGCAATATGGCCTCGTCAATGTCGTGGGTAATAAACAGGGTGGACAGATGGATTTCGTCCATCACCTTCAGATACCAGTTATGGACGGATTTTTTGGTCAGCATATCCAGTGCGGAAAATGGCTCATCCAACAGGGCCACGCTGCCGGAAAACAGATACGTCCGAAGCAGAGCCGCCCTCTGGCGCATGCCCCCGGACAGCTGGGCCGGATACTTTTTCTGGGTGCCCTCCAGGCCGAACTGCCGGAAATAGGGAAAGGCAGCCTCCCGTGCCTCCCTCTTCTTCATTCCTTTTACAATCAGAGGAAGGGCCACATTGTCCTCTATGGTCCGGTAGGGAAGGAGCAGGTCCTTCTGCAGCATATAGCTCACCCGCCCGGGGCATCCGGTTACGTCCTCTCCGTCCAGAAGGACATGCCCTGTGTCCGGCCTTGACAGACCAGCAATAATGTTAAAAAGGGTGGTCTTTCCGCCTCCGCTGATTCCCAGCAGAGACACCAGCTCCCCCTTATTCAGGGTGATGGATATATCCGCCAGCACCGGCTCCCCGTCAAAGGATTTTGAGATTCCCTCTACCTTTAGTTGCTCCATGTTCTCCTCCTGGCACAGCACTGCCGTCCCCGGCCTTACGGAAGGTATTCATTGGAACATCCTGTTCCCGCCTCAATGGGCGTTTCCGTAAGCCCTTTTTCATTCAGCCATGCGTAATATGCATCCCAGCGCTCCTGGTCAATATATCCCCATTGGGGCGCATCCGCCTGGTACTTGTCCGCCAGGTATTCCTGGCTGGCTTTTACCAGCTCCGGGTCCAGCTCCGGAGCTGCCTTGCACAGAATCTCCCCTGCCTCACGGGGATGTTCTATCGCAAACTCGTATCCCCTGCTGACAGCGTCCAGAAACGCCCTGGCTGTCTCCGGCTCCTCTGCGAGGAATGTATTGTTGGCTATGATAACCGGCGTATAAAAATCAAATACAGGATCCAAGTCCGCAAACGCAAAGTAGTCAGTTTCCAGACCTTCCAGCTCTGTCTTGACTCCTGCCCATGCATAAAAAATCCATATGGCATCCACGGATTTTGTCTTCAGCGCCGTCACCTCGTCCGTCACGGTGCTGGGAATGAGTTCCACCTTATCAAAATCCCCTCCGTCTGCTTCCATCACATCCTTAATGGTCGCCTTTTCCACAGGAAGGTCCCAGGTGGCATACTTTTTCCCCTCCAGTCCCTTTGGGCGGTCCATACCCTCGCCCCTTCTGGATATAATACCTGATGTATTGTGCTGTATGACGCCTGCCACAGCTGTCACCGGAAGGGGATTATCCCCTGAAAACGCCGGCGCCAGGCTGTCCTGGAAGGACATCGCAAACTGAGCCTTTCCGGAGGCAGCCAGCACCTCTGCCCCGTTTTCCGGCGGCTGCACAATCTCCACCTCCAGGCCGGCATCCTTAAAATAGCCCTTTTCCCGGGCAACATAGATGCCTGTGTGGTTGGTGTTAGGCGTCCAGTCCAGGACAAATGTCAGCTTTCTTACATCCTGTTTCGCCGCCTGGACAGGGGCGGTATTCTCTCCTGAATCCGGAGCCTTGCCGCACCCGGTGAGAAGTACGCCCAGGCACAGGGAGGCCAGCAGCATACTTGCGCACTTATTTTTCATTTTCAATCTCTCCTCTTAATGAAACGCTGGATATCTGTTCCATGTTCTATTTCTGTTTTTGACTGGTTTCCCATGGCATACATTTTTTCTGAAGCAGTTCCACGGCCCACATCAGAATTAAACTGATGGCCGATATCAGGAAAATCACCGCGAACATCTTGTCAAAGGAAAATGCCTTCTTAACCCTTGTCATGTATACGCCCAGTCCGCCAAATCCGCCCAGCCACTCAGAAATCACGGCTCCCACCACTGCATAGGAGGCTGATATCTTGAGACTGGAAAAGAACTGGCCCATGGCACCCGGCAGCTTGATATAGCAAAATATCTGGAACCGGCCCGCTCCCATGGCCTTTAGCAGGTTCACAGCATCCGGGTCCGCTGCCCTGAATCCGGTGAGCAGCCCCACCGTTATGGGGAAAAAAGTGGTAATCACAATGAGTATGACCTTGGGAGTCATTTCATAGCCAAACCACAGTACCAGAAGAGGCGCAATGGCCACAGCCGGCACTGTCTGGGTCAGTACAATGATGGGATAAAATGCCTTGTATGCCTTGTCAAACCGGTCCATCAGCACGGCCGCCCCAAAGCCCGTGGCAATTCCCAAAACAAGTCCCATCCCTGCCTCGGTCAGTGTAATCCTGGCATTCTCCATAAGGGCCGGGAATTCCTTTATAAACGCCTCTGCTACCTGGACCGGTGAAGGCAGCATAAATCCCTCCACCAGACCAAGGGATACAGAAAGCTGCCACAGGATAAGGATAGAGAAGATGGCTGAAACAGACCACAGTTTACTGGTGATGCTTGGTGACTTTCTTTTCAATGGTAAGCACATCTCCTTCGGGGTGGTAAGAAACCTTAATGTATGCAGCCACTGAGGGCGCCCCTGCCCTGACTGCAATATGCTGGCACTCTTTTACAATATCCATCAGCTGGTCATAATCCCCTTCAATGGTTGTCTCAAAGGGACCTACATAATAGTTTAACCCCGTACTCTTGATGTAGTCGATGACCTGGTCCACGATACGGATTAATTCTTCGTCATTTGCTGCCTTGGGAAGTGACTGGATTGCTACGCTTGCGTTCATATTATTTCTCCTTTTCTCTTCAAATCATACGGAATAAAAAATCCCGTCCGGATAGTCCGGGCGGGATAAAACTTACAAAAATTCACATCTTCTGCAGGCTTCCTACGCTGGCATTATCCAGATCAGGTATCAGGGTTCAGAACATATTCCATCTCAGCCGGATTCCACTCCAGCACCCCTTTTCATTGTTGGGACAAGTATACTACGGCTCATTTTAAAAGTCAATAGGTACTGCTGCAGCTGTCATGCACACATTTCAGATATCCCGGAATGCCCTGTAACACGCCTGGGTGGCGGAGCGGTCCAAAACCGCGTATACAATGATGTCAAAGTCACCGGGAAAATACTGCTCCAAAAGCTCCTTCCACCAGCCCGCCACCTTAACCGGATCATTGCGGAATACGCCGCATCCGTAGGCGCCCAGTATCAGGTTTCGGCAGCCCCGGGAGGCAAAGATGGCAAGGGCCAGCTTCATGCGGCGCTTCATGGACTGCTCTGCTAAAGCCCTGTCTTCCCCCTTCAGGATCACCTGCCCCATATTGACAGCCGGAAGGGTGAGCACAGACGCTTCCACAGGTTCCTTAAGCAGGCCAAACCTTCCGTCCCGGAAAAACACCACATCCGGCGAAAATATGGCGTGATCTGTATAAATCATGGTACTGCATGCCCGGTTCATCCTATAATACGTTTCGTGGGCCGTAAGTGTTTTATAGAGGCAGCTGCTGGCAGCCAGGCTTTCCTCCTGGGCCATGGCTCCGTTTATAAATCCGCCGCCCGGATTCTTGGCGCTGGCAAAATTAAGGACAGCGCATCTGCACTGATTCTCTCCTGCCAGCTTAAGAATGGCATCCACTGTGGAACAATTCCATGTACAGCACTTATATTTTGCTGTCTTTTTAGTAACCGTCTCATATTGCTCCAGCAGCCGCTCCCCCTGTTCCGGCGTAAAAAGCACGCTTTTCTTCACTGACTCCTGCTGGCGGGCTCTGATTTCCACCACAGTTCCCTCTGTCTCATACCAGCCCTTTTCCATAATGTCCAATGTCTGTCTTGCAATTGCTTTTCTGTCCATATCTTAAAATTCCTCCCATTTCCTCCTGTAAAGGCGCGAGGGGCGGTGGCCTTCCCGTTCCGTAAAGGAATCGGTTTCCTCCACCAGAGAAGCTATCTTGCGGCGGAACGCAGGCTTCAGAAGGCATTTGTCCAGAATCACTTCATATACCTGCTGCAGCTGTGTCAGGGTAAATTCCTGCGGCATCAGATGCAGGGCCAATCCCGTGTATTCCACCTTTCCGCGAAGCCTTTCCAGGGCGCAGGATATGATTCTGGCGTGGTCAAATGCCAGCCCCCGGTTATCCGTTATCTTATATTCCACGGTCTCTGCCTGTCTGTTTTTCCTGGTTATCTTCTCAATTCCGGAACAAAGTACCGTATCATCCGTCCATAATTTAAGTTCATAGTGCTGTATATGTTCCACTGACTCCACCTGCCCGGTATCCTGGCTGCGCCTGTAATCCCGGTGTTCATCGGTCAGCCTGTAGGAAATGCGGAACCATCTGGCATTGTCGGCGTCATCACCGGCCTGTATCGTAAGCCGGCTGCAGTCCACCAATGCCATATAGGAACAGCTCATGACCCAGGTTCTGGGATCCCTTCCCGGTTCACTGAACGTGTACAGCTGTTCCATATACCCATAATCCAGTCCGGTTTCTTCTCTCAGCTCTCTTCTGGCTGCCTGCTCCGTTGTCTCCTCCGGCCTCACAAAACCGCCCGGCAGGGCCCAGCATCCCAGATAGGGATGACCTCCCCTCTGAATCAGGAGAATGCTTAGGTTCTTTTCCGGAAGCTTCCTGTAATTGGATTCCTCCTGGTCCGTCACCGTGAAAATGGCCATATCCGCCGCCACTGACGGGCGGGCATAATGACCGGGATTGTAGCTTTTCAGAAACTCTTCTTCTGTCAGACCGTTCCTGTCCCGCAGACAGGGAGTGTTTTCTTTCTTTTCTCCCATATCAGTCCATCCCCTCCTCTTTTTCAAGCAGCAAATCCCTGGCCTCTGTCAGGGCAAACCCCAGCAGGTTGCTGCCCTTCCATTTCAGCGGACACTCTGCGTCCGGGTTGTTCTTTCCCATACCGATTCCCCAGATACGGTCCCTTGGACTGGCCTCCACCAGAATCCGTTTCCTGGTGGATTTTAAAAACTCCCACAGCTCCGGATTCTGGGAAAATTTTGCCATATTCCCTTTGCGCACCAGTTCATAGCAGGCGGCATCCCAGGTTTCCTTGTCAAAATTCTTCACTGCCCTCCCATAGGCTTTCATGGCTTTTGGCTCCCTGGCCTCCATAATGTTCCCCAGCATGTCCCTGTCACCGAACATTCTAGCCTTCTCCGCCATCATAAACTGCTCTGCGCAGGAATAAACTGTGCCGTCTGCCGTGAAGCTGCATTTCCACCACTGGCTCAGACATGCTTCCGTGATAAGCCCGTCTGCCGATGGGGTGTGTCCCCAGAAAAATAAAAATTTAAAATGCTGGCCTGCAATGTATGCTTTTTTAAGTGCTTCCCATGTATATACCATTGTGTTTTACCTCCCTGTGAAAACTGTGAAATCCGTGTAATCCGCCATTGTGCTGCATTGCCGTAAATCCCTGGGGCTGACATTGTCTGTTGTCCTCAGGCAGTTATTACCGGATAGATATTATTTTACAGTTATTATCTTTTAATTATTATCTTTTTGATAATATCATAATAACCAGATATTCCAGTTTTGTCAAGAAGAACATTACCCGGAAATCACCTGTGAATCACCTGCAAACATTTCCTGGGAATCATCTGCAAGCATTACGCGAAAATCACATGGTAATCCCATATCGGATAAAATACCGGATAAAATAGGGGATAAAAGCAGCCTTTGCATATTGGCATATCTGCATTCACCGGCCGGCCCGCTGCGTCTGGCTCCGGTCCTTTTGATCAAAAAAGGGCCTCTGCCCTGCAAAAGCTGACAGAGACCAGGCCTTTCTTAAGTCACGGACACCGCCCCAGAGATGACGGATGACGTATCGGCGGCACAACGTATTTTCTGCCTACACCTCAAAATCCTCTGAGTGAAAATTGCTGTAAAACCTTCCTGAGACAGCCGTAAAACGCATCACACAGTAATCCGGGTCCGTGACTCCTCCCGGATAATACATGGTATCTCCTTCACGCCATATCATTTCCTTGCTTTCGCTGTCCTCCAGTATCTCCATGGTTCCCTTTAACATGGCCCCCCGGAAGAAGCGCCTGTCGCAGAAATAGATACAGGCCTTCGGATTCTCACGGTACTGCGCTGTATGTCTGGATGAGGTATTGGTGGTAAAATAGAACACCTTTATCCCCTCCCGTTTCCGCGGCGCCAGCATGGCCTTGACAACGGGAAATCCCTCCTCATCCGCCGCTCCTATAAAGGCCACGGTCTGTTTATCCGCCAGATTCCCTATGGTTGTTTCTGCATCCCTCATGAAAATGCCTCCTCTCATATTCCCTTCATATTTCTTCCTGTTACCTCTGGAAATGCGCATACTGCCGGTCCCCATTCCCTCAGCCACACTCTAACATGAAAGATGCTCTCTGTAAATTACACACTTTTTTGTAACCATGGGGTAAGGCGTGTCTGATACCCCCTTAATCCAGCAATCCCTTTTTGCGCAGGAATTCTTCTTTTCCGTCCTCCATCATCATCTCGATTCCGATTCCCTGCATGATAACCACTGCTTCCAGCATCTTAGTCCCCCTGCTGGTCAGCGCGTATTCCACCTTTAAAGGATATCCCTCATAGGATGTCTTTGACACCATTCCGTAATCACAGAGCTCCCTTAACTGTTCTATGAGCATTTTCTGGCTGATTCCCTTTATCTCCCGTTTTAAACCGGCCAGGGAATGGGGCCCCTGGCCTAACTGCCACAGGATGATGGGTTTCCATTTTCCCTTGGTAATGTCATGGGTCAGTTCCAAAGGACATGTGTACTCTGTCCTCGTCTTCATTTTTCTTTTCCTCCTTTTCCCGTCTTGTCCTCCACCAGGGAAATCAAGGGAAACATATCGTTATAATGTTTCTGGATGAACATTCCGTTTCTCTGCCTGTACAGCCGGGCAGCCAGCTTATCCGCAATGGGAAGGATTAACCGCTCATGGGTGCACAGCATAGGCGCCACCTGTCGGACGCTTCCTGTCACCTGATAATTCAGGCACCCGCAGGTGCAATTGCAGCGCTGTTTTACCGCGCAGCCGCTACATTCAGGTTTATCTCCCCGGCTCTGCGCATACAGACGCTGCCTTTTGGCCTGGTCTATGCCCTCATCCACAGTGCCGATGGCATAGCCTCTGTGGCCCGCAAACTGCGTACAGGGATAGAGAACGCCGTCCGGAGCCACGGAAATCTGCTTTAAGCCCAGCTCGCAGCGCTCATGGCAGTAGGCATCCCCCTTAATCCAGCTGGCTATCTTGACCTCAAAAGGGCTGAAATAGAATTTTTCCTCCCTGCAGGTCATTTCATAGTAAAATTCCGCAAGTTCGCTGTACTGGGATTTCAGCTGGCTGACGGATCCCTTGTCCCATGCCCCTGCATAGTTCAGGCTGCATATAAAATACCGGAAACCTTTATTCCACAATTCCTTTATCCCTCTGGCATACTCGCCAACTGTCTCCGGGCATACCGTCATCATAACCGGCGCGTAAGGGTGGGCGGCCAGCAGTTCTTCGGTCACGGACTCCAGTTCGTCATAGCTGCCCCTTCCGTCCTTATGCCTTCGGAAAAAGTCATGGGCCCTTTTCGTTCCATCATGGGACAGCGCGATTAATATGCGGTTTTTTCTGGAATAGTCCAGAAATTCACGGTCTAAAAGCGTTCCGTTTGTAGTTATCTTAAAATGGAATCTGGTATTCAGGGCGTTTTCCATGTCCCGGCAGGCAGCTGTTGCGCGGTAAATCACATCCCTGCACAGCAGGGGCTCCCCGCCGAAGAATACGATGCCGCAGGAGGACTGCCCTTTCCCGGCTGCCAGAAGAGCCGCCTTTTTGGCAGTCTCCGCCGTCATATAGTCCTTCTGGTGACACTCATAACAGTATCCGCAGGCCAGGTTGCAGGCATTGGTCAGGTGAAGCGTCACATGCATCAGATTACCCCCTGTCCTTTCAGCCAATCCAGAAAATCGCGCACCTGGGCGCGCAGCTCCTCCTCTGATTTTGCCCTTGCCATGGCCTCCTGTTCCAGCTTGGCTCCTTCCCAGTCAAAGGTCATCCCCTGTTCCTCTGCCTTTGCCATGGCGTCATACGCGCCTTCCATATCCACATCATTACACGGGTCATAAAAGATTCCCAGAGCTATGTCAGGTCCATAGGAAACCAGTTCCTCCCTCAGCTGTTCTGCGGTGCCCTTTGTATCATAGAGTGTAAAGGTGGCCGCGGCTTCCTCATTCTCCTTTCTCCATTCATACACATCATCTTGGGAGATGAATTCAAATGCTATCTTATTATCTGCGTCCGCTCCGTCCAGACATAAATCACCGTCCCTGAGGGACTGCTTTTTCTCTGTTTTGCCGCTGAACAGACGGCTCTCCGGCAGTTTTACATCCTCAAGCACAGGCGGGGTGTTCCGGGAAAATGTAATCCCTTTGTAGCTTTCCGCCTCGGATTTTATAATTTCCCAGGCCTCCTCCTCTGACAGGAAAAATGGCGCGGTCACCGCTATACAGCCATAGGCGCCTGTCCCCTCCCCGTGGATGAATACAGGAGCCACCAACCCCTTATGAGCTTCTCCGTCCTCTGTTTTGCCCCGGTAGTCCTGACCTGCACCTCCTGCCCCTGTATCTTCCGGCTCCCCAACTCCCGGTTCCGTATTCCCAGGTTTCACACCTCCCGGCTCCGTATCTCCCCGGGCTGCGCATGCGCACAATGCCAGGGACATTCCCAGAGCCGTCAGCACCACACCGTTCCCAGACCATCTGTGCGGCACTTTTTTTAGCAGTTCGGGACGGGATTTCATGTCAGCCCCGGTGGGATATCCGGGTTTCTTATAGTAAACAACAGGTGTTACTTTCATTCTGCCAAAATCTCCTTTCCTCCCCACTCCACCACGGTGAAGCCCCTGCGCTCAAAGGGGGCTAGCTCCGGTTCCTCCGCCTGGACAGGCTGCTCCAGCGGCATGTATACCATGAATACCCTCAGTATGCTGTCCGGCTTTGGCGATATAAAAAGCCCGGCCGTCTCCTCATAGGCTTCCTTCTGGAATGTAATCAGGTTATAAGGATTGCCCTCCATCCTGGGCAGCCAGTATTCGATGAATGCTTCATACTCCTTTTCCTTCAGCCCCAAATGCTCCAGCTTCTCCCTGAGAAACGCCTCTGTCCCGCTTCCCAAAACCACAAACCCTTTCGTCATGTCATACGCTGTGCGGTCTTCTCCTTCCCAGAACAAATAGGGATATTCCTTCCCGTCGTTATGATCCACCAGTCTTCCATCCGGCCAGGCCGTCACCTTCCATCCATCCCCGTAGGCCGGAATCGTGTCCGTAAGCCTCCCATCATAGTCCAGCCTGACACTGACCTCCTGGGCCTGTTCCGGGTACAGGTAAATCACCGGTTTCTCAGCCAGCGTCAGGTCGGGCCTGTTGTCCGCACAGTAAGACAACGCCGCCACACATACTATGACCGCTGCCACACGCCATCTCATTTTCATAATAGTCTCCTCCTTGCATCAGGTGCTTCCGGTTCCCCAACCGCCCTGATATCTCTGATGATTCTATGGTAGCACACATGGGGCCTTTGTTCTTTTAGTAATTCTTAATTTCAGTTAAAGCTTTTCTGTCGTATGGAGAAAGCAGAGGAATTCCGGGCGGAGACCGCAGAAAACAGCCCATACGGATAAAAGGGATTCCCAGCCCTGGACAGCCTGGAACCCCTTTCATCTCCATGTTGCAGACAAATATTATAGATACATCCTACTTCTTATCCCGCTTCTTCACAGTGGGGTAATGCTCTATCAAATCATGATACCGGAAACATCCTTCCACATGGTCATTAATCACCCCGCAGGCCTGGAGATGGGAGTAAACCGTGACCGGACCCAGGTACTTGAAACCGCGTTTCCTCAAATCCTGGCTGAGCTGCTGGGACAGGGCGTTCTGGGCCGGGATTTTTCCCTTTTGATGGCCTGCGTAGAGAATGGTCTTTCCCCCGGAAAAGCCCCATATGTACGAGCTGAATGAGCCGTATTCCTGCCTGACCTTCTGGAAACACCTGGCATTATGGATAACAGCCTCTACCTTTCTGCGGGATTTAATCATTCCTTCACAGGACAGAATCCGTTCAATATCCTCCTCTTCATATGACGCAATCTTGTCGTAATCAAACCCGTCAAAGCACTGTCTGAAGATTTCCCGTTTCTGTATCATCATATTCCAGTTCAGCCCGCACTGCATAACTTCCATCATGAGAAACTCAAACTGCCTGTGGTCATCATGAAGAGGGACGCCCCATTCTTCATCGTGGTATTTCTTCATCTTTTCATTGCACAGACACCATGTACATCCATCCATATGCCCCGGACCTCCTGCCGTATATCCGCTTTCACTGCTGATGCATCCAACCGTTTCCCAACCAATCCCTATTTTCCAAATGCCTCATCCGCAGCCTTCCATGCCCCGGCAATCCGGTCGCACCACGCATCAAACTGCGGATCCGGTGTCTGGCTCTCCGGATGGTCCATCATATAGCGGACCGAGCTTCTAATCCCCTCTGCCATGGATACGGTGCATACAAAATCAGGCACAGCCCTCTTGATTTTTGTGTTGTCAAACAGGACTGTACACGCCTTATCCCCCAGAAGCTGGCCTGCAAAATCATATTCCTTTCCGTGCTCTGCCAGAAAATCAGATGCCACATGAAGGGCGTTAAGAGGTCTGTCCAATGCCTCTGCCAGCGTTTCATAAATCTGGTTCCATGTCATGGACTCATCGCTGGTAATATGGTAGGCATTGCCTATGGCATGGGGATTGCCCATCAGGCCCACATACCCCCTGGCAAAATCAGCGGAATGGGTCAGTGTCCACAGGGAGGTGCCGTCCCCCGGTATGATAACCGGCTTTCCCTCCAGTATCCGCTTTAATATCTGCCAGTTTCCCTTATGGCCATGTATGGCTACCGGCGGCTTTTTACCATCATATGTATGGCTGGGGCGCACAATCGTTACCGGGAATCCATTCTTGCGGTATGCTGCCGTAAGCACCTCCTCCGCATCAATCTTTTTACGTGAATATTCCCAGTAAGGGTTGATTAAAGGCGTGCTCTCCGTTATGGGACAGCCTGCCGCTGGTTTCTGGTACGCGGACGCGCTGCTGATAAAGATATACTGCCTTGTCTTTTCCTGGAAGAGCCGTATGTCGCGTTGCACGTCCTCCGCCCCATATGCAATGAACTGGGCCACCACATCATATGTCCTGCCCGCCATTATACGGGCCACTGCTGCCTCGTCGTGAATGTCCGCAACCATGGACTCCATCCCCTCCGGCACAGGTTTGGAACCCCTGTTGAGAAGGGTAACCTCCCATCCTTTCTCCATGGCCAGCGCTGCCACCGCTGTGCTGATGGTTCCTGTTCCCCCTATAAATAAAGCTTTCATTATGATACCTCCCTGCCTCTGACTAACTGTTACTGCCTAACTGTTTCTGCCTAACTGTTACTGTCTTCTGCTTTTATGGCCCACCGCATTTTCGTGGAATGGGCACGGCTGTTCATCCTGCACTCCTCTGCCGAAGGACGTATCACATCCCCGGCAACCTGGCTGTAAAGGCCTGCCCTGTACATTTCCTTAAATGATTTCTTCACAATCCTGTCCTCGCCGGAGTGAAAGGTCAGGATGGCTGCCCTTCCTCCCGGCTTTAATACGCCGGGAAGCTTGTCCAGAAATTCATACAACACCTCGAATTCGCTGTTCACATCAATGCGCAGGGCCTGAAATGTCCTCTGGCAGGACTTCTTCACTGCCTCCTTCCGTTCCTCCTCCGGAATGAACGCCAGCGCCCTGTCTACCATCTCATATAGCCTGGTGGTGGTGGCAACCTCCCTTCCCCGCTTGATTTCACCCATAACCGTACGGGCAATCTCCTCTGCGTAGGGTTCGTCGGAATTCTCCATGAGCATGCCTGTTAATTCCTCCTGGGTAAGACCCTTCAGCCGCTCTGATGCAGGCTCTCCCTTAAGAGGGTCCAGACGCAGGTCCAGGGGGCCTTCTTTCTTAAAAGAAAAGCCTCTGGACGGATTATCAATCTGCATGGATGACACGCCTAAATCTGCCAGCACAAAATCCAGCGGTCCGAATTCTCCGGCTATCTGGTCTATATTGGCAAAGTTCAGTTTCCGGATGGTGAGTATCTCCGGCCCATAGCCCATATGTTCAAGCCGCTGCCTGGTCTTTTCCATCTCGATGGAGTCCACATCCAGGGCATAGATATGGCCCTTTGACTCCAGGCGCTCCAGCATCCTGCTGGTATGGCCCCCGTATCCCAGGGTGGCGTCCAGGCCAGTCTGGCCCGGCTGTATCTGAAGGAACTCCAGTATCTCATTTACCATGATAGGGATATGCATACCCACAGGGGTGCTTCCCTTCTGGATGACCTTTGCCACGGTTTCCGGGTACTTTTCCGGCTGGAGCTCCTTATATTTTTCCTCGTAACGTTTGGGATGCGTTCCCTTGTAGCGCACACGGCGCTGATGCTTCTGGCCTTCCTGTTCCATGTCTTTACTCTCCTCTGTCCCTTCGATATTCTCTTTCAAGCTCCTCCCAGTACCTGGTATCCTCCTCTGTAACAGGCCGGAGGACACGGCAGGGGTTCCCGGCCGCAATGACGCCGGATGGAATGTCCTTCGTAACCACGGAACCTGAACCAATGACCACATTGTCCCCAATGGTGACTCCGGGATTGATGACGGTATTTCCTCCCACCCACACATCATTCCCAATCACTACCTTCTTTCCGTATTCCAGCTGTCTGCGGCGTACTCCGGCGTCGATGGGATGCCCTGCGGTATAGATACAAACCCTGGGGGCGAGGAATACATTATCTCCGATGGTCACATCACATACATCCAGAATGATACAGTCAAAATTGGCATAGAAATTTTCACCCACAGAAATATGGCAGCCGTAGTCGCAGTGAAAAGGCGGCTCCACCCATAGATTTTCCCCTGTCCTGCCAAACAGTTCCTTAAAAAGCTGCACCCTGTACTCCGCCTGTTCTTCCGTGGTCCCATTAATCAGACGGACCAGCCGCCTGGACCTGGCACAGTCTGCTGCAAGCGCCTCATCCATTGGTATATAAAGTTTTTCCGACAACATCCGTTCTTTTTCAGTCATAATCTTCTGCATTCCCTCCTCTCCCGCTTATCCCTACCATTATACCAAGCATACCGGCAGGGATGCAATACGTGATGGAAGGAAATCTGGTTCCTGAAATCTGGTTCTTTCAATCTGTTCCTTTAAATCTGTTCCTTATGGAATAACTGCTGCGATTCTTCCCCTGCCGTCTTAAACAGCCGGATGGACCCTGTCTCATTCAGATAGCGCAGCAGGGACAGGCCAATGGGAAATCCGAATAATCCCAGTACCCCCAAAAGCTGCGCTCCCACAAACATGCTCACCAGCGTCACCACCGGGTGAAGGCCAATCTGGCTCCCTACAATTTTAGGCTCTATGATATTGCGCACAACCGTTATGACCAGATACACCACCAGAAGCCCCAGTGCCAGGCCGTGGCTGCCCATAAGGGCAGTGATGACCGTCCACGGGATCATGATTCCCCCTGTCCCCAGCACGGGAAGAATGTCAAATACAGCGATAAGAAACGCAATAACCAGTGAATTCTCCACCCCAATAAGCGTCAGTCCAATGGACAGTTCCACAAAGGTAATGGTCATAATCAGGGCATAGGAGCGGATACACACAAAAAGGGTGCCCACCACATAGGACTGTATCTCCATAAATACCTCCTTGGGCCGTTCCCCCAGCTGCCGCAGACAGAATCCGGTCAGCAGTTCATAATCAGCCGCAATGAAAAAGGTGGTAATGACCATGAGCAGCAGATTGATAAACATACCAGGAAGGGATGAGGCGAAGCCGGAAAGCCATCCCATGACTGACATGGAGATTCCTGATACCATCTGTCCCGCGGACTGCACAAAATGTCCCTCCAGCTCCTCTAAGGCCCCAAGGAGAGACGGGTCCATCCGCAGAAGATATTGTTCGATGCCTCCGAAAATCCCGGTAAACACAGGTTCCGCATAATTGGCATAAACCGACGGCAGGCTTGCCACCAACGATTTCCCGTTGGAAAACATCTTGACGCAGAGAAGGGTAAACAGCAGCCCAGCCACACTGTAGAACAGGAGCACCATAAGAATAGCTGTAATCTTCCTGTTCATGTGCAGACGGACTGACGCAAAGCAGATTGGCCTCCTTAACAGATACGCGATCACAAACGCAGTGACAAAGGGGGCCACCATGGGCAGCCCGTATTTCAGCAGTACAAAGGCTGCCAGCAGCAGGATTGTAAAGTACATGCAGTTAATGATAAATATTTTTCTTGCTTCGGTCTTCATTATTCTTCCTTTCTGTCCGGACAGGAATAACATCCATGGACGGCGCACCTTTTATGGGCAAGCCGGTAAAAAACAAAAAGACACGGCCTGCGCCCAATTGTGCGCAAGCCATGCCTTATCCCACTTATGTGGTAAATTGTATCGAAATATCTATGCTTCGGGGCAGTGCCGCCGAATTCGTCATCCATGGAATCCGTCTTCTCCTCATGTAATTCTGTTTACGGCCTATTATATTGGATAAACCGGGATTACACAAGGGGATGGCCCATTCTTTAACAAACTTTTAATCCGGACTTTTATTCTGTACGGTTCCGGGCTGGAACGTCCAGGTACCGGTGCATGATTTCCAGCAGACGGCTGATTTCCAGCGGCTTGGTTACATGCTCATCCATTCCCGCCTGTTTGGCCCGGTACACGTCGTCGGCAAATGCGTTTGCCGTAAGGGCGATAATGGGAATCCCAGTCCCGTCCGGCCGCCTGCCGGTCTTTCCCAGGCTGCGGATAGCACTGGCAGCCGTGTAACCGTCCATAACCGGCATCTGTATATCCATGAGGATAAGGGCGTAGGTCCCAGGCGGGTCTGTCTCAAACCGTTCCACGGCCTCCCGGCCGTTGACAGCGCATACAGCCGTGATGTTGAACATAGACAACAGCTCCACCACGATTTCACGGTTCAGCTCATTGTCCTCTGCAAGCAGCACACATGTTCCGGGCGGAAATGAAGCCGGGGTCCTGGGGGTATTTCCGTTCTGGGACCGTTCTCCGGTATCTTCCTCCCCGGCAAGTTTCAGATATATGGTGGCAATGAACCGGGTTCCCCTGTTCAGCTGGCTTTCCACCCGGATGGTGCCGTTCATCATCTGCACCAGATTCCTGGTTATGGCCAGCCCCAGTCCCGTTCCCTGGACCTGGCTGACCCGGGAATCCTCAGCCCGTTCAAAGGGCATGAACAGCTTTTCCAGGAATTCCGGGGCCATGCCGATTCCGTCGTCCTCCACCACAAACTCAAAGCATCCCACCCCGCTTTCACTGGAAAGCTTCTCTTCCAGGGATACGGCTATATGCCCCCTGTCAGAGGTGTACTTCACGGCGTTGGACAGCAGATTAATGAGAATCTGTTTGACCCGGACCGCGTCCCCATATACGGCATGGTGGTCTATCTCTTTTAAGCTGATGGACAGTTCCTGTCCTTTGCTGTCCATATCCGGTTTTACGATAAGGGATACCTCCTCCACCAATTCCTCCAGGCAGAAGGCATCTTCGCTCAGTCCCACATTGCCGGACTCTATTTTCGACATGTCCAGCACCTTATTGATTAAATCCAGAAGGTGGCTGCCCGAGAGACTGATTTTAGACAGACAGTCCTCTATCTTATCACGGTTGTTAAGATTGCTCTGGGCTATGGCAGTCATGCCCATGATTGCATTCATGGGCGTGCGGATGTCGTGGCTCATCCTGGAAAGAAAATCCGACTTTGCCTGGTTGGCCCGGTTCAGTGAATCATACGCCTCCTCCAGGGCGTGCTTTGCCTTCTTCTCCTCATCATAATACTCCAATTCCCGCTGTTTCTCGGCGCTGATGTTGCGCAGGGCTATAATAGCCGTCCTGGGCCTGCCCTCCTTGGAGGCAACCATGTGGACCTCCAGACGCAGCCACAGAGGAGAGAAGCCGTGCCTGAACTCCACCTCAATGTGTTCGTTTCCTCCGGCCAGTTCCCCCAGAAGCCATTCACGCTCACAGATGGACATCACCCGTTTTCTGTCCGCCTGGTCCACATCGGACAGGATATAGCTGCAAAGCTCTGTGGAGTAGCACCCGTTCCTCGGCAGCACCGCCCCACCGCGCGCCTCCGGCAGCCTTACCGCATAATAGCTGTCCTCCGGCAGGTTCACATAGAAAATACTCATATACACGCCATTGATGGCCTGAAGCGCTGACTGGCTCATATACAGCCGCTCGCTGTTCTCTGACAGTTTTGATTTCATGGAATGGATATTGTGGAGCGCGCCCACCACCCGGCTGGGCTTCCCATTCTCCATCATCAGCCTGCTGTTGACCCTGTGCCATATATAGGTTCCGGGCTCACCGCCGGGAACGGACACGCGGACTTCAAATACCTCAGATCGGCCGTTGCATATATTGTCAATGACTGTGGGCACATCATCCGGGTGCACCACCTGCCGTTTTAGCAGCGTCCTGGAGTAATCCCTCAGTTCGTTACGTAGCACACCCTGTCCTGTCTTTGGCTCATAGCTGATAAATACATCCTCGTCCATCCGGTACTCAAACATGACGGCTGAACTGACCTCCATGGAAACCCGGTACATCTCCTGCTCCCGCTCCAGCTGTTCCTGAAGAATCTTGCGCTGGGTGATATCCACAGCCGTGCGCTGTAAAATATCCTCACCCTGGGGAGTTACCCCCACCACCATGCTGGTCCCCTCCAGCCAGTGGATACTTCCGTCCTTCCACCTGACCCTGTATTCCTGGTCCTGCCGGTCACCAATCTCCCTCAGTTTGCGGTACGCCTCCTGCAGAATCAGGCGGTCCTCCTCCAGCACAGCTCCCAGGACGCCGTCGTGCCAGTCGTTTAAACCCTCCTCCATATCCTTGTAGCCCATCAGATTCAGGACGGCCCTGTTGATGGAAACAAGACGGTATCCGCCCTCTATGTCCCTGACAAAACGGATGATGCCGCATGGAACCGTATCGTAAATACTGGTCAGCAGCTGGGTCTGCTCCCTCAGGCGCTGGGCGTCCTCCTCTGACCGGGTCACATCCAGGTACAGGCTGTTGACCATCCAGTTCCCGTCTGCGTCCTGGGCTTTTTTTCCGCTGTCAATGATCCATTTCAGGCTTCCGTCCTTACAGCGCACCCTGTAACGGGTGGAATATGTAAGATTTCCGTCCCTGAACGCCTCGGCACAGTCAGCCAGGGCGCCGGGAAGGTCCGGAGGATATACGTTGCCCACAGCTGTCCCCCCGGTTACCTCCATGAATTCCTCCACGGTATAGCCGAACAGGGCTGCCGCCTCCTTGCTGACAAATGCAAAGGAGTAGGTTTCATCGTCATTGCTTATCTTTAATCCGCCCGCAATGGAGGACATGATGACCTCCAGCTGGCGGTTCTGCTGTTTTGTCTCCTCCTCCAGAGCATTTAGGCGCTCCTGGACATACTCATAGGACTGCCTGCCGATTTTCTCCGGAAAGCTTTCCCCGTCCAGCATTTCCTGATAAGGGTTGGAGCAGTGGATATGGGAGCATGTAAGCCCGTCCTCCGTATCCCGAAATACAAAGGTCACCCTCTGATGTACTTTCAGGTACATCCGGGTGCCGGGATCCGTGGCTATCCACATCCTTCCCATAACAACATACACGTTTTCCATGGGACAGACCACATCGTACTCCTCATCCCATATATTGCAGTCAGGTATGCTCTCCCTGAATTTGCGGAAGTGGTCCGCGCAGGCCTTCCGGCCTGACAAATACTCCTGCTCCCCAGCCCCCATCCAGGAAAACTGTTCTGAAAAGCAGGAGGTGATTCCCTCTATATCATGCTCGCAATAGTGCATGTGCATAATACGGCTGGCCAGTTTCTTCACATCCTCCAGCCGCTGATGCTGCCCTGTATCTGATTCTGTCTTCACGCCCATAAAACCTGCTTTCCTCTGGATTATCTGTCGTCAATCTGAAGCCTCAGCACATCCGGACGGGAATAGTGGCCGCAGACATCAAATTCCATCCGGCTGGCGCTTACCCTGTCCATCTCCAGATCCGCATAGATAACGGCTTCCTTATCCCACACCGGCTCTGTCACGTAGTGCCCGTATGGGTCCACAATGCAGCTGCCTCCCCGGCACACCGTATCCGGCAGCCCGTCAATCTCATCCCGGCAGCACAGGCTTTCAGGATACATGTCTCTTGTAATATACATGTCGCAGCTGATGAAATAGCACCTTCCCTCCAGAGCAATGTGCTGTACCGTGGACTGCCATTCCGGATTATCATTTGTATTAGGGGAAATATACAGGGCCACTCCCTTTTCATACAGGGCCGCCCTGGCCAGGGGCATATAGCTTTCCCAGCAGATCAGGCTTCCCATCACCCCCCAGGGCGTATCCTCAACCGGAAAATATCCCCGGTCGGCGTCCCCCCATACCACCCGCTCAGCCCCTGTGGGCTTTAACTTCCTGTGTACACAAACCAGGCTTCCCCGGGGTGAGAAAAACAGATTTGTATTGTAAAGCGTTCCCGTCACCCCATCCCGTTCGGAAACACCGATGCTGACGTAAGCCCCTGCTTCCCGCGCAGCCATGCCTATTTTTTCTGTCTCTTTCCCGGGAACCAGAATGGAGTTATCCAGATACAGCTTCCAGTCCTGCCTTCCCTCCCCGCTGCGGCTGCCCACCCGGAACCCGAATGTCATGCCGTAAGGGTAGCCCGGTATGAACAGTTCCGGAAACACCATAAGCTGGGCTCCCCTCCGGGATGCCTCCTGAATCAAATCCACGGCCTTCTGTGTGCAGGCATCCTTGTCAAACATGACAGGCGCGGCCTGGATGACAGCTATTTTGCATATTTTCTTTACATCCTTCATTTGGCCTCTCCTTTGTGCAAACCAGTCTTTTCTCATTTTACCATGCGGTTCTGATCTCCACAATGGCAGGATTCATCTTTCTTCTGATCTTTCTTATAATCTTTCATGCAAAAAACGCTTATAGGTCAGGTCAATCAAAAAAGCTCCCAAAGGTGCGGTAATCAATATGGCCAGCACAGCCACTGTCAGCACGATATCTCCGCAGGCCAGACCCATGGCCAGAGGCACCCCGCCTATGGCGGCCTGTACCGTAGCTTTTGGCATATAACCTATCATGCAGAATACCCGCTCCTTCATATTAAGCCTGGTCCCGGCCAGGCAGCAGAACACGCCTGCCATCCTGAAAACCAGCACGCCGAATATCAGTATAACCGCCCACACGCCTGCGCTCAATGCATAATGGATGTTTACAGTTGCCCCTACCAGGACAAAGAGCATGATTTCGGCACAGACCCACACCTTATTGAACTTAACGGAAAGACGGCGGGCTGCCTCCTCCCGTTTCTTCTGAAGGGCGATTCCGATTCCCATGACTGAAATCAGGGAGGAAAAGGGCACAATATCCGAATATCTGTCCTCTAACGTCACCAGGATAAAAGACACACACAGCAGAATGATGACCTTGACCGTATCCCGAATATGGACTCTCTTAAAATATACGGCCAGCCCCCAGCCGGCCGCCAGTCCGATAAAACTTCCAATCAGAATGGAAACAGGTATCTTAACAAAGCTTATGGGTGATACGCTCCCGCCCTGGGCCAGGCCCGTAAACGCCGTGAACATCACAATCACAAACACATCGTCCACGGATGCCCCTGCCAAAAGCAGCTGCGGAATCCCCTTATCCGTGCCGTACCCGTCTTCAATCAGCTTTAACATCTTGGGAACTATGACAGCCGGGGACACCGCTCCCACCACAGCTCCCATGATGGCGGCGTCGAGAACCGAAATCCCCAGCAATCGGGGCGCCAGAAGGACCATTCCCAATATCTCAAAGCAGGCCGGAAGAAAGCACATGAGCACGGCCGGGCGCCCCACCTTTTTAAGGTCATTTAAATCCAGGGAAAGCCCTGCCCTCATCAATATAATAATAAGGGCAATCCGTCTCAGCTCTGAAGAAATATTCAATATAGACCCATCAATCAGATTCAGGGCATAGGGACCCAGAAGAACCCCGGTAAAAATCATCCCCATAAGGCCGGGCAGGCGCAGCTTCCTGCACACCCACCCCAGAAACATTCCCAGCATCAACATAAAAGCAATACTAATCAGCATATCCTTTTCCTCCTTATAAACGCAGAAAAAGCCGATCATTTCTGCGTTAATACATAATGCAGAAGTCATCAGCTTTATAAGCGGTTCTAGTCAGACTAAGGGAGAACTTCATTCCCGGTACTTATTTTATAACTAAAATTACAGGATGTCAATGATTTCCTTTTTCATTTGGTTTTCATTTGGTTTTCACTTGTTTTTTCATATGATGCAAATATGATGCATCTTTGATGCCATTTTGATGCCTGGCCATTGTAATCTGGATTATAAGAAAACCCCAAACAAAAACAAACGAGGTGCAAACAATGAAACGGAAGAAAACCTGGCTTTATGTATGTCTGACACTACTTATGCTGGCCCTGACCCCTGCTGCGGTCTACGGTGAGGAACCGGACGGGGATACGGCGGACAAGACCCTTGCCCCCTATTTCTTTGTACAGGACGCCGGACAGGCGGCAGACCAGTTCCCCCTGAAGGACACAAGTGTGTCCTCCACAATAAACGGCGTCATTGCCGAAACCTATGTCATCCAGACCTATGCCAACGAAGGGACAATACCCATCAATGCCAGTTACGTGTTCCCGGCATCTGCCAGGGTTACGGTACATGGAATGAAAATGGAAATCGGGAACGAGGTAATCACGGCAAAAATAAAGGAAAGGGAAGAGGCCAAAACAGAATTCGAGGAAGCTAAAAGCGAAGGAAAAAGCGCCTCTCTGCTGGAGCAGCAGCGTCCCAATGTATTTACCATGAATGTAGCCAATGTAATGCCCGGGGATACGGTGCGAATTGAACTGCACTACACCGAACTGATATCCCCCAGGGACGGGGTTTACCAGTTTGTGTTCCCCACCGTGACCGGCCCACGGTATGCCGGCTCTGCCCCGGAAACAGGCGGGGGAGATGAGTGGACGGCAAGTCCTTACCTGGAGGAAGGGACCGCCCCGCAGGGTACCTATGAAATTGCCGTCAGCCTCTCCGCAGGCGTCCCCATTTCCAGCCTGACCAGCAGTTCCCATAAAATCAAGGTGGAAAAGGAAAGCGAATCCATTGCCCATGTAACCCTCTCTGATTCCGGGGAGTTTGCAGGGGACCGGGACTTCATCCTGGATTACAGACTTACCGGGCAGGAGATAAACTGCGGACTCATGCTGAACACCGGGGAAAAAGAAAATTTCTTCATGCTGATGGTACAGCCCCCGGAGCGTGTCAGGGCGGAAGAGATTCCGCCCCGTGAATACATATTTGTGCTGGATGTGTCAGGCTCCATGTTCGGGTATCCCCTTGACACCGCGAAGGAGCTCATAGGGAACCTGGTGGGCAATCTCAGGGATTCTGACCAGTTTAACCTGATCCTGTTCTCAGATACAGCCGTTTCCATGGCGCCAAAATCCGTACCTGCCACCGCAGAAAACATCCGGCAGGCCATTGACCTGATTGAGCGCCAGGACGGAGGCGGCGGCACGGAGCTGGCCCCGGCCCTTGAACAGGCAGTCTCCCTTCCAAGGGACCCGCGGATGGCCAGAAGCATTGTCACTATCACAGATGGCTATATGTCCGATGAATCGTCCATATTCAGCCTCATAAACAGGAATCTTAAGACAGCAGATTTCTTCTCCTTTGGAATCGGCACCTCCGTCAACCGCTATTTAATCGACGGAATCGCAAAAGCCGGTTCCGGCGAAGCCTTTGTTGTAACAGAACCGTCACAGGCATCAGACACCGCCCGTGATTTCAGCACTTATATCCAGTCCCCTGTCATGACCGGCATAAATGTTTCCTTTGACGGTTTTGATGTTTACGATGTAGAGCCGGACATCCTTCCCACCCTGTTTGCCCAAAGACCCATTGTCCTGTTTGGAAAATGGCGGGGCCAGCCTTCCGGCACCATTCGTATAACCGGAAAAACCGGAAACCAGGATTATATGCAGGAAATACCGGTAGGCCGGGCAGAGGCCCCGGCAGACAATACGGCCATCCCCTATCTGTGGGCCAGGACAAAGGTGGAACGTCTGACAGATTACGGCACACGGGAGGATGTCCAGGATGCAGTCAGACAGGCCATGATCAAAAAAACAGTCACACAGCTGGGACTGGACTACAGCATGATGACGCCCTACACGTCCTTTATTGCCGTGACTGAAACAGTCCGCAGCCAGGATGGTTCTGCCGCGGATGTGAAACAGCCCCTTCCGCTGCCGCAGCACGTATCTAATTTTGCCGTGGGAGCCGGATATACCATTGGCTCAGAACCAGGAACCCTGATACTGATGTGTGCCGCAGGAGTCATAATGGCAGCAGGCTGTATCCGCCGAAGCCGGGCTGACAGAAAAAAGAGAAAAACAGAGGAGGCTTAATCAATGGACATTCCCAGCGCTAAATCTTTAATCCGCCGCAACATCCCCTTCTATCTGGCAGGAGCCCTCCTGCTGCTGGGAATGAAATATTATTACAGCCGCGGGGGCCCGGACAGCCTCTCATGGATTCTGGCCCCCACTGCCCGGTGGGTCAGCGCCCTTAGCGGAATTCCCTTCATAAAGGTCCCTCAGACAGGTTATGTCAGCCACTCCTGCCGCTTCATCATAGCTGCCTCCTGCTCCGGTCTCCAGTTCCTGATGATTTCCATGACAGCCCTGGTCTTTTCCTATATTCACCGGATGAGAACCATAAAGGGAAAAATAGGATGGATGGCCCTAAGCGCCCTGGCTTCCTATCTGCTGACCATCTTTGTCAACGGCTTTCGTATCCTGTTCTCCATTTTCATTCCCATATATCTGGGAATGTCAGGCACGGCATGGACAGACGTATCCGGCTCTGCATGGGCAGAAACGGCCGGAGCATCCGGCCCAGCACCGGCCCGGGCCTGGAGCATATGGCTCACGCCAAAACAGCTTCATACCATCATCGGAACGGCTGTTTACTTTACCGCCCTGTTTGCCGTCTGCCAGCTGGGAGAATACGTCTCCCGGAAATGCTCTGCTGCTCCCGGAACATCCCACCGGGGAAACAGCCGGGCCCGGGCCGGATTTTACCCCATAAGGGCCCTGGGAAGATGGGCTGCCCCTTCTTTCTGGTATTTCTCCATTGTTTTGGGGATACCATTTCTTAACAGGGCATACAGAAACAGTCCCCAAACCTTCACAGACTATGCCCTCCTGCTGACAGCCGTCTGCCTTACCGTCATAACCTTTTACTGTATCTGTTCCGAACTTCACAGACGCATCAGCCGGCTGACATCAGGACGATACCGCAAAAATCATAAAAATATGGAATGACATAGTTTTAAACTATATCATTTCGTGCTAAAATACCTCCATGCATTAAATGCAATGGAGGTATTAGTCATGACCCTGCAGCAACTGCGCTATATTGTAACCATCGTAAACTGCGGCTCTATTTCCGAGGCAGCCAAACATCTTTTCATAACCCAGCCCAGTCTTTCCAATTCAGTAAGGGAGCTGGAAAAGGAAATGGGCATATCCATCTTCAACCGCAGCTCCAAGGGGATTGCCCTGTCTTCCCAGGGAATGGAGTTCCTGTCCTATGCCAGACAGGTGCTGGAGCAGGCCGAGCTGTTGGAGCAGCACTACACAAACAAAAAACCGGTGAAGCGTATCTGCTCCATATCCACCCAGCACTATGCCTTTGCCGTCAATGCGTTCGCCAACCTGGTATCCTGCCAGAACACGGACGAATATGAATTCACCCTGAGGGAGACCCGCACCTATGAGATTATCGACGATGTAAAGAATTACAGGAGTGAGCTGGGCATTCTCTACATCAATGATTTTAACCGGAAGGTGCTGGAAAAGCTGTTCAAGGAAAGCGGCCTTGTATTCCATCCGCTGTTTAAAGCCAGCCCCCATGTATTCATCAGCGTAACCCACCCCCTGTCCGCCAGAGACAGCGTTGCCATTGAGGATTTGGAGGATTACCCCTTCCTGGCCTTTGAGCAGGGCGAAAAAAATTCCTTTTACTTCTCAGAGGAAATCCTCAGCACCATTCCCAGAAAAAAAGTAATCTATGTCAGCGACAGGGCCACCCTGTTCAATCTTCTCATCGGACTAAACGGATATACCATATGCAGCGGCATTTTAAACCGCAACCTGAACGGCGACTCCATCATGGCAGTTCCCCTGGAAACAGAGGAAAACATGGTCATCGGATGGATTGGGGACCCCAGGATCCATCTCAGCGAATTTGCCGGGAAATATCTGGAGGAATTACACCGGCTGATCAGCAGTCAGTCTTAAGGCAGAACCTACCCTAAGACGCCATCAGCCGGAATACGGATTCGTAAATCCGGTTGGCAATATAAGGATTATTCATGGTATACAGGTGGATGCCGTCCACGCCGCCGGCTGCCAGGTCCACAATCTGGTCTACCGCGTAGGCGATTCCCGCGTCCCGCATGGCAATGGGGTTATCCCCGTACCGCTCCATCATGGAGATGAATTTTTTCGGCAGCTTTACGCCGCACAGGGATACCATGCGCTCAATCTGCTTTTTGTTGACCACCGGCATGATTCCGGCCTCCACCGGAACATGGATTCCAACCAAATCCATCCGTTCCCTGAAACGATAAAAATACTCGTTGTCAAAGAAAAGCTGGGTGATAAGCTGGCTGACACCGGCGTCCACCTTATCTTTTAAGTGTTTCATATCCCTTACCAGGCCGCCGGATTCCTGATGGCCTTCCGGGTAACAGGCGCCTATTATATTAAAATCGCCATGGTTCTTTATAAACTCCACCAAATCCGCCGCGTACCGGAAATCCCCAGCCGGCTCCCTGTCCGCGGTGCGGTCCCCCCGCAGGGCCAGTATATTCTCTATTTTCTGTTCCTTCAGCTGTTCCAGAATCAGCAGGACATCGTCCCTTGTCAGGTTCAGGCACGGAATATGGGCCACGCTCTCTATGCCGTATTTATGCTTAATAGCAGACGCAATCTTAAGCGTTGTCTGACTGTTCTCGCTGCCACCCGCCCCATATGTGACGCTGATGAAATCAGGGGTGATTCCCTTAAGCTCATCCAGCGTGTTATAAATCGTGTCAACGGGCGCTGTCCTTTTGGGAGGAAAAACCTCCAGGGACAGTACTGTTTTATGGTTGAACAATGATGATGTCTTCATGTATGTTTGTTCCCTTCCTTCAATAAGTCTTGGCCATGATTTCCGGCTGCTCATGTTTTCTGATTGCAGTAATCATAGCACAAAACAAAAGGAAGGGATAATTTGTAAATTTTATGGGAAGCTATAGTTTAAAACTATATCTTACTTCCGGTCATAGGCCTGGATGTACACAAAATTATCATTCCTTCGTTCCATTCTGTATTCCGGATCCAATATGGCGTCAATGAACTCCCTGCCTCCTGATTCCACTGCCACCACCTTCATCCCCAGCTCCCGCTCCACATCCCGGACCGTCAGATCATCTAAAAATACCTGCTCACCCACCCGCAGCATATTGGAGGGAATCTGCAGTACTTCTCCCAAATCCTCCCCCGCTGCCTGCCGTTCCTTTAACTGTCCTATCAGGTCCTGTCCCGTTATAAGGCCGGATACCGTAATGGTCTCCCCAAAGAAATCATTCCTTATAGCGTACACATGAACCGTGAGATGGGGAAACGCATCCATCAGCTTTCCTGCGAAGCCGCAGATGGTGGGATACGTCAGCTTTCCCGTTGCAATGGTCAGGGTCCTTGAAACGGTTCCGGCCAGCTCTTCATACTCCTTTTTGCTGATCACATCCTCCAGGGCCTCGTTAAATTCATTGATGAACATACGCATCATACCCACGCCGTTTTCCAGCTGGATATAGCCGTCGTAACGCTCTTCCTCAGGGAAATCCCTGCCTGCAATAATGTACCACTCATCACTGGCATGAATGAAATGAAGGCCGTATTGCTCATAAAACTCCTGCTGGCGGCTTTCCACCATGTCGATGACAGCGCCTGCCTCTTCCTTGGTATATAACTCAATGGGAAACAATCCCTCCCTGAATTTTGTAATTCCGGCAGGTACCACGGAAACGCTTCTCAGGAAAGGCAGGTATCGGGATAAATCCCGGATGGTCCTCTCTAACTCTGCTCCGTCATTGACGTTCTTGCAGCAGACCACCTGGCCGTTCATCTCCACATGGCCGTCATAGAGCATCTGCAGATACTTAAGCTTATCTCCCGCAAAACGGTTGTTGAGCATCTTACAGCGCAGCTGCGGGTTGGTAGTCTGCACCGATATGTTGATGGGGGCCAGCTGCATACGGATGATTCTCTCTATGTCCCTCTCCTTCATATTGGTCAGAGTAATGTAATTTCCCTGCAGGAAAGAAAGCCTGGAATCGTCGTCCTTAAAATACAGGGTCTCCCGCATTCCCGGCGGCATCTGGTCAATAAAGCAGAATATGCATTTGTTGCTGCACGAACGGTAATCGCTCATCAGGCCGTTTTCAAACTCCACACCCAGGTCATCGTCATACTCCTTGTCGATTTCCAGCAGCCACTCTTCCCCGTCCGGTTTTCTTATGACCACCTCAATGTACTCATCCTTAATCAGATACCGGTAGTCAAATACATCCTCAATCACTTCATGATTGATTGAAAGCAGTATATCGCCCGGTTCTATTTCCATCTCCTGCGCAATAGAGCCGGGATATACCTCTTTTATCACATGTTCATTCTTTTTTGTCTTCAATCTATTTTCCTCAATATTATAGTTTTTTCCATAATCCCTGTTTTTATGCTTTTGCTTCCCGGTAACACGTCCACACGCAGCCTCCGGTAAACGCTGCCGCAAACAAGACCGCGGATGCCATGGAGGGCCAGCTGACACTGCCGCCAAACGAAATTTCCCGTATAAGCCGGGTGGTATGGGTCAGCGGCATCATATTCACCACCCACTTAAGCGCTTCCGGTATGCCGTCCAGGGAAAAGAAGGTGCCGCACAGAAACGACATGGGCGTTATGACAATATTAGTAAAATTGTTCATGTCGTAATGGCTCTCCATCATCATGGCTGCCAGAAAGCCAAGAGCGGAAAAGATCAGCGAATTCAGGATAACCGCGGTCAAAAGCCACCCGTTCATGGCCAGCCTGGCCCCCGACACGATTCCCAACAGTACGATAAACACACCGGAATACATGCCGCGGAGGGCTCCCGCAAGGATATGGCCCATAGCCAGCAGATGCATCCTGGTGGGTGAATACAGATAACACTCAAAGCTCTTTTCATGGAGGCGCATGACGCTGATGCGGGTGGAAACCGATGTGTAGCTGTTGCGCATGGTGGTCATGGCTAAGAGGCCCGGTATCAGGTAGTAGAGATAGGGCCTTCCATCCATCTCCATCACTCTCCCCAGTCCCATCCCAAAGGTAATAAAATACAAAAGCGGCGATACCATCTGTGAAAATGTAACTCTCCAGAACCTCCGTTTGAGGAACAGCCATTCCCGCCACAAAATCGTGGTTATTTCCATCCTCCCACCCCCTTGCTGGTGTAATGGAAAAATACGTCCTCCAGCGTGGAAGGAAGCACGCTGCACAGCGCGTCAATTCCGGCTGCCCTGGACTTTGCAGCAGGCAGGTCCTTAAAGAACTCAGCCTTTATCCTGTCCCCATCTTCGTACTCCACCTTAAATTGCCCGATTTCATCAATCAGTCCGGCGGGCGTGTCCTCCTTAAATATCTTCCCTCCGTCAATCAGCATCACATAATCGCACAGGTGCTGGGCCTCTTCGATATAATGTGTGGTCAGAAGTATGGTTTTCCCCTCCTTGTGCTGTATGTGCAGGAAATCCCATATATCCCGGCGGGCATTGGGGTCGATGCCTACCGTTGGTTCATCCAGAAATAGATATTTTGGATTGTGAATCAGGGACTTTGCAATCATCAGCTTGCGCTTCATTCCTCCTGACAGGTTCTGGGCCGCCCTTTTTCGGACGCTGTCCAGTCCGAGAAAGGCCAGAAGGCGGTCCGTGGACGCAGCAATATCCGCCTTTCCCATCCGGTAAAGGCGGCCTGCAAACTCCATATTTTCTTCCACCGTCAATTCCTTGTCCAGATTGACATGCTGGCTGGTCACGCCGATGGCCTGCTTGACAGCCACGGCATTCCGGTCCATCACCTGTCCGTCAAAGGCCACGGTGCCTGTATCCGGCGCCAGAAGTCCGGTCATTATCCGCATCAGCGTTGTCTTTCCAGCCCCATTTGGTCCCAGCAGGCCCAAAAACATCCCGTCGGGAATCTCCATGGAGACACCCTTCACCGCTTCCACATCACCGAACTGTTTATGCAGGTCATTACATAGAATCATTACTGCCTCCCCTGCTTCTTAATGATGACCGTGGAAAGATACGGTATATCATACCGCTCCAGCTCCTCAAAGTCAGTCACCAGACGCTCCTCCCCTGTGCCTGTCTTGGTAATCAGCACAAACCTGTCCTCCAGATGGTTCTCCTTAAGAGCCTTCAGCAGGGCCTGCGGGTCAGTGGACGGTTTCATCAGGACCACATTGTCATGTTCCCTGAGCACCCTCCCCAAATCCTCACTGCTGTTTTTACGCACAGGGGCTACCACCAGGTCCTCATTCCAGGCCACCAGGGGTATTTTCATGGAGTCAGCCACAGCGCAGAAGGAAGTGACGCCGGGCACTACCTCCACCTCCACGCCCGCTTCCTCTATGTAGGGAAGGGTATACATAAATGTGCTGTAAACCGCCGGATCCCCCAGCGTAATAAAGGCGCCGGTACGGTCCCCATTTAAATACTGCGCGATACAACCCGCGTTCTGCTTCCACATTTCGCGCAGCTGCGTGCCGTGATAATGCATCGGATAAACTAAATTTACGATTTCCGCCTTTGTGTCCTCCAAAAGTCCCTGTATAATATCAAAGGCAAAGCTGCCTGCCCCGGCCTCCTTTTCAGGACAAAAAATCACATCCGCCGCATTGAGAATGCGGTGCGCTTTTAAAGTAAGCAGTTCCGGGTCTCCCGGTCCTACGCCGATTCCATAGAGTTTTCCCATTTTTCAATCCTCTTTCTTTTCTCATACCTGGTGTTTTGTCCGAAACACTAAATATGGTACCATATATGGAGGCAAAGGGCAATTAATACCTCTGTTTTTCATTCTAGCACAGGATACTCTGCCTTTTCAAGATATGCATTTGAAAGTTTCCCTTCTTGTATACAAATACACCAGAATCAGGGTGACGCCCAGGCACATCAGCTCTGATACAGCAGGCGCCCACCAGATGCCTTCTCCTCCCCCCACGCCAATACAGACTGCTAATGAGGCCGCTATGATAACCATACCTCTGCCCAAAGAGATAATCAGAGACTCCTTCGGCCGCTCAATGGCTGTAAAATACCCTGCCCCTGTAATATTAAATCCCACCACCAGAAACGACAGGCTGAATATCCTGAATACAGACGCAGAGTACTGTCTGAGCCCTTCCAGCTTTTCAGAGATGAAAATACCCACCAGCCAGTCAGCACCTGCCATGGAAGAGATAAAGGCTATTCCCGCCACGCCCACGGACGCTGTCAGCGAGTACTTCAAAAGCCTGCTGCATACATCCCGCTCCTGTCTGCCGTAATGAAAGCTGATTAAAGGCTGGATGCCCTGCGCGATTCCCGCCATGGACATGACCACGATGGTATTCACATATGCGATGATTGTGTAGCTCACCACTCCCTGTTCACCAATATACCGCAGAATGGCATGGTTGAACATAAATACTGTGAAGCCTGCTGACAGCTCCGTAAAACCGGAGGACAGGCCAATCTTCACCACCCGGATAAACTGTCCCAAGTCCCAAACCGGCCTGGCGAAGCGAATGGTTGCCTTTGGCCCCAGGAAATGTTTCAGATACAGGAATACCGGAACCATCTGGGAAAGTCCCGTGGCTGCCCCGGCTCCCCCAATGCCCCAGTGAAATACCATGACAAACAGATAATCCAGCACACAGTTTACCAGGGCGCCCGAAGCCACAGCCGCAGCCGCAAACCGGGGAAATCCGTCTGTCTTTACCAATGTCTCAAATGTATATGATATGATGAACCACCATGTAAAGGGCAGCAGGGATAAAATATAATGGTTTACATACTCCTGCGTGCTCTGTGTGGCTCCCAGAAAGCTTACAATAGGGTCCAGGCACAGCCACACCATGAGCATGATAAACAGGGATAAGACTCCTGTCACCACCATGTTCTGAGTGTTGGCCTGATTAGCCTCCCGCTGCCTGCCCTGCCCCAGGAAAATGGCCACCACGGTGGACGTACCCACGGCAAACAATATGGAAACAGAAAACAGGAAGTTTACAAAGGGAGAGGCAATATTCACAGCCGACAAGGCCACCTCAGACACGCCCCTGGCCACAAACATTCCATCCACCATGGTATATAACGCAAAGATCCACTGGGCCACCACGGAAGGCCATACAAACCTCCAGAACTTTTTCTTCAGTGACATTCCCTCTAAATTCATGATACAACTCCTTTATGATGACTTTGCTGCTCTGCTTGCATTCCCATCATAAACCTTGGTATAATACCAAGGTAAACAGTAAATATTGCCATATTTGGGAGAAGATTCATGTCAACATTCTATAAAATCGGGGAGATTGCCTCCCTTTATAACATAAGCACGGATATACTGCGCTACTATGAGGAGCTGGGCATACTGGTCCCCCGCCGGGCGCCTAACGGATACCGCATTTACCGCACCGAGGACCTGTGGTGTCTGAATGTTATCCGCGATTTGCGGGAACTGGGATTTTCCATGGAGCAGATAAAGGCATATATTGAGAACCGAAGCATTGATTCCTCCCTGGAACTGTTCCAGAAGGAGATGGATGTGATTGACCGGCACATTGAACGGCTTAAATCCCTCCGGGACAATATCATCACCCGCAGGGAAACCATTTCCCAGGCACGGGGACTCCCTCTCGGGACCATCACATTAAAAGAAATGCCGCCCCGCGCCTGCCACCGGATCATGCAGAGCTACGAGACGGACGAAGAAATGGATATTCTCATTAAACAGCTGGTCTCCTTTGGACCGGACAGACAGTATATCATAGGCAACAACCAGATGGGCTCCTTTATCAGCCTGTCTGATGCCATGGACGGACGATGCCAGCAGTATGACGCGGTGTTCATCCTTCACCCTGACGGCGAGCACTGCATCGGGGAGGGTACCTATCTGTCGGTCTGCTACAGCGGCAACTTCCGCCAGACCAGGACCTATGTTCCCCGGCTCCTGGACTATGCCAGGGAACATTCCATGAATATCCGGGGACCCTTGCTGGAGCTTTTGTGGATAGACGTCCATACCACAAAACATGTGGAGGAGCAGGTGACGGAGCTGCAGTTAAAGGTGGATTAGATTATACCAGCAAGTCAGCCCCCTGCTTATCCCTTCCCAGCTCAGCCAGTTTCCTGTTCTTATCATTTAAAGTACCAAATTCCTTCAGACAGCAGATAACCTGACCGCAGGACGCCAAAACCTCTGCAGCGCGGTCATATGTCTCTTCCCGAATCGGTTCAAAAGGCATTTCCGATATCACCTGGGAGGCCAGCGCCCTGGCAATGGGGTAATCCACATCATTTTCGTGGAGAATGCCTGCCGCGAATGGGATTCCCATGCGCTGCAGTCTCCTGTAAACCGGAATCCCGCTTCCGTTTCCGCCTATGACAAATACCTGAGGCTTACCCTTCACCGGTTCCATCTCCAGGCAGCCAAATTCCGCATAATAGCTGCCTTTGGTGATTCCGTACAGCCCGGTAATATAGGAGGAGGTGAAAATCTCTTCCGGAGTTCCGCACCGCTCAATGTATTCACCCTTTACGCAGACAATATAATCTGATAATTTCTGCGCTAAATCCAACTCATGAAGGGACATGAGCACCGCTACCTTCTTCCTGCGTACCAGGTCCTTTAAAATGGTCAGAAGCTCCAGCTTATGCCGGATATCCAGGAAGGAGGTGGGCTCGTCCAGGACAATGACACTGGGGTCCTGACAGATGGCCCGGGCCAGAAGAATGCGCTGCTTCTGCCCATCGCTTATCTGCGAAAAATCCCGGGAAGCCAGATCCCATGCATGGACCAGCTCCATGGCCTCCCTGACCTTTCCTCTGTCCTCTGCCGTCAGTATGCCCATCCTTCCGGTATATGGGTAGCGGCCTGTGCCTACCACATCCTCACAGTTCATAAGCTCCGGGTGAATCCGCTCTGTCATCAGAATGGACATCCTCTTTGCAATCTCCCTCTCCCCCATCCCCTTCATGGGCATGCCATCCAGGTAAACGGTCCCTTCCAGCAGTCCCAGCTGCCGTATTACGCTTCGCAGAATGGTGGATTTACCAGCCCCGTTTGGCCCGATGAGCGTCACGATTTCTCCCGCCCTAACATGAATTCCGATTTGCCGTATCAGAGGCGTTTTGCCGTATCCGACGGTCATATTTTCTGTCCATATGTAATCTTCTGCCATGAAATCCGCCTCTCCATTTCGCTTGCATTTCTCCTGCTCTTTCCCTGCCTCTTTCCTGCATTTCACCCGCAGTTCTCCTGCATCTTTGCTGCATTTCACCCGCAGTTCTCCTGCATCTTACCTGCATTTCTCCTGCATTTCACCCGCAGTTCTTCTGCATCTTTCCTTCATTTCACTGCATACCCTTCCGGTTATGCACCATCATGTAAATGACCACAGGCGCGCCGAATACAGCTGTCACGGAGCTGATGCTGAGTTCCGTGGGCGCAAAGACGGTCCTGGCCGCCAAATCGCAGAACAGACAAAACACTGCGCCGCCCAGGAAGCAGCCCGGAATCATGAGTATGGGCTTTGCCGTTTTAAACAGGCTCTTCACCAGATGCGGAACCGCAATTCCCACAAAGGATATAGGGCCTGCGAATGCAGTCACACAGGCAGAAAGAATACTGGACAGAAGAATCAGGGCCACCCTGAACCGCAGTATGTTCACCCCCATGTTCTGGGCGTACACTTCCCCCATCTGGTAAGCTCCAATCGGCTTTGCCATGAGAAAAACAAGAATCAGCGACAGGAAAACCACTGCCGTCATAACACTTACATTCTCCCAGGAGGTACCTGAAAAGCTGCCCATGGACCAGTTGTGGAGATTGACAATGTTGGCATCTTCTGCAAATGTCACCACAAAATCAGTTATGGCGGAACAGATATAGCTAATCATCACCCCGCAGATAACAAGCATGGACATCTTCTTCACCTTACCGGAAATCATCAGGACAAATCCCATGGAAATCATGGAGCCTGCAAAGGCAGCCAGAATCATCCCCGCCGATCCGATGGAGATTCCCCTTCCCAGCAAAACTATCATCACAAGGGAAACCACCAGCTTTGCGCCGGATGAAATCCCCAGCACAAAAGGGCCTGCTATGGGATTTGCAAAAAACGTCTGGAGCAGAAAACCCGATACGGACAGCGCCCCGCCCAGTATCACGGCCGAGAGAATCCGGGGGAGGCGTATGTCCCATACAATGCGGTATGAGGCTGCCTCCCCTGTCCTTCTGAACAGAATTTCACCTATTTCCTCCACTGACAGATGCACACTGCCGGAATTGATGTTCCAGATAAATAAAAAGCACATCATGACCGCCAGAAGGGCAAATGAAATACTGTTTTTTATATAAGTACCTTTTATCATTCAGACTACTCCTTATTTAACGCAGCCGGTGCATATACCTGAGGCCTTCCGGCTCCTCCTCTGTCAGTATACGGTGGATATCCAAAATCATATCCCCCAGGCCCATGGTCTCCTGAAACAGGCTTTTCTCCGTACACCACACATTTCCCTCCTTCACAGCCTTAAAATCAGCCAGGAGACTGCTTTTCTCCAAAAGCTGGCTCAGATTGTCCAGCTCACCGTCTATGGTGCTGTTATATATAATATAATCCGCATCCCTGGCGGCGGCATAAAAGCTTTCCATCTGCATATTCATGGTGGACAGCGCGTTTTCATTTTCCGTAAGTCCCTGGGGCACATAGGTTCCTCCGGCCAGGTCTATCATTTCAGCCACATAATCCCCCGACTTCCTGACATTTACATAGCCGTTGGAACTGATATAGAAAAATGATACTGTTTTTCCGGTACTCTCCTGAGCCATGACAGGTTCCAGCTGCTTCACCTGTCCGGCAAAACAGCTGTTTGCCTGTTCCTCCCGGCCCAGCAGCACCCCATATAATTTAAGCCATTCCATCCTTCCAAGAGGATGGCGCTCGTAGCTGGAGCGCTCCACCAGAACCGGTATCCCCAGTCTCTCCAGCTGCTCCTTTACTTCCGGGGAATGGTAAATCATCGTGGATTCTACCGCCAGGTCACAGGACCCGGACAAAATCCGCTCATAGTCCGGCGCGTTGTATTTGCCCGCATAGAGCATCCTGCCATCTTCCATGGCTGACCTTGCCTCTTCTATGTACCAGCCGGAAGCATCTGTCCCTGACAGTGTAATCCGGTCTGTTCCATCCAGGCTGCAAAACAGGTCCATGGCCGAGGTCGCCGCCAGATAAATATTCTCCAGAGGCTGCTTTATGACCGCCACGTCACCCGGAAGGCCGGAAGGCTGTGATTTTCCTTCCGGCACCACCAGATAACGGCCGCTGTCCTTAATCGTTATCATTGCGTAACCGCCATCGTAATAGTCCACTGAAAATTGGTCCGCATAGAGAAGCTCCATACTGCCGGTTCTCTTTATGCCGCTCCAGCCTTCCGGAACCGGGGCAGGGGAGGAACCCAGGGACCGGTTATTCGCGACAGCCGGATCTGCCCCGGTCCGCCCTGCCGAGGAACAGCCTGTACACACTGCTGTCATAAGGATTCCGGCGGCGGCAATTGCCATTAATCTCTTTATCCGTCTCATCATTCAGCCTTTTTAATTGTGGTTGAATCAAACACAAGGGTATATTCCACCTCATGAGGTTCGCTCATGGCAATGGTATCCGCTATGACCGGCATCTTCCGGTCAAATACACGGACCGGAATCTCAAACGAAGAATTACCCCCGGTACTTATCAGATCCAGCCTCTCCCCGTCAACCTTCATATAATCATAGTTGGAACTGCCCCATGTAATAACCGCAAATGCATTGCCGTCCTCAACCCTAAGCGCCGCCGGCGTCTCCACAGACGCCCGGCCTGAACCGCCCTCCAGCCTGACTGCCACCGTATACGAACCATCTTCCAGCTTAAGGCTCTTCGCCGTAGCCGCCTCACCGTCGGCAAAGGCCTCTGCCGGAAGGGAGCCGGAACAAAATACCAGCACACGGTCATACCATGTTTCCTTTTTCCTGCTGAAGGCGCTGCAGTTAATTTCCTTGTCCAGCGCTTCCACCGGTACCTTGAAGGTGTGCTTTCCATCTGCATTCTCCACAAATGGAATAAAATCCGCCTCAGAAGCCTGCTCCGCCTCAGCCCCGGTTCCCATATACAGTTTCAGATAACCGGTCCCGCTCATGGTCATAACCGCGCTCATAGCGCCATCCTGCACCGTAAGTTCACACTCCGTAATCCGGAACATGCCGGAGCTGGAGTCCACCCTGACCTCATAGACCCCATCCTTCAGCGCATCCGCCGAAACCGGCTCCATTCCGTCTTTCACCGCATCCCCGAGGCTGCCTGACTCCTGGTTTTGGGTGTTTTTTGCCGGGGCATCATCATATGCCCCTCCGGCCAGTTCCGCTTCGGCCAGTTCCACATCGGCCAGTTCCCCCATAGAAGATTTTGCGGCGGCACTGGTATCAGCGGCAGCCGGCGCCTTTCCTCCGCAGCCCGAAAGGTTCCCTGCGCACAGCCCTATGGCGGCCAGGAGGGCACAGAGCTTCATTTTCATGTATATTACTTCCAATATTCCCACCTCTAAAAGGGCGATCAGCAAATTGCCCCGACCGCCCGTTTATTCTTATGATTTATTTTGTCAGACTGTCAACCGCTGCCTGAGCATGTTCTACAAAGAGCTGCTGGATTGCTTCCAGCTGGCCGAGTCCGTTGACAAGGCATGTCACTTCATAGCCCGCATCCTCAAACGCAGTCTTCCAGGAACCTTCTTCGTCTCCTGCCATATCATTGTTGGCATGGTCGCCTGCCACGATCATCAGCGGCTCCAAAACCACCTTCTTGTAGCTTCCTTCCTCCACCGCTGCCAGGACATCATCCAGGCTTGGCGCTGCTTCAACGGTACCCACATAGTAATTCTTATAACCTGCCTCTGTAAGCATATCCTGCATTTTTGCATATACCTGGTTGGACTCTGCCTCTGTGCCGTGTCCCATAAAACAGATGGCTGTCTCACCGTCATCATACTGTGCAGTTGCCTCTGTGACAGCCTTCATGACTGCCCTGAAATCATCCTCTGTGGTGAGAAGCGGCTTTCCGATTGCCACTTTGTCAAATGCGTCAGAATACTCCGCCGCCTCATTGACCAAATCCGTATACTCAAGTCCGTTCATCAGATGGGTGGGCTGAATTACAAGATTCCTGACACCGTTCTTCTCCGCGCGGTCAAGGGCCTCTCCTACATTGTCAATGGCAACATTATCCCTGGATTTTACGTGATCAATAATAATCTGGCTGGTGAATCCTCTCCTGACTGCGAAATCAGGAAATGCCTTCTCAACAGCGTCCTCAATGGCACCAATGGTCAGACGTCTGCTGTCATTGTAGCTGGTACCAAAGCTGACTACCAGAAGCTCATTTTCACCGATTCCATCCTGATTTCTGGCATTATCCTTTGAAGCATCGCCAGTATCGTAATTCTCCTCGTCAGCCTCCGCTGCCGCCTCTGCTGCCTCTGCTGTTGTCTCTGGTACTTCTGTTTTTGCCCCTGTGGTCTGCTCCGCAGTTGTCACTGCCTCAGAATCTTTGGCGGCATCTGCCGCCGTCTCCTTCTGCCCGCCGGAGCAGCCGGCTGCGGTCACTGTTGTCAGGGCTGCTGCCGCAAAAAATACTGCCAGTTTTTTCATCTTCATCTTCTCTTTCCTCCTTGTTTTATGACACCGTATCGGTTAAACCAAGGTAGAGGAATATGCAGCCTGTATCTGACAAATCCCAAACGGCAGTCCACACGCGCATAAGCGTATTCCGCAAGCGTCCTGGGGATATACGTTTTTCTGCAGATATGTAATACGCAGCGTACCCGTGCCCCGAGGGAATCACCCTCCGTCAGGACACAGTTTCCCTGCGTAAAAATCCGTTACCGTCTGAGTCAGAAATCCGCGGCCGAAACACCGTAAATCGGTACAACCAATTACTCGTGATTTGGAAAATTATTCCTGTACCAACAACTGGCAGGTTTCCTGACTCGTATATCAACACCCATGGCTGCCTTCCCAATTCTAACTGAATCAGTGACTGTCCTTGACATAAACCATGGGCTCCTTACTTACAGTGACGAGATCGTACAGGATTTCCACCTGTTTCCCTATTACCCGCTGTCTGACAAAGACAGACAGCGGCACCAGCTGTTCTTAACTCGATATGCTTTATCCTACCACTTAATGTAAAAAAAAGCAATAAAATCAATCATTATCCGGAAGCAGCTTTACTGTCACCATGATGTGTTTCAGGAACTCCCCTTCCTCCAGCCTGATATCCTCCATATGGGTCTGGGGAGGAAACTCAAAGGTTTTCTCCTCAATCTCCAGATAGAGCCAGTTGTAGGCTGCTTCCCTGGCATGCTCCACAGCATCCTCCAGGTCCGGTCCGTCTGCCTCGCAGCACTGCAGATCCGGAAATGTTACATGATAGCCTTTATCGTTTTTATGAGGCGTAAATACCGCCGGGTACGTAAATGTCATTTTCTTCTTCCTCCAGTATTCATAATAAAGCATACTTATTATATACTGAATTTTGATTCTGTACAATCTCAGACTGGTTTTGGACAGCTGTAATTTTTTGGAGTGGTTTTTGGGAATGGTTTTCACACTTTATATGTCTCGATCCTTCGATATAAAGCTATTCCGGGCACTTCCCATACCTTCTATGATATCGTGAACAGATACACCCGGATTCCGGTAGCGGACCCGCTTCTGTGTTGCATGTTTCCACTGGATGGCCTGTTGTGGGCAGCAGTTGATACACGCTACACAGTGTTCGCAGCGGTGCTGAAATTCCGGTTTTTCATTTTTCAGTACAATATTCCGGCTGGGGCAGATCCTCTGGCAAATACCGCAGCGGACACAAGTATCATCCACATGAAATCCTGTGTCTCTGTTCAGTTTATAATCCGTATAAAGCTTATAAAACATTCTGTCCCAGACATGGAACCCAAATGGTCCGTTGCGCCTGGCTGCAATCACTTCTGCCGAAGCCCTTTCAGCCATCTCATCAGCTTCCCTGAGTTTTCTGTCTGCCGAACGTGTCTTGGGATTATACTCCTCTATAAAATTCGCTACAGACGGAATCGTTATTCCATAATCCAGATGGAGCCCCTTTTTCTTAAGAAGTGCGTCCAAATGCCCCAATACACCTCCGGCAAGCCCTCCGCAGGTTGCGGCTGCAAACACATATGGGTTATCTGTCTCAACTTTCATTTCATCCACAAACTCTGCCACGGTTCTGGGAACGCCCCAGAAATATGTGGGAAAAACCAGGCCGATTTGCCGGCTGCTGCATTTTGTCCCCTTATATTTTGACATGGGAAGCAACAGCCCATCCATCCTTTCTGCCATGATGTTCGCAATACGCAGACTATTGCCGGTTGCTGAAAAATAATATATCACGGATTCCATATCTTTTTCCCCTCCTGTTGGTTATACGCTGATTATAGACATGATACATCAAAAAGAAAAGTACCCAAAATTTTTGTGGTACATTGTTTAACAATACTGTTGGTGTTATAATCACTCTGCATACTCAACAATATTCCTGATACAGCAGCCGGAATATTGATAAAAGCCAATACTATAAGCACGCAGCAGGGGGAGTCACCGTGAAAACAGAAAAATCAGTTCCGGAACGATGTGAAATCATACAGAAGGTTCAGAGAGTCCTTGGGGGGAAGTGGAAAATTGAAATCCTGTACTATATTGGTTTCCAGGATATACACAGATTTGGAGCGCTGCGCCGCCATATAGGCGGCATATCAGAATCATCCCTGATTAATCAGCTCCGTTCCCTTGAAGAAGACGGCTTTATCAGCCGTCATGACTATAAAGAGCTTCCTCCCAGGGTGGAATATTCCCTGACAGACCTGGGACAGAGCTTCATGCCCATAATGGAACACGTAAAGGATTGGGGGGAGACTCACCTTTTCCCCTTATCCTCATCCAGATAGTCTCTCTATCCGCATTTTGAACAGATGCAGTCCCTACGCTCTCTTCCTGCTGGTCATGGTCCGGTCAGAAAAGTATAGGTAAAATAGTTGGTAAAATACAGAATAAAAGTCATTCCTGTTCATATCTTATTCATACCTTGATGATATATTTGATTTATAAAGCGTAATGCTTTTCATACAACTTTTCTCATACAAAATGAGCCGGCAGGAAGCTGCCGGCCCATTTGTGTTACCAAACCTGCTTTCTCACCCGCCACCACCCCGTCATCGTCCCCAGCCAAATCCCATAACAGGGCTTTTCAGTAACATTTCTTTACCTTCAAAGTGCCGTCCCCTTCTCAGGTATAAACAGGCCTTCCATGTCCACCCCTTCATGCTTCAGCAGCCATATCTTTTTATCAATGCCCCCGGCATATCCGGTCAGACTGCCGGCCGCGCCCACCACCCTGTGGCACGGTATGATGATGGAAATAGGATTGTGGCCCACTGCTCCGCCCACTGCCTGGGCTGACATGGTTTCCCGGTTCATCTTCTCCGCTATTTTCTTTGCAATATCGCCATACGTAGTGAGCTGTCCATAGGAGATCTGACAGAGGATTTCCCATACACCCTGCCGGAATTCTCCTCCCAGGGGAGCCAGCAAAAGCTCTGAGGACTCAGGCCTCTTTCCCGCAAAATAGCGGTCCAGCCAGTCCTTTGTATCTTTAAAAATCCCAAGTTCCGGGGCCTCCGTCATCTCTTCTTTAACAGTACCGGCAAAATATTTCTGTCCTTCCAGCCACAGCCCAACCAGTCTTTCGCCGTCAGCAGCCAGTTTAATCCTGCCCACCGGCGATATATAATCTGTTGTATAATACATACTATTTCCCTCCCCAATCTTTTGATTGCACAGCGAATCTGGATACGCTCCTCCCTGTTCTGCTCTGTGCAGGAACACGCCTTTACCCCAGCAGCTCCCTCACCATATCCCCGTCAAACACCACCGCAGCCACATTGTCCACTTCTATCTGGTAAAGGGCATTGGCGGCCATATGCTCCGCGGCCTGTTCCAGATCCCGGATGCCTGTGGTGTCCGCGTATTTTTCAATGACCGCGTCAAGCGCATCCTCTGTCACCACACACTCATTTTCATGCAGCCCCATGCGCTTTAAAACCTTTGGCATGGCGTACTTTGAAAATATAATTTTCTTCTCCTCCGGCGTATAATCCGGAATATCAATCACCGCAAAACGCGACATGAGAGGCGCGCTGATTTGGCTCTTATCGTTGGCAGTGGCAATGGGATACACGCCGCCGGTGGGTATCATACACTCTATGTAATTGTCCGTAAATCCCAGATTGTCCAGGAGGGTCAGCAGCACATCGGCGGGATTGCCGTTTCCTTTTCCTGAAGACGCCTTGTCCAGTTCGTTGATAATAAAGACAAGATTGGATTCTCCTGCCATAGAGAACGCTTCCATGATAATTCCGGGTTTGGCATTGGAATAAATGCGGGAACTGCCGGTGAGCTGTTCCGAATCATTGATGGAGCTCATATCCAGGGTTGTCCACGGAAGCTTTAATATCCTGGCTACCGCATAGGCAATCTGTGACTTTCCTGTACCTGCCGGGCCAACCAGCAGCATGCCGTATGCAGGAAGCGTATGGGTGCGGTTAATCTGTATGATGGTCTCTATGATTCTCTGTTTGACCCGTTCCATGCCGTACAGTTCCTCATCCAGAATCCTGCGGGCCTCCACAGGATCAATGGATTCAAAATAGTGATTCTTCCACTGAATGTTCATCATGATGGAAAGGGCGCGCTGGGCATGGCGCCTCTCCTCCGGAGTCACTTCATGGGAGCGGGCCACCGCCAGGTTCCTGCGGGCCCAAATCCGTATATTGTCCGGCAGCGTCCTGCCGGCGCAGTTCATGAAATCAGTAAGGCTCTGAATACTGGTCAGCTTCATGTCGTCACCGTTTTCCTCCTGGTCCTCCTCTGCCAGTTCTGGCTCCGGCGCGCTGCCTGCCAGCAGCCGTTCAATCATAAACTGTAGAAAACCGTCCTCGGCAGACAGCTTGGTCCCTCCTCCAAAGGCCACCTCCCGAATCTTATAGACCGCGTATCCGTCTCCGCGGTTCTGACCGGACAATCGGACGCTGATATGGTTTTCCCCCAGCCAGCGCAGCAGGCTGGTGAAGCGGGCGTCAACCTGCAGGATATCCGCGCTGACAGTCCCGTCCTCCTCCTTGAACTCGAAAGCGGTCCGCTTGGCCTGGTTGGTGAAAACGCCGCAGGAATGGTGTCTCCAGTCCCGGCTGCTGTTATCCAGAACAAGCATGGGCTTCTCCGGAGAAGCCGCCGGCTCATTGGAGTAATATACCGTGTAAGTGCACTGTGGCTCTTCTTCCTTTTTTGGTGTGTCGCTGAAATCAAATACTGGCATAAAAATCCTCCCTGATATTGAAAGAGAGAGTCATAACACCTCTGTGCCATATACTCTCTCTTTGTGGCTGAATTCGTGTATATCCACTGGAAAAGCACGTTTTTTCTAGCCTTATTATATGTAAATCCGTTTTTTATGTCAATAGATGATTGCGGCGTTTTCCCAGAGATTTTCTCCGCGAAGCTTTTTCGGATGTGTCTCCACCGCTGTCCGGCATTTCCTCCTGTACGGCAACCCTGCAAGCCAGACGCTGCGCCATGGCAACGGATGTCAGCGTCACATAAATCTCCAATGCGCTGCTGATGATTCCGGCCACCGCCAAAAGGATTACGGACACCCCCACAATGGCTCCCCATCCATACAGAAAAGGCCTGTATGCTCCTGGCTCTGTCTGATACCTGGTCCGGATTATCCAAAACAGGTACAAAAGCACCAGCACTGCGGATAAAAATGCAAATACGATATGCAGTACAGATTTGAGGGGCAATTCCTCCGGAAGGTAGGGCGTCGTAATGGCGCAGAACAACAGTACCAGTGCAGCCGGTATCAATCTGGCGCAGATTGGGTGCAGCGCTGCACGGGATTTTATATTCCGGTGTATCATATAAAAATAACTTCCCACCAGAACTCCCCACAGGAAAAACGACTTTTTCCTGTCAAAAAAATTGCCGATAACAGAAAAATTGGTGGTAAACCAATTATATCCTCTTGTAAATAAAACCGTGTATACGGGAATTAAAAAGTAAGCCCAGAATTTCATTCTTTGTCCAGTCCGTTTCTTTTGTTTTCTACAAGTATAGCAGACTGGGCAACATTTATATTTAAAAAACTCTGACTTCTTTCTAAACAAATGATAAATATTTTACGGCCACCCTGGAAACAACGTAAACATTGTCCCTGCTCACCCTGGGATGACAGGAAACGGCCTAATGGCACTGCCCTCAGCCTGTTTCGCATCTGTCAGAGTCTCCATTCCATCATGGACGATTCCGCCCCGGCAAAAAACAGAAGCCGAAAATCAAAGGGTCAAAGGGTGGTTTCCCTCCACTTGACTATATTCTTAAACACCACTTCCCCGTCTGTTTTCTTGCCGTCCAGGATGTCGGCCAGCTCTTCCATGGCCCTGACCCCTTCCTGATAAGCGGGCGTGATGATGGCGGAAATGGTTGGGGTCGTCATTCTGGTCCATCCCTCCGCGTCAAAGCCGATAAGGCCCAGTGTGTCAGGAAACAGCCTCATATAATCCGGGTATCTGCGGATCGCCTGGTACACCACCTGCAAAAGTCCCGGACTGGCAACATAAATCAGCGTCTTTTTTTCCAGGTCAATCTGGTCCTTCAGCATTTCATACACCTGATCGGACTTCACGCCCTCCTGGAGATACTGGGTGGCGCCCTCCTTCCAGGCGTCCTGAATGGCGTCCTTATATCCCTGGGTATTCTCAAAACCCGCGCTGATATTGGAGTCGCCGTCGGAAATCATGAGAAAGTTCTCATATCCCTTCTTGATGCATTCCGAAATCACCTGATACACGCAGTCATAATTATTGCTTTTTACATACCGCCCCTTGAAATCATAGGGCTTGGCATCCAGGTATACGACGGGCTTTTTCTTTTTTTCCAGGTCTGAGGCCAGCATGCCGAAGCGGTAGGTGGACTGGACTATAAAACCGTCAACCCCCAGCCGGAGCATGCGTTCCACATAATCCTTCTCATGCTGGAAAGCGAGACCGCTGTTTCCGACCACAATCTGGTACTCCAGGGCACTGGCCGCCTCCTCAATTCCTTTGAGAGCTCTGGCGCAGTATCCCTCCGACGTGTCCGCCAGAATGACCCCCGCCACGCCGCTGCTCTTGGCCTTCATGGCCCTGGCTGCAGCACTTGGCTCATATCCGGTCTCATCAATGATATGCTGTATTCTCTGTTTGGTCTCCTCAGACATCTTATTAATCTTGCCGTTGAGATAGAAGGACACCGTTGTCTTTGAAACACCCGCCCGTTCAGCAATCTCATTAATTGTCAACTTCTTCATTCTGACCTCCACCCGCCTCATCCTGCATCGCTCTTATAAATATACCATTAAATCCTTAATCGGTAAAGTGTCGTGTTCCCATTTATGGTGTGAATGGCTGCTGCCTTTGCATAAACCGGCACCCCTTTGCAATAATGGATTTTACCGCCCTGCCATGTCTCCTGATTCCAGATCAGGAAATCCCAGGATTCATCCGGCGAGATGCAAAAGCTCATGGCCGTCACCTGTTCCTCCGGCTCAGGCCGGCTGCTTCCATACTGGAAAACAGGGGTTTTCTTAGCCTCTGTTCCTTCACCCAACAGACAGGTCCAGTCTGTGATACGGTCTGTAAAGCCGGTTTTCCTGACCAGACAGGTGCTTTTTTCTTTCTGGTTATATTGTTTGGATATAATGCAGGTCTCTGACTCAAAGGGGCGTGATCCCAGCACCGTCATTGACACATCCCCGCCGCAGCACAGTCTCCAGTATTCCCCGGTCCCGTCCTTGCCCGGTCCTGTTCGGGCAGCCTGCACGGCACTGTCCAGATGATAATACTCCTTTACCTCATGGCTGCCGTCGCAGCGTATATCATTGACAATCATCCAGATTCCCTGGTCCACCGCCATCACCTTGCGGATGACCAGATAATGTTCGCCGGACATAAGACATCCGTGATAAGCCATTTCCCCGTAATGGACCGGCCCCTGTTCCCGGTAATAATTTTTAAAGCTCTGTCCAAAGCTGTCATACCCCCATGAACCCCTGGGCCTTCCATGGGATTCTCCGTCTATAACGCATACATTGTGGGCCTGGGCGCTCTTTAAAAACGGGCGCAGCGGTTCTTCCTCCACATAGGAGTACCTGCCGCTGTCCGCCAGTACGGAACGGCCTCTGTAATAGAGCGATATATGGGTCAAATCCGCATGTCCGTGACCGCTTCCAAGGGGACCGCATTTCAGGTAGGTAAAATGGCTGTCCTCCTCCCAGCTGCTTCTGAAAAAAATATGCCCGGCATCCGCTGCTTCCAGGGACCGGCTCTCCGGCTTTCTGCCTTCCATGGCGCGGTATCCGGCGATTCCGGCACTGCCTAGCAGCCAGGCGCTGTCCAGGTCCGCGGTATCATATCCCGCATACTTATACCTGCCGTCACCGGTTAGAACAGCAGCCTTCACCATCACATCCCTCACATCGGTAACATCGCTGTCACATTGGGCTATCTGAACATGATCCGGTCCCGTGGCAAAAAGCACGTAACGGCTCATCCTGTCAACTGCCTTCTCCAGCCAGTCTGTACTGCGCCAAAATTCTTTCCGGCTATCTCCATCCCCGCCAGGTTCACCCCAGCCATATCCCGCGCCGGCCTTATCAGTCCTGCTTCCAATCCGGCCGATGGCCCGGCAGGAGGCCAGCAGCTTCATACAGGCCAGAAGCACCTCCACATGATACATCATGGACTGCTCCCAGTGGGCTCCGTCATCCAGCACCTGAAGCCCAATCTGACGTTCCAGTTCCTTCCAGGCCCAGTCCTCTGTTCCGTCTGAAGGTAAATATTCGCGAAACCACAGGTACCCGCTGCATATGGATGCCGTCTGAAGGACGCCCCAGTTGCTGAGCGTATATTTTCCAATGTACCTCTTCCTCAAACTGGCAAACTGGTCTTTCATGCTCTCCAGGATTTCACCCGCTTCCCTTTCCTCTATAAGTCCCTCTCCCAGAAGATGAAGCAGCAGATACTGCCAGCTCATACACCGGATTCCCGTGTCAATGGTCCTGGTGGTCACGGTTCCCTCTGGCAGTATGGGGTTTGCCTGTATCCAATGAAGCAGGAACCATTTCAGCTTTTCAGCATATGACGTATCGCCGGTAAGCCAGCCGGCAATAAGCAGTTTGTTCATGTATTCGTGACGGTTCAGCATGAAAATCCATTCCGGATCCCCGTTGGGGCTTCTGTCCCATATCATTTCCTTAAGGGTAAACGGTTCACGGCAGGGTTCCATATCCCATCTGTCCTCAAACGAAAATGTATGCGCCATGAGCCTGTCTGCCTGCGCCAGAATTTGTTTTGCCTCCTCCCGGCAGTTTTCAGTGAAATGGGCGGTCACCCGTTCCTTCTCATACCAGGCTGCGTAGGCCACTGCTCTTTCTCTTACTTGTACATACCGTTCATCACCCATAGATAACTCCTTTTTATTCCATTTGGTCTTTCTCTCATTCAGGCGGGCTGCTGCGCCCCCTGTGATCTTCCATATTTATAAACCAGAGAGGGAGGCACCCCTGCTGTATGCTTCAGGCATACATGCCAAAGGGTACCTCCCCGCTTTTTTCTAGGCAATCAGATGCAGGACAGAAAGCACCACACCCAGGATAATGGTAAGGATGACCAGCTTATAGGTGGTCCACTTTTTCACTTTTATCAGGTAGAAAATAAGTCCTGTGAACAATACAGGAAGGAGCTTGGGGGCAATGGCATCTATCATCTCCTGGATGGCCACCACCTTCTGCTGGTCTCCCGGCATATTGGCAACGTATTGAATCGGTGTGGAAATCTTCACAAAATTTACCGCAAGTCCTGAGATAACGGTCACACCTATCATGCTGGCGATGTTGGAAATCTGTTCCATCTTCGTGCTGAGGGTGGCAATGATGTTGGTGCCCAGTTTGTATCCCCACATGCCGGTGAGAAGCTTCATGGCCAGAAGAATCACGTTCATGGCCACAAAGAACAGGATGGGCCCCATAATCAGGCCGTCCTGGGCCAGGGACGCACCAATGGTGGCGAACAGCGGCGCCAGACAGAACTGGGCGAGAGAATCACCGATACCTGCCAACGGTCCCATGAGAGCCATTTTGATGTTTCGGATTTCATTGGAAGGAGTCTTATTCTCCAGCATGACCAGATGAAGGCTGGTGATAAACGGGAGAAAATGAATATTGGTGTTAAAAAACTCTATGTTCTCCTTCAATGCTTCCTGGAGTTTGTCATCGTCGTCCTTGTACATCTTGCGAAGGGCGGGATAAAGTACATTTGCATAGCCAAGGCCCTGGTAATTGCCATAGTTAAATCCATTCTGCAGGAAATAGGCCCGCAGGGATGTTTTCATATAATCTTTTTTCTCCAGCTGATTAAATGCCATCTTCAAATTCAACCTCCACTTCTTCTACAGATTCGCCGTTTCCTTTGCCGGCATGGAAAAATACAAGCAGTGCAATGGCCGTACCGATAACAGCCACTCCCATGACAGGAAGGTTCAGGTAGGCAATGGCGATATAGCCAAACAGTACAAATGGAATCAGTTCCTTCTTTGCCATTACATTGAGAATCATGGCAAAGCCAATGGCGGGAAGCATCTTGCCTGCCACGCCCAGACCCGCGCTGAGCCATGCGGGAATCAGTGAAATCACCTTCTGGAGTCCCTCGGAGCTGAAGGCGCCGCCGAATCCGATAATAAAGCCGACCACCGCAAATACACAGACTGTTGCATTGGCAGCTATCCTGAAGCCGCGGAAATTCTTCTTATCCAGGGCCTTATAAGCATAGCTTGTAAGGGTTGTGGCAAAGGTATAGGTGGCTGTAATCACAAACTGGAAAGCCACTGCAAATGGGAATGAAAGAGCTAGGGCAGAGCCCACATCAATACCGGAATCCTTCATGGTAATGGCTATGATGGTTCCCACAATTCCCGGGCCCATGGGGTTTGGCGGTACGGAACCGCCCTGGGATACGCCAAATCCCATAAATGCCAGCTCGCCTACAGCTCCCATGGCCAGGCCGGTGGGAAGGTCCCCTAAAATAAGTCCCACGCCGGCTGCCATGACCAGGCACCGGTTGGTGTAAATTCCGAACAGCATGCCTGCCAGACAGAAGGCTGTCCACAGACCGATTAACAAACATTGAAACATACTGATTGTCACGATAATTCCCTCCTCTTAAACGTGTATTTTACAATTAAAGATACTTATTTAAATCCACCCTGGCTGCCCCGTCGTCGCCGGAAGCAGTTGTCCTGGTATTAAAGACAACTCCATACGTGTCACGCAGCTGCCTTAAGGCTGCCTTATCCTCGCCGCCCAGTGCAATATACTTGCTCACTTCCTCCTTTCCCGGAGCGTGATGGATATTGCCCACATTAATTTCCTTCACAGGTACTCCGCCCGCCACCAGCTTAAGCGCATCCTCCGGCGTCTTGCAGACAATAAAGATGGTCTGCTTCGGAGATGCCTTCATGATTACGTCACAGGTGTGCTGGATAGAGAAAAAGCGCATGGCGATGGTCTTTGGAACCACTGCCTTCATCAACGTCTGCTGCATGGAATCCTCGCTGGCCGAATCATTTGCAACGATAACCGTATTCACGCCGAGAGCTTTAATCCAGAGCTGTCCCTGTCCGTGAATCAGCCTCTCGTCAATCCTGAATGCTACTATATTAGGTACTGCCATTTCATATCCTCCTTGTTATAAGCCCATTTTGTTTATTCTCCATGGGTTTTCATGTTTTCTTACCAATATAAATTCCAGTCTTTATAGAACCGCATAAGGGCTTCCATATAATAATAGTCTCCCCAGATATTCCCCTCATCCACACCCTTGCCTGAATGCCATGAATACACTCCATGGAGCAGCACCGGATTTCCGGGTTTTATCTCCGGCGCCGTATAGCGTTCCATCAGGGAGCGCAGGATACAGTGCATGGCATGGCGGTAGGTATTCTTATCGGATTCTACCTCCGGCAGATACTTAAGCATCTCATGAATACCGCACACCCCAATGGCTGCCGCCGATGAATCCCTGGACTGATTTGAACCGTCTGTGAATATCAGATCCCAGTAACATACCTGATCCTCCGGAAGCCGGTTCAGGAAATAATTGGTCATTCCCTTAAACAGATTGAAGGCGCTGTCATCCTTGACGTATCTGTAATTCAGAGGTATACCGTAGATTCCCCATGCCTGGCCCCTGGCCCAGGCCGAGTCATCGCTGTATCCCTGTCTGGTAACGCCCTTAAGAGGTTCCCCTGTCCCAGGGTCAAAATAAAAGGTGTGGTACGCTGAGGCGTCATCCCTTATCACATTGTTGCAGGCCGCCTCATAATGCCGCACCGCTGCGTTCCGGTATACAGGGTTTCCGGTTTCCAGAAAAGCCCAGTGCAGCAGCGGAATATTCAGCAGGCAGTCAATGATCAGGCGGTAGTTGTCCCTGGCTCCAAGCTCTCCCCAGGCCTGGATGAAACCGCCCTTTTCCTGAAACCGCTCCATCAGCTTATCGGCTGCCAGAAGCCCTGCCTTCCGGCCCTCTGCAGAACCAGTCAGCTTATATCCGGCCACGCATGACAGGCTGTAGAGAAAGCCCAGATCATGGTGGTCCAGCTCAATGCGCTTCTCTACCCGGTTCAGGAAGGAATCCACATTTTTAAGAGCCAGATTTTTAAATGCATCGTCTCCTGTGTACTCGTAGCACAGCCACAGAAGTCCTGTCCAGAATCCGTCCGTCCATTCGATGTTGTCTATGACTCCGTATGTCTGGTTCCTGGTGGCTGATGAAGGGAATCTGGTGCCCAAGTACTCCATATTGCATCTTACCTGGTCCGCCACCCGGTCCATGGCTGCCGTAACCTCTTCCCTGGTCAGAAACCCCGCTGCCTCGTATTCAGCCTTCCTGTTGATTGGTTCCACATGAATCTTCTTAATCACGTTCTCAATCCCCATCCTTTCCTTACATCGAGCCGGATTGGAATGTTAACCAATCCTGCAATCCGTTCTTATAATCCGTTCTTACAGTCCGTCCTCAAATTCCGGTGCTTCCTCTTCGCTGTCCAGGGCATCTAAATCCCGCAGGCCTTCCCTGCCTGCTGACAGCAGCGCCGCCGCCAGTTCGTCCAGCCCATACATAGGTCTGGAGAACACGGCTTCCACCAGGGCTGCCATGTTCACACCGGCAATTACCTTGATTCGCTTGTCTGCCCGCGCTTTTCTCAGGGCTGCTGCCGTGTTAAACGGGGTGCCTCCCACCAAATCAGCCAGAATCAGGATCTCATCCCCTTCCAGTGATTCCATGGCCTTTGCCATGGACTCCTTCAAATCCTCTGAACTTTGTCCCATCTCAAAGTTAACCGCTTCCGTGTTGTCCGGTTTCCCGGCCACCAGGGAGACGGCGCTCAGAATGCCCTCCGGAAACGTTCCGTGTCCTGTTACAATGATTCCTGTCATGCGTTTTCCTTCCTCCTGCTTTGTTTTCTCCTGTTTGTTTTCTCCTGTCAGTTTTCCTCCAGGTTTACTTCCTATTAGTTTACTACATCTTCAAGCAATCTTTTCCGTCCCCTGTAAATGTCACGTTTTAGTAAATTGGTTTACCGATATTTGGAGTATAGTACTATTCACAATGATTGTCAATATCTTCTTTTGTTTTAAATATTTTTCTTGCATATTGCATAGTATTTTTCCCTATATTTTATGCATTTATCACATATATCATCACCATAAACTGGTAATTTCTTTATTTCCCCTCTTATTTCCCGCTGTTTCGTTTTCTCAGTAAACCTTTCAAAGTTTACCCTTCATTTTTATAGTAAACTTTCCGTCATTTCTAACCTTTAGTCTTTTTTTACTCAACCGCCACTTTCTTATGAAAGGCGGCGCTCAGATAGCATGACAGTCTTGGAGGACGCGCAAACATACAATTGGCGAGGCAATTTAATCATCGCCTCGCCAATACCACATCCAACTATCATATTTTATTTCATCACAGCATATCCCATTCTGTCATCCGCTGTCACAAATTAAGATTCCATCTGACAGCCGCCGGATAAAATGGAGCAATTATATTCCATCTTCCTCACAGTCCTGATGTAAAGGATAGCCACCAGTCCTGTAGAGAGTATATCCGCCACAGGCTGGGCCCAGGCAAGACCGTCCAGTCCAATGGCCATTTTCAATAGGAACAGTGAAGGAATATAGATAATCCCCTGGCGGCTCAGATTGATAATAAGGGCTTCTGTTGCAGCCCCCATGGCCTGCAGTGCGTTGGAAAGAACGTAAAACATACCGAAAAGGAAGCTGGTACACAGCAGGATTCGGGCAAACCGGGCCGCATAGTTAAAAGCAGACGCTTCTGTCAGGAATACGCTGACAATCTGATTGACAAAAAAATAGCAGATTATAGTCATCACCGCGCTAAGCCCAAAGGAACAAAGGATGGAACATTTCATCACCTGCTTAAACCGCCGCCACATTCCCGCGCCCACGCAGTAGCCTAAAAGAGGCTGAATCCCCTGGCCAAAACCAATGCATATCATACCGGTAATCATGGTTATCTTCATGGCCACTCCCATTCCAGCAAGTGCCATATCCCCAAATTCCGCAATCAGGCTGTTGACAATAATTTGCGAAACACTCATAAGCAGGGAGCCCAGAGACGCAGGAATACCGATAGCCAGAACACTGCTGCACACCCGATTCCTGGTTGTAAAATCTTTCACTTGAATGCTTAAGGAAGATTTTCCTCCCTTAAAATAAAGGATGTAGTATCCTGCACCAACAATATTGCCAATCACTGTGGCAATCGCCGCTCCTGCGATATTCCAGCCAAAGCCAAGAATCAGAATTGGGTCCAGTATTACGTTCAGAAGATTTCCCAAGAGCTGTCCCATCATGGCCTTCCCCGACTGTCCCTCAGCGCGGATTATATTGGAATAGCAGTTGGAAATAAGGACAAATGGACCGCTCAGGCTTACAATAGTCAGGTAAATCTCAGCAAGCTCCCAGGTATCCGCGCTGGCGCCCATCCATCCCAGTATCTGATTCATAAATATAAGAAACAGGGCTGCCATAACAATGCCTACGGCAACACAGCTCCACATACAGAACGCGCACACGCTTCTGGCATACTCATGCCTGCCTTCCCCTATAGCGCGGGATATAACTGACGTACCGCCAATACCAAAGATCGTTCCTGCCGCCATAAATATAAGAAATACCGGTGTCGCCAGAGATACGGCAGCCACCTGCAGGGCATCATGTGTCTGGCCTATAAAAAAAGTATCTGCCAGATTATATATCAATACCATAAGCATAGCCGCCATAGCAGGGAGAGCATTTTTAAAAACCGCCTGAAACACAGGCGCTTTGCCAAATATGTCTGCTGCATTGCTTTTTTTCATTTAGTTTTCCTCCTATCCTGGAAAATGGCGCACTCCGCCGCAAGTTAATAATTGAATAGCTGCGCCAGATAAATTCCATCATATCAATATCATGCTATTATTTTTGCTGCAAAATACCCGCTGTGCGCAGCGGGTATTTATATCAAACTGTCCCGAACCTTGCGAAGGAGGCTACCCAGAATCCCCTGTTCTGTCTCTGTCAGACCGGACAGAAGCATCCTCTCCGCCCTTTTCATGTTATCTTCCGCTTCGCAGCAGCATTCTATCCCTGCCGGAGTAAGCCTCACCATCTTAACGCGCCGGTCAGACGGGTCCCCGAAGCCCTCTAAAAAGCCCTTTTGTTCCAAACGCGCCACAATACCTGCTGCCGTAGACTGGGCCACATGAAGTGCATGCTCCAGCTCCTTTAGTGTCAGCTGATAATCCGGCGCACCGCTCAGAGCAAGCAAAACTCCTACCTGGGCCATGGTCAAATCCTGATGGCGCAGCGCATTATTTGCATTTTTTTCCAGCGCATCATGTATCTGTTTAATACAGGCGCCGCATGAATTCTGAGCAATCATCTCTTCACCTCCTTATTACTGCAAAAAATCATAGCACAATCACTTGCATTTTTCAATAGCTTACTATTGTTTTAAAGAAAAATTTTTGGAGAACCTTCCCCATGCCCCAAATAGATAATATATATCCATTATCCATTCCATTTTTTCCTATATCTGCCCCTGCCTCTCCCTCAAACAAATACCATGTTTTGACTTCAGGGCCGCAGGCTACTATCACAATCTGGCCGTATTCTGTATCATATAAAAGGGCTGATAACGGCCTCCTCTGCCCCAGCCTGCCTGAAAGCATTCCCTTGAAGCACCAAAAGGGACCTATGCGCTTTCCCACCATATAGGTTTTGGACAGACAGCGGCACAATTCGCTCTTTTCCTTCAGAGAGGGACTTGGCTCTATTCCTCCCTTTACACAGTCCTGTGGGGCATCACCTGTTCTTCTTTTCAGCAATCCGTACAGGGCAGCATCACACAGGGCAGATTCTTCCTTCCTGTATCTCACTGTCTTTCTTTCCATATATCTGCCCTGGTTGCAATAGATGTCCAGCCTGACATTTTCTCCTTTTTCGGTAACACAGATTCCCACCATATGGTTAATATACTCCATACTCCTCCTTGGTTACACTCGATATTGCGGTCTTTGTTTTCTTATTTATTTCAAACGTATTAACAGAGTGGAATACACCCGGCTTTTCTTCCCAACCTGCCAAAACCTCTATGGTGTCTTTTGTCTCGTACTGCACCCTGTATTCCATCTCTTTTTCTTCATCCTGGTAAAGCCCTGCCTCTGCCATCATATTTTCCATGAGATACGGGGCGTTTGCCCGGTTGATGGCAGGCTCTTTTTGCCACACGCCGGTTTCCGTGTCCATATAATACCAAATGCCGTTAATCTGGTTCCAGCCTCGTACCGTCTCCCCGTCATCCTTCTCATAGAACCAGCCCATGGGTTCCTCAATCCAGCTTCCGGCCCAGGCTGTTTGGGCGGACAGCGCAAGTACCGCTGCCGCTGCCCCCATACCTGTCATCCATCCTGCCACTCTGATTTTTTTCATCCATATCCCTCCTTTCGCCTGACCCTTATTCTATATCAGCTATGCCCAGCACCGCCCAATCGTATGTGTCCATGGCCTGCTGCAACGCCAAATCCGCTGCTTTATAATCTGCTTCCTTCTGCACGTAATCCAGTTCTTCCATCAAATACTCGTCCTTGCTCAGCATACCAATTGCATATTTGGTATCTGCCTGCTGCTTATTTATCCGGGCCTTCTCATATCCTGTCCTGGCCTGCTCCAGGGCATCCCGCTTTATGGCTGCATCTTCGTACAGACGTTTCATTTTCGATGTCAGCTTCTGTTCCCCGTCTTCCATGGTCCTAAGCTTATAATTGGAGCTGGATGTGGAATCCACCTTCAGTGAATGACGGTCGCTGATCAGCGTATAATTGTTCCCTATTGCCTTTGCGGTATCTTCCTCCAGGTTCATGGTTCCTATCCTGGAGGGGTCCGCGGCCGGAATGGACGCAACCTGAAGGCTTCCGTCCGCCTCACGTCCAACCATCAGACACAGACTGTTATATATACTTTCCATATTGGCTTCCACCTCAGCCAGAGATGCCTGAGCTGCCAGCACCTGATTCTTAAATGAGAGCACCTCCGCCGCGGCAGCAGTCCCCGCCTGCTCCTTTACGGTTCCAAGCTCGTACTGTGTCTTATACAGTTCCTCCATCTTCTCAAGGGTATATTTTTGCTGCCTCAGCGTCTCATAGCTCACCATCAGAGACTGGGCTGCCACGGTCATCTGCCGTTCCGTCTGTCTCTGGGTACTGGTGGAGGATGCAGTTTTTTTCATATTGTCCAGCATCTTATAATAGGAACTGGCTGCCGCCTTGTAGGTTTGTTCCTGGGCAGTATAATAAGTATACTGTTCCGCATTGCCTGCATCCTTAGCGTCATCCTTGTCAGAATCAGCCCTTCCCTGATAAAGTTTTAATTCAGCCCAGGCATTCTCATAGTCCATGATGGTTTTGTTATAGGAATCCGCCACCTCCAGGACCGTGGGATTATAGGTCCGTATCATGTCCTGAAGTTCCGAATACTCCAGCACATCATCCTTCAGTTTTTCATTCCTCTCCTGTCCCAGATACTCCTCCTGGCGGTCCGTATCTCCAGGTCCGTTCTGGGCAGCCGCGGCTGCCGTCAATGCCGTTACTTCTGATAATCCGGCTGCCAGGGACAAGGAAAGCATAGTGATGAGAAAACGCTTCCTTCCTGTTCTTCTCCTTTTTTCTGCTCTGCCTGTTATCCTGTCCATTCTATTTCCGCACCTCCTGCTCTGCCTGCTCCCCGCCGTCTGTCCTGCACGTCCGCCCATTGTCTCCTACTCTGCCGACGCCAGCCCCTTCACAGACCAGTCATAGGTTTCCATGGCCTGGAACAGGCTGACGGCCGCCATTTCGGCATTTAAACGGCTGCTTTCCATTTTATACTCCTGCTCCTTATATTCCAGGCTGGTCATCATGCCGGCCTGAAGCTTTCCGGCTGCAATATTTGTATTGGTTTCCTCCAACTGCGCCTCTGCCACCGCCTGTTCATAGGAAAGCCTGGCGGAAAGCACGTTTTTATACGCGCTGGAAAGGGATGCCCCTATCTGTTTTTCATTATTCCTGATTTTAGTTTCCAGAGATTCCCTTGTTGTCTTTGATCTGGCATTTTCCAGCTTGCGCTTATTTATTTTCAATGTATAGTTGTTTTCCAGGGCTGTCTCCAGATCCCGGTCCGGATCCATGCCGTCAATGCGGCTTACATCCATCTGCGGCAGCTCCTTTATATCCGGCGAATCATTATGCTTCCATCCCAGGGAAATGTACAATTCCTCCTTCAGATTCTCTATCCCTGATTCCAGTTCTTTTATATTGTTCTCGCTGCTTTGCAGACTTTCCTTTGCAGTAAGCACATCCACTGCCGTAACCGTGCCGGCTGCCTGCTTTACCTGTTCTAAACTATATTTTTCCCTTGCCAGCTCCAAGTCCGTCTGCTTTTGCTCCAGCTCCAGCTGTTTTTTATGATAGGATATCATGTTGGACTGCGCCGTGGCCGCCAGATTATCCTCGGCCATCTCATAGGTCAGGAGATATATTTTGCTGTCCTCCAGTGTATTGTCTGCCTGTTTCAGCATATTCCTCGCCTGAATATCCAGCTGAAGGTCTGACATCATGGAACCGGCGTCTGTCTCTCCAGACATGTCATCGTAAAAATCCTGAGCCAGATCATTGTACGCGTCAGCCACATCGGAATTGGTATCCCCATAGTCCTCACGGAATTTCTGGTAATCATACTGGTTATTTTGAACCGTTGCGTTGTATTCATGAATCAAATCCGGAATTTCATCGTATTCTATTACATTGTCCTGCAGCCGGGCCCACTCCTGCTCTGTCCTGGCAAATTCCGGAATGGCTCCCAGGGCTGCCATGGGGGACAAGCCCCCCATGACAGCTGTCAGCGCCAGAACCAGGATGCAGCGGCCATTTGCCATAAAGGTCATCTGTGGTTTCATTCTTCACTCCTCCCCTTATCCTTTCTGTTTCTCTTAAGGTTCTTCTTAAAGCTGCCTGCATTTACCGGCCAGGGTTTTCTCCCGCCGCCTCTTTTTTCCTTTATGATTTTCCTGTTTCCGCTCATGAGCTTATAGTATCCGGGCAGCATCAGCAGACACATAACCGTGGAAGCGGTCAAACCGCCAATGTTTACAATTGCCAGTCCCTGGGTCATATTTCCTGAGTTTCCGATAGCCATGGCCATGGGAATCATGGAAATGATTGTTGTCAGGGTTGTCATAAGAATGGGCCTGATTCGGGTTGCTCCTGCTTCAATCAGCGCGGTGTCCATGTCCATGGTCTCCCTGTACTGGTTAGCCGTATCCACAAACAGAATACCATTATTCACCACCGTACCAATTAACATCAAAAATCCAATAAGGGATACCATACTAATCTTACAGTTTGTTAAAAACAGCAGTCCAAAGGCTCCTATTAAACTGAATGGTATGGTAGTCATAACCATGAAGGAATACCTGGGCGACTCAAACTGGGCCGCCATAACCACGAATATCAGGAATACGGCCGTTCCGATGGCCTTATAAAGGGCTGAAAACTCCTCGTTCATAGAACTGTCAATGGAATTGAGGCCTATACTCACAGACGGAGTAAGATTTGGCGTTACCACTTCCTGGTTAATCCGCATCTTGGTTTCCCTTGTGGCCAGCTCTGTATACTCACCGCTGATTGTCACCTTATATTCCTTGTCTTCCCTGGAAATACTGGCCGGGCTGTCCACGAACTGCACATCAGCCACATCCGTCAACGCCACTGAGCCTCCGCTTCCCGTGGTCAGAACAAGGCCCTTTACCTGGTCAATGGTCTTATAATCCTCATCCGAGTATTCCACTTTTACATCTATATCGTTTCCGTCTATTTCAATTTCAGTGGATTCCACGCCGCTGATCGCATTGTGAACCGCGCTTCCTATTTTGGACGCGCTTAATCCCGCTGCCTGAGCCTTCAGGGCATCCACTCTTATCTCCACTACCGGAGAAGAATTTTCCAGATCCGAATGTATCTTTGTCACGTCATCCCGCTCCATAAGCTGGGACACAATCTTATTGGAGATGCTCTTTACTTCGTCATAATCAGCGCCCTTCAGAATCACTTCATAGCTTTCCAGAGCCGAGGACATCATGCTCATGGATGAGCTCATTTCCACGGATATATCGCAGTTTCTCACATCCGCCAGCTGCTTTTTCCACATCTTAACCACATCCACCGTATCCATGTCCCTGTCGTCCTTCAGATACGCGTTTATGGTAGCTGAATCATCAGCACGTATTCCGCCTCCGCCGTAGCTGGTCATGTAAGATTCCAGATTGGAATCCTGAACAATAATCCCTTCGATTTCCCTGAGAATCTCATCCGCTTTTTCAGTCATAAGTCCCGGTCTGGTATCAACAGATATCGTAATCTCACCGTTATCATCTGAGCCCATCAGCTCCATATCCAGTTTTGTTGCCAGGAACAGAGAAAACATCAGCAATCCTATGGAAATGAACATGACAGTCTTTTTTTTAGGCAGTATCACGCGCATCGCGCTGCGGTATGTGTCCTGAAGCCTGTAAACCGGTTTGGACAAAGGCGCCTTCTGTCTTTCCCTCGGCCTGTAAATCATATAGCACAGCGGAACTACCGTGACAGCGGATATCAGGGAAGCGGTCAGACAGAATACAATGGTAAATCCGAGAGGTTTAAACAGCTGCCCTGTCATGCCCTCAAGAAATGCCAGAGGAATAAATACCACGCAGGTGGTGGCAGTACCGCCAAGTACGGAAGCGCCCACGACCCGGGTTCCCTCCAGAGCGTTGTCCATAAATTCCACCAGACCCGCCTTTTTTTCAGAGGAAGCCGTGGCTCTGAAACAGCTCTCCAGCACTACAATCGAGTTATCCACCATCATTCCAACCCCCAGGGTCAGGGCGCTCATGGTAATTACATTGAGTGAAAATCCCATCAGATCCATAAGTATAAATGCTGCCAGAATAGACACTGGTATGGAACTGCCCACTATCAGGGAGGCTTTAATATCTCCGAAAAAAAGCCATATGATAATCATTGAGATCACAACCGCCATGATTAAGGTTTCAACAACAGACATCAGGGACTCCATAATGGAATCAGATGAGTCGTCCACCAGAATGATATTCAAATCCGGGTCCTCTGCCATCAGACGGCTGATGGTCTTTTTTACCTGGTTTGACAGTTCCATTGCAGTAGCGCTCTGCTGTTTGCTGATGGAAACAGAAATCGTGTCGTTTCCGTCATAACGGGCTATACTGCTGCTGGAGTCCGTGGTTGTATATACATTTGCCACATCTTCCAGATATACCGTATCCCCGCTGGGCACAGTAAGAGGAATTTTCTTCAGATTTTCCACTGTGTTATAGGTCATACGGGTGGATACTGACAGCTCCTGGCTTCCCACCTGCGTATCCCCCGCCGGGTAGGAAAGGTCTGCAGCCTGGATATCCGACGCGATAGAAGAGATAGAGACCTTATACTGGCTTACCTTTTCCGGTATCACCTCGATTTTCACGTATTCATCTGAACCGCCCCGAATGCTTACATCAGCGGCAACCGCTATCTTTTCAAACTCCGGCACCAGCTCGTTGTTCACGTAGCTGTACAGATTGTTCTGAGACGCATTGTCAATGGCCAGAGTAATATCCGCGGCTGAATCCATGTTCAGTTCCATAATTACCGGCGTATCCGCGTCATTCGGCAGCTGAGTGGTCACCAGATCGATTTTTTTCTTCAAGTCATCATACGCCTCATCCGTATCCGTACCATACTCATACTCCAGCATTACCATGGACATACCCTCGCTGGAGGCGGATGTAATGGACTTAAGGCCGCTGAGAGACCCCACCTGGTCCTCTATCTCTTTGGTTATCAGATCATTTACGTCCTCCGGGTTGGCTCCGGAGTAGTTAGTTAAGACCAGAAGCATAGGCATATCCATTTCAGGCGTCAGCTCCATTGTGGCTCCGGTTACCGACGTATAACCAAAAAATATAAGGCAGAGTATGCACATTATGGTAGTCACCGGCCGTTTTAGGACATATTTTGTTAAATTAATCATACCTTTATGTCCCCCTTACTGTTCCGTTGTCTGTTCTGTTGTCTGTTCTGTTGTCTGGGTTTGTACCTCTGTCTGTATCTGCCCCGGAACCTGCTGCGGCTCCTGCTCTTCTCCCAGCACCCTTACCTGTGCTCCTTCGTACAGCTCCGAGCTCCATGTTGTAATAACCTGGTCCTCCATGGTAAGTCCCGACAATACTTCAATTGTCTCTGAATCGTAGATACCAGTCTCGATAAATACCTTGTGGACCGTTCCGTTCTCACAGGTATATACATAGGGATTGCCGTTATCATAATAAACCGAATCCACAGGTATGGTCATTGCATCCTCGGTTTTTTCGGAAACCACGTAAAGCTTTACTTCTGAACCAGTAGGGAATGTATCGCCATCCTCCAGCCTCGCCTTAACCTTGTAAAGGCCCGTGGTGCTGTCCGCCATTGTGCTGACCTCATAAATGGCGCCGCTGCCTTTTATTCCCTCTTTTTCAACCTCTATTTCATCGCCTTCATGAAGGTAACCCCGTATTCTTTCCGTTGCCGAAAAAGATACTACCCGTGCCCCCTGGCCGGAAATAACACAGATCAAATTATTCTGGGATACGGTATCAAAAACCTCCATGTCGCAGATTTCCACCAAACCGCTTATGGGAGCTGTAATCTGACTGTATTCCAGCTGGGTTTTGTATGTAAACTCCGCCTGCTCATACTGGATCCGGGCGCTGTCCACCTTGTTCCTGTACTGCTCATAGGCCTGTTCTGAAATGCCGCCGCTGTTATAGAGAATCTGCTGCCTTCCCAGTTCGGCCTGGGCCTCCTTAAGGGTCAGGGCCGCTGCTTCCATGGAGCTTTTGGCTGTCTCCACCTGTTTTGTGTCTATGGTACATATGACCTGTCCCTCTGTCACAACATCCCCGGCCTTTACATTTACCGACGTCACATCCCCGGCTGCCTTAGGATAAATGTAAACCACATCCGAAGGCTCCACCTTTCCTATTAAACTTGTGGTAAGCCGGATATCGCCTGTCTGGGGATATGCTGTTTCCATCACCGGAAGCGCCACTGCTTCCGCAAACTGTTTATTATTCATGAATCTGGGAATAACTGCCGCGCAGATAACCACCGCTGCAGCCACGCCCACAATAACACCTTTTTTCATCATACTTCTCCTCTCTCTGGGCTACACTGTCTGTTGTTTTACTTCCGGCCTGATATAAATTATTTTGTTATGGAAGCAGGCCATAATATCTTCCTTTTTGCCGGCGCCTGATATGTATTCCTGGATGGAAACCGTCAAAATGTCATTGCAGGTATCCTGATACACTCCGAATTCATCTTCGGAAAACCGCTCCCTGTATGCAGGCATTAAATGTCTATAAATCCAGGCTTTATATTCCATGTACTCTTTCCCATGGAGAAGCGAACGGGACAAAAGGCTGAAACTCTCATTTCCCTCTATCGGCAGATAAAGCAGGCGGTACAGGCGGTTGGTCCTGCATATGCTGAAATGATATCTCAGACTGGTCTCCAGCATTTTCCAATAATCTCCCCCGTATTCCAAAAGAATCTTCTTGTTATTTTCCCAGATAAACCGCTGCGTCTGGCACAGTGAAAAAAACAGCATATCTTCTTTGCTGAGAAAATATGCATACAGACTCCCCCTGGAAACCCGGGCGCTTCTGGCTATCTGGGTAATATGGATATCTCCTGTTCCTCTGTGCATAAACGCCTCACTGATGGCATCGCTTATCCTGTTTTTTTTCAGTTCCGGAAGTTTATCAAAACGTTCTGTGGGCATATTGTTTTCCTCCTCATTCTTTCACGGTCCCAGTAAAACGGCACGTTTTATATACAGACCTTATGTTACTAAACTTAAATGAACCATCATTAAACCCAAGATGAAGTCAACATGAAGTCACAAAATGTTCACATTTTGTTTATCTGTCCGATTCATGTTCGGTTCATATTCATTGTGTATAATGTCCATATAATTTTAATCTGATATTGAATGATTGGGGAAAGGATGAAAAACATATGCTGATGCTGAAGATATTGATTGTAGAAGACGATGAAAAATTAAGCCAGCTTTATAAAATCGTATTAAACAAAGCCGGATATGAGACAGTTCTGGCTTCCAACGGACAGGAGGCATGGGACATCTTTGATCAGGAACATATCGACCTGGTCATAACCGATGTTATGATGCCCGTACTCAATGGTTATGACCTGGTGAAAATACTGCGCAATGAAAATCCGCTGATTCCAGTGCTCATGATAACAGCCAAAGATGACTACCCCTCCAAAAGCAAAGGTTTTACTTTAGGTATTGACGACTATATGACCAAACCCATTGATGTGAACGAAATGGTTCTCAGGGTAAAAGCACTGATGCGCAGAGCCAATATCAACCAGGAACGCAAGCTGATGGTAGGTGCTACCTGTCTGGATTATGACTCCCTGACAGTCTCCTGCGGGGAGGATTCCATCATGCTTCCTCAGAAGGAATTTTTGCTTTTGTATAAACTGGTTTCCTATCCCAACAAGATTTTCACACGCATCCAGCTTATGGATGAGATATGGGGACCCGGCACTGCCTCTGACGTACAAACCATTGATGTACACATCAACAGGCTGCGCAGGCATTTTGAACATAACCATGATTTTAAAATAATGACGGTTCGGGGACTTGGGTATAAGGCGGTGGTGCAATGAAGAACGGTATCAGACTGTGGCTTAGTCTTTCAATCCATGTCATCATAATCATGTTTGTTATGGTTTTTATAACAGGTACGCTTTCCTTCCGATTTTTTTCATCGGATATACACAGCGTCACTGCCCGCCTGTTTCCGCTTATATCCCTGCTGATAGCAGCTATACTGGTATCTGTTTCCCTGATTCTCATCGTGTCAAAGCGTCTTCTGGTTCCCATCCAAAACCTGATCGAAGCTCTTCAAAGGGTTGCTGAAGGGGATTTCACCGTCCGGCTTCCTGAAAACCATGAGGATGCCTATGCGTATAATATGAACGCCAACTTCAACAAGATGGTAAAGGAACTTAATTCCATGGAAATGCTCCAGTCCGACTTCATACAAAATGTGTCGCATGAATTCAAGACGCCCCTTACCTCTATTGAGGGCTATGCCACCTTGTTAAACGGAGTCTCCCTCCCGGACGAGCTCCATGTCTACTCCGGGCATATCCTTGAAAGCGCCCGGCAGCTCTCTGTACTGACCGGTAATATCCTGAAAATATCCAAACTGGAGAATCAAGGTATCGTCTCCCAAAAGGAATCCTTTTTCCTGGACGAACAAATACGCCAGGCTCTTCTCAGCCTGGCGCCTATGTGGGAACCTAAAAACCTGGACATTGATATGGATCTGCCTGAAACGCTTTACTATGGCAATGAGAACCTGATGTTCCAGGTATGGACAAACCTTTTTTCAAATGCAGTCAAATTCACTCCACCCGGAGGTTCCATCAGCGTCCGCTGCTGTCAGACACCGGAAGTCATTCAGGTGTGTATCAAAGACACTGGCGTCGGCATGACACCGGAGGTACAGTCCCACATATTTGACAAATTCTATCAGGGTGAGCAGAACCGCAACATTGAGGGCAATGGCCTTGGGCTGGCCCTGGTCAAAAAAATTGTCACACTGTGCAATGGAACAGTTGCTGTGGAGAGCCGGCCAGATGAGGGATCCGTGTTCACAGTCCGGCTTCCAATGGACAAGTAATGAAAAACAGAGACTTCGCCGCATCAATTTCTGGATAATATCTCCCACATGGTGCGGTAAATCTCCATGCTGTCCGTTAAATTTCTGATTCTGTCAACATCATTTTGGTCTTTACCTAATTTTATAATTTCCTTGAACAGGTCCAGATAGTCCGTTTCACCTTTCTGCGAAAAGAAGAACAAGAGGTGAACCGTCTCGCCCTCATCAAACAGGATACCGTCCTTTGATACCAGGAGGCTGAGCCCGTCCTCGTATACCCCGCTCTCCTTCCTGGCGTGGGCCAGCGCGATTCCTTTATTTACAATGATGTAACTGCCGTACTCCTCCACATTTCCAATGGCTTCCCGCACATAACGTTCATCAAAGTATCCGTCTCTGATCAGGTCCTCGGAGGCAGCCTTCATAGCCTCCCGCCAGGCCATTTTCCCGTCCCTTGCCTTGATATACTTTATTTTAAGCATGTTGAGCAGCGCAAACTCTTTTCCAATCTTGGACTCTACATAGAAGGCATCCTCCAGAATCTGCTTGAGTTCACGGTCCAGATATTCGATTTTCCGCCGGTCCCCTGAATCATAGATCGCATAGATTTTTGAGAGCACCGGAAATCGCTCCCTGGCATCCGGCAGAACAGTCTTTTTCTGTTTAAATGCAAGGTTTTGTATCTTGTTGATATCCTCCACCGTGATCAAAGGGCTGACCACAGCCACAGGCAGCACGCAGTCCTGAATCGGTACCGTGGATATGACAAAGTCCACCTGGTCGAAACAGCCCTTTGACGCCTCCACCTGTCTGGTGGTCATGGTGTCCACCACATAAAAATTGAAGTAATTCTTAATCTGGGCTTCCAGATACTTGCTGGTAGCCATGCTTCCTGGGCAGGATATAATAACTCCCAGGGGGCTGCTGTTCTTCCTCCCTCTCAGCAGGGCCGCGCATATATGGATAATAATGCTGTCTTTCATCTTGGGTGTAAGGCTGTATTGGAGGTACTTCTCCAATATGCAGAACTTATCCTCCGCAAGCTCCCTGATACGCGGGAACTCCCCGGAGGTCTCATACCCTATGTCCCAGTCATAATCCGCGTCATTCCAGTTATTCATGCCCTTTACATGGGAAATCAGCGATTCCACCAGCAGATTGTCTGACTGGATATCCACATCTATTTCCCGGCTGATTTCCAGCAGGAAATGGCAGATCACACCATAGAGCTCAAAATCATTGATGCTCTGTACCTGGGGATGCAGATTTCTCAGAAGAATCTGCCTCTCCATAACCAGAATCCCGTTATGCCCTATGGCTGAGTATCCCAGCTCCTCCGCCACATAATGTATCATATTGCCAATGGTGTCCAGCTGCAGCTGGGGCAGGCCGGGTTCTGTGGAATTCTCTGCAAATCCGGTCTGCTCTAACCGGTTGAGCAGGACAAAGATGCAGATGGCAATTTCAAAAAATACATCCTTTGCAAATATGATATTGTTGTCCTTGGTGAAACAGTTCATATAATAGATGACATCTGTAAGAGGGCAGATAAACCCCGCCCGCCTTATAATAAAACGTACAAAAAAATCCTTCTCGCATTTTATGGATGGAATCAGACCCTTAAATATGTCAATCAGCAGCCCGCGGGTCTTATCCTCCTCTGTCTGGAGCAGGATTCCCTTCTTACTTTTGGCCACAAAGATAATCCCATATTTTTTTACATATTCATCCACCAGCCTGCAGTCATTTATGATGGTATTCCTGGTGACATACAGTTCGTCTGCCAGCTGCTGCATGGAATAATAACCATCATGGCAGAGTAATTCAATGATAATATAAACCTTCCGCTCCTCCAGCGACATTTTATACTGGTATGGATCCATGGAATACACTGCGTCCATGAACTCACTGATATGCTTTCGGTCATCCAGACGCAGTATGTGGTTGTCCCAGTATACAGAGTGTCCGAAACCGGATTCCCTGGCAAATTCCACAAGCTCCTGCACGTCGCCTTTTAAGGTCTTTTCAGTTATGTTATAGTCATCTGTCAGTTTTTTCAGGCTCAGCTCCTCGTTTGGATTCTTCAGAAGCCGCTGTAATATCTCGGTACTTCTCTTTTTCATTTACACCCACCACTTTCAAATTAGTCCAACCGGCCAGATGGACTGCTGCGTCTCTACACGACATCTGCAGCGTCCCCTGATCCGGAGGCGCCGCAAAGTCTTTTCCCTTAAATCCGGCTATTCCCTTCAAGCACCTGGAAACCGGACCATTTTATATTTTATATACTCTCCCTTTTGCACTTCATCAACCTTATGTCTGAACGGCTGCGCTTTACTCCGCCGCAACCTTCTTCATCAGCTCCTCCAGCTTCTTTTCCGTATTGGCCTTATTGACCCCGGAAATGAGTCCGAACACGCTCATGTACGGCTTCTCCAGAGGCTGGCGGTAATTGGCCGTGGTCAGCACAATATCCACATGGTGCTGCCTCTCCGGCACTTCCGCAATGGTGGCCTTAAATACCCTTGCATTGACCCCTGCCCTCTGCGCTATTTCCTTTACTGCCTCCTGTGCGATGGTTGAAGTCGCAACTCCGCTGCCGCATGCTACTAAAATTTTGATTTCTTTTGTCATGATACCTTCTCCTTTTCTACAGTGTTATTGTTTAATGTTATATGACTCATATCCCGCCCCATACATGGATTCTTTAAGGTTTACTATTCGATGCTTGCATGGCGCTTTGCCATCTTCTTGTTCGTATCCGCATTTTTTGAACTCATCTTAAGGATGACCGCGTCAAAAATCAGCAGCAGCATCTGCTCAAACAAACTGCCCAGAGGCTGGATGCTTGCCTTTGACTCAGAAAACTTGGTGGCGGCCTCAATCCGGATAAGCGGCTCATGGTTCCTGCTCAGTGTGGATTCCTTGCTGCCGGTGATCACCAGCACGTCGGTTCCCTGCTTAGCCCCGTCGTCTGCCGCGCTGCACACGCTCTGTGTCTCTCCGGAAGCCGAAGCCACAATCAACAGGTCCCCTTTTCCCACGGAAGGAGTTGTGGTCTCCCCCACCACATAGGACTGATATCCCATCTGCATCAGTCTCATGGCCAGCGCTTTTAACATCAGGCCGGACCTTCCGGTCCCGTATACAAAGATTCGCTCATGAGTGTCAACCGCCTCTATGAACTGGTCGATTTTTTCTTCCGGCATCTGCACGGAAGCATTCTTTAATTCAGCGACAATATCCATTAATTCCATAACCAATCTCCTTTTTCATCTCTTACGTGAAAGGGATTTCCCTGACTATCCTATCTTTTCCTGTAAGTATTCAATCAGTTCCTCGTCTGAAAGGCTCTTGCATTTTAACAGAGCTTCCGAATCATTTAAAAAACCCATCATGTTCTGCAGCGCCTGAAGATGTTCATTGGGATCCTTGATTGCCAGGTTGAAAATCATATCTGTACTGACATCCTGGGTATCGTCATCCATCCGCTTAAAAGAAACAGGCCGGTCCAGTTTGAGGAAACAAACACTGTTTTGTGTGATGCTCTCATCCTTGGCATGCGGGATGGCTGTAGGAATCTCCGTGGGCAGTCCTGTAGGGTAATTCTTCTCCCGTTCCACGCACAGAGTCCCAAACTGTTCGCTGACAAGTCCTTCCTTATACAGAGCCTCACCGCACATGGTGATTGCCTCATATCTGTCCCTGGCAAAACCGTGAATCACTAAATATCTATTTTTCATACTAATCTCCTATTCTTAACCAAGCATTCCAAACAGTCTGTGCAGCAGGGATACCAACAGGTTGCCCGGGTTCCAGCCAAAGTGGGATGCGGTTACCAGTCCTTCAAATTTAACGCCGGTGACAGACAGCATCTGCGTTGCTTCGGGTATGAACATGTTCGCAAAGAACAATGTAATGAACATCATGACTGTCATGCAGATCAGAGTCCTGAATATATTTCCCTTACTGGTCAGCACACACATAGGAGCCAGATAGCAAACCTCTGCCAGGATTCCCAGAGGGAAAAACCTCATATCGGGAATCAGGAATGCCAGGAGGATGGTGACTGGTATCATAATGGCCGAGCATGTGATACAGGCCGGGTCTCCCAATCCAAGGGCGATGTCCATACCGATGTAAATATCCGCGTCATCGCCAATCTTCCTGTGCATGTAATCATTGGCAGCATTGCCCATGGGAGTCAGACCTTCCATCATAACGCTTACCATTCTGGGAATCAGCACCATGGATGCCGCGACACCCATGCCGATGGTCAGTAACGCCCCCAGGTCCTGTCTGGTCAGCAAGGCCAGGAATACGCCCACCAGCAGTCCGATGACCGCGGGGTCTCCAAAGATTCCCAGTTTCTTTCCCAGCTTATCCACATTGACATCCACGTCCCTCAGGCCGGGAATCAGGTCAATGATTTTATTGAGTCCATATGTAACAGGATATACCCAGGCGCAGAACGCCAGCGTGGTACAGGTGGTTCCTTCCAGTCCGAAGAATTCCCCCCACTTCGGGGCCAGCCACTGGGAAAAGAACAATGCAACGATGCCGCACCCCACGGCTACCAGGAAACCGATAACTGCGTTTCCTGACAGGGCATATGCCAATGCGCCGGGTACAAGAAAATGCATGAAATTCCAGATATCCACATTCAGTACCTTTGTAATCTTCAGGCGCACCAGAATCAGATTCACAATTATGATGGCCGGGATGACAAACACGGCAAAGGGAACGGTCCAGGATGCAGCCCCCAGCGCTGCAAACCCAACCTCCAGAGCGTCATATCCCGACCCCAGCGCCTTATAGTAGTCCATGACCGGCTGTATTGTTGTAATCAGCAGGTTGACCGCCAGAACCAGTCCCTGGAAACCGATTCCCACCAGTAATCCGGACTTGATGGCATGGCCCAGCTTCATCCCAAAGAATTTTCCTAATATGGCTATGACAACCGGCAGAAGTATGGCTGCGCCTAAATTGATAAATTCCTGAAAAAATCCTAATATTGCCTCCATTTTATACCCCCTCTTTTTATCTGTAAACCTTCTTTATTAAAATCAGGCTATGGTACGGCCGCCGTCAAGAAGGATCGTCTGCCCCTGGATGTATGAATTGTCCTTGTCAGCCAGGAACACCGCCAGGTTTGCAACATCCCGGACCGTGCCGTAGCGGCGCACAGGAATCTTTTCCAGAACAGCGTCCAGCTCTGCCTGGGTGGGATAATTTACACGCATCATATCCCCTGTGTCAATCAGGCGCGGCGCGATGATATTGACATTTACGCCTTTTGGTCCAAGCTCCTTTGCCAGTCCGCGCATCAGCCCTTCGCCGCCTGCCTTGGAGGCCGGATAGGCCACGGCTCCGCCTGTACCGCTTAAGGCTGAACCGGAACTGATGTATACGATGGAACCGTGGTTTGTGAGGAAATCATTGTAAAACGCCTTTACGGTATTGAACAGACCGTTTAAGTTTATGCTGATGGTCCTGTTCCACTCCTCAAATGTAAATTCATTTACCTTCTTTTTGAAGGCCACCCCGGCGTTGAGGACAAGGGTGTCAATCCGTCCGAACTCCTCAAATACTTTCTCCCGCACATGGTCCATGTCTTCCGGCTTTGACACATCCGCCTGGACAAACAGGGACTTCACATAATCACGTGTGATTTCTTCTGCTGTCTCTGTACCGAATTCCACATTATAATCAACGATTACGGTATTAGCTCCCTGCTCTGCAAACTGTACTGCGATCTGCTTTCCGATTCCATGTCCTGCTCCTGTCACCAATACCACTTTTCCCTCAAATTTTTTCATCTTTATACCATCCTCTCTATTCTTGTGGTGTCATGCTTATCGTTCCATAGCCCTGCCGCAGCTTCTATTTCACTGCTTCCCGCAGTATGCTGTAGCGCTCGCCGGGATTGCCTCCAAAGAGATATCCGCCGACTACAATCAGCTCGGCTCCTGCACCGGCCACCTGCTTTGCTATAACATCATTGACGCCTCCGTCCACCTCAATCTGGATGGGACGGCTGCCAATCATTTTTTTCAGGTTGGCAATCTTTTCAAGGCTCTTTTCTATGAATGTCTGGCCAGGTGTCCCCGGATTGATGGTCATGATAAGAACATAGTCAATATCATCCAGCAAGTATTCAAGCACTGACTCCGGTGTGCCCGGGTTGAGTACGACTCCGGCCTTTCTTCCTGCTTTTTTGATGCGCTGGATCATGTTATGGATGTGAGGCGTGGACTCATAGTGGACCGATATCATCTCGGCTCCCGTGGCAATCACATCATCCAGATGGTCCTTTGGATGGTCAATCATCATGTGCACATCAAACATCATTTTAGATGCCTTTTTCATAGCCCCTATCTGGTTTGGCCCGAAGGCAATGTTAGAGACGAAGTTGCCGTCCATCATATCCACATGCAGGATAGCCGTGTTTTCACGTTCCAGAAATTCAATCTCATCCTTTAACCGCAGAATATCTGCTCCAAAAATTGACGGTAGTATTTGAGCCATTGATAAACCTCCTAATTACCATTCATAAGAAGTGATCAGATTCATATGATGGCGCCTTGTTTTTTTGTTTTATAATTCATGAATTATCCGCTGTCCATTGTGTGTTTCTTACTAAGCCTTACCGCGAATCAACTTTATGGTTTTACTATATCATCAACTTTCTTTTGCTTAAAGACCAATTTACCGCCAATGTGCCGGAAGGGAATTTACTATTTGATTTCCGCTCAAATATACCTTCCCGCCTTTTTAATAAAAAAAGAGGCTGGTTCATAATGAATCAGCTGCTTTTCATATGTGGATATAAAATGTTAGTATTTTTCAGGAATCCGAATATTAGACGCGTTAGAAAACTTATATTTTTCTGTCATATGCTTCTTCATACAAACCAAGATATAACAGTAGCAATCCGCTATACCATCTGCAAAGGAATCCGCGTTACCCTGGTTTAATTGCCGGAACGCAGCGATAACTTGTTTATTGAGATGCGAAAGTGTACGCCTCTTGGACGGATAATAAGCAAAATGATGCCCCCATTCAAGAAGATGATTGGTTTCAGATAATATAACATATAAAGGTTCCAGTGTGGTATGTTTTAGTATGGCTTCCAACATATCTGCCAGATAAGCGGAACCGGGAGATGTAAATCTGTCCGCCAACTCGTCCAGCTCATCTCTGGTGAACCGCAAAGCTGCCTCCAAAGCCGCCGGGCGAATCAGCAGGGCCATGAGCTGCAGGGCATGAAGGTAGCGCAATGCCTTTTCTACATATCCGGAATTAAGAGCCAGCCGGTGAATTTTAGTATCATCCGGTTCTATAACAATAGTGCCTTTGCCATTTAATGTTTTTACGAACCCTCTCTGTTCCAGTTCTGACAATGCCTTTCTGACAGTGGATAAAGAGACATTATACTGTCCGGCCAGCTGCTTTTCATATGGAAGATACATGCCAATCGAATATTCTCCAAGGCCGATTTTCAGATTCAGGTCGTCAACAATCTTCGAGTAATAATAATCCTGGCCGCGCATGGGATTCCACGCAAAGGGCACCCCCGTTTGCACAGGACATTCAGGCGTCGTGTCCCTTAAATTTTTTAGTGTGCTTTCAATGGAGTCTGTAAGAGCCTGATACATATTTAATAACTGGCGGTGCTTTGCAGACGGATCTTTGCCCTTTAATATGTCTATAATAACGCTGTTCGCAGGTGCAGGCTTCTGTAAAAAGTGTTTCCTGAAACAGGGGCATTCCTCTATGAAAAACGAGAACTTATTGTAAAGGCCAAATGCAGAATAAAGTTCGCCGAATAAGGGATTTCCTCCTATCCTTAATATATCATATCCCAAATTAGAAGGAATACGCCATCCGCCGGTAAGGCGCCCCAAACGCAGTACCTTCATAGCCTGTTTATAGTGCGGCATAATCTCCACATCGCAGCCCTGCAGGGCAAAAACAAAAAGGGGTGGCAGTATTAGCGTAAAGGTCTGATATACCTGCAATATAGTCTGCTTTTGCTTCAAAATTTCAAAAACAGTATTCAATGAATCAGGCGTATCTTTTCCTGAAACAACGATTGGAGCAAGGCGGGGCTGAATCTCAATCAGCCCTTCTTCCCGCAATGCTTCAAAAACATGGTTAATCGTGTATCTGCTTACATGAAACTGCTCGCAATACATCCTTGAAGATAATAAAGAATTTCCAGGAAGTATCTGGCCCTCCAAAATGCGCTGTTTAATTTCGTTATATACAAATGTAAATTTTGTTTCCTGTGGTTTCATATCGTATCTCCTCTGTCTGGATTATATCATGAAGTTCCACACTTGTCAGCATGAAAAGCTGTAACCTATTTGCACTCCTTACCAATATGGGTATTGCACGTTGATAAAGATAACCTTTATAATAAAACCGTAAAATTGGCATGAAAGAGATTACACATTAGGGAGGAATAACGTCAATGGCAGGCAGACAAAAAAATGATACTACGATACAATTTCTGATATACAGCTTCATTGGGCTCCTTATCTTTAGTATTGTTATTTTCAGCATTCTGGGAATTTATATGAGTCAAAAGAGCAGAAAGGCCGTTTACAAAGTTGGAGAGATCTATATGTCCGGAATGAATGAACAAATGTCCCGACACTTTGAAACAGTAATTAAATTGCGTTTTGATCAGGTCAGCGGCATTGTCTCTGTGGTTTCAACAGATAACAACGACAAAGAGGCACTATATGAGGAACTCATTTACAGGGCACAGGTCAGGGATTTTGACTATTTAGCGCTTTGTTCTGCTGAGGGAAATTTCGAAACTCTTTACGGACACCCAATACAGCCGCTCAACCCAGAACCTTTTGTAGAAGCATTATTACAGAGTGAACAGCGAGTTGCCGTAGGTGTTGATTCAGATGAAAATGAAGTGGTATTATTTGGTGTTGATGCTGCTTATCCTATGCAGAATGGCGATATGAGCACTGGCCTGATAGCAGCGGTGCCGCTGGAATACATCACTGATTTTCTTTCCCTGGAGGATAAAGGGCAGCTGATGTATTACCATATTATCAGGCCGGACGGCAGTTTTGTAATACAAAATCCCAACACCGAACTGTGGCCTTTTTTTGAAGAGCTGCAAAAGCATCTTGCTCTTGCAGAAAACGATTCATCTGAAGAAAATTCTATTGATGAATTTGGTATTGCTCTGAAAGATCATAAAAAGTATGCTGCCACATTTGAAGTGAATGGGGAAGAACGGCAAATTTATGGCATACCATTGCCTTATTCTGAATGGTATTTGGTAGCGGTAATGCCTTATGGTATATTGGACGATACCATAAACAGTCTGAGCAGTCAGCGTATGGTCATGACGTTGCTGTCCTGCGCTTCTGTTCTATTTATTTTGACATTGATTTTTCTTCGGTATTACTCCATGACCCGTTCTCAGCTGCATGAACTGGAAAAGGCCCGTCAGACAGCACTTGAGTCCAGCAAGGCCAAAAGTGAATTTTTAGCCAATATGAGCCATGATATCCGTACCCCCATGAATGCAATAGTAGGCATGACCGCCATTGCAACAGCCCACATGGATGACCGGGAACAGGTACAGAGTTGTCTGAGAAAAATCACATTGTCCAGCAAACATCTATTAGGGCTGATTAATGATGTTTTAGATATGTCTAAAATTGAAAGTGGTAAATTGACGTTAACAACCGAGCAGATTTCTTTGCAAGAAGTTACTGAAGGCATTGTTAACATTATGCAGCCACAAGTGAAGGCAAAAAAACAAACCTTTGATATTCATGTTGATAATATATTAACAGAAAATGTATGGTGCGACGGTGTACGCCTGAACCAGGTATTATTGAACCTCTTGTCGAATGCAACCAAGTATACACCGGAGGGAGGAGCCATACGATTATCCCTTTCTGAAGAAAAATCTCCAAAAGGAGAAAACTATGTTCGAATTCATATCAATGTCAAGGATAATGGAATCGGCATGTCACAGGATTTTCTGAAAAAAATATATGAATCCTATAGCCGGGCAGATGGTGCCAGGGTACATAAAACAGAGGGTGCAGGTTTGGGAATGGCGATTACAAAGTACATTGTAGACGCGATGGAAGGAGGCATTGAGGTTCAAAGTGAAATTGGCAAAGGTACTGAATTCCGTATTACATTTGATTTTGAAAAAGCTGCCGCAATGGAGGTGGATATGGTGCTCCCTTCCTGGAATATGCTGGTGGTTGACGATGACGAGCTATTGTGCAGAACAGCTATGAATGCGCTGAAATCTATTGGTATAAAAGCTGAATGGACATTAAGCGGGGAAAAGGCCATAGATTTGGTAATCCAACACCACAGCAGAAGGGACGATTATCAAATAATCCTGTTAGATTGGAAACTGCCTGGCATGAATGGGATTCAGGTTGCCAGAGAACTACGGCGCAATTTAGGAGATGAAGTACCTATACTGCTTATTTCTGCATACGACTGGAGCGAATTTGAAGCGGAAGCACGGGAGGCGGGTATCAGCGGCTTCATTTCCAAGCCTCTGTTTAAATCCACATTGTTCTATGCGCTGCGCCAATATATGGGAGTTGATACACCAAATAGCCGGACATTGAACCAGGGTATGGAGCTGTCCGGGCGCCGCATCCTTCTCGCCGAGGATAATGAACTTAACTGGGAGATTGCAAATGAGCTGTTATCTGATTTGGGAGTGGTATTGGATTGGGCCGAGGATGGCCAGATTTGTCTGGATAAATTCCAAAAGTCACCCGAGGGATATTACGATGCTATTCTCATGGATATAAGGATGCCGCATATGACAGGATATGAGGCCACGAAAGCAATCAGGGGACTGGAGCATCCGGATGCCTTATCTGTTCCAATTATTGCTATGAGTGCGGATGCTTTTTCGGATGATATACAGCATTGCCTGGAATGCGGTATGAACGCTCATATTGCAAAGCCTATTGACGTTATGGAATTGACCCGCATGTTAAAAAGATATTTAATATAGCCCCGTTTACTGCATTTATGTTCCGTCCACAAAAACATTGCAGGCCCTCAGGCTGCAGGAAGAAATAAAGTTTCAATCCCTGCTTTATTAACGCATTGCTGCAGCCTGAATTCATCCGCTGGAATATCCTCCTGGGCATCAGAGCCCCTGCATATACTTTTCTTCATACTCTGAAATTGATACAGGCCTGCTAAACAAATAGCCCTGCACAGTTTTGACACCATATTCTCTTAGAACCTCAAATTGCTGCCCGTCCTCTATCCCTTCAGCAACTAACTGAATTCCCATTTCACTGCACATTCTTGTCATCATCCCAATTATTATCTGTGCTCTTTTATTTGAAATAATATCTTTTACAAACCCTTTATCTATTTTTAATATATCGAATTTCACTAATGACAGCAGCGCTAAATTTGAACTTTCCACCCCAAAGTCATCCATTGCAACTCTGAATCCAGAATCTCTTATTTGATTGATTCTTGTTACCAATGTGTCCAAATTTGTAAAATTGGCGCTCTCAGTAATCTCTATTTCCAAATAATTTCTTTGAACATGATATTTGTCGCTGATCTCTTCCAATCTTTTTATAAAACGATCGTCCATAAAAGTGAGCTTTGAAAAATTACTGGAGATTGTAACGGCAGACTTCCCCTGCCTGGCCCAGATACTCAGGGTTTTGCATACCTCCTCAAATACATAATAGTCAATCTTACTGATCAGGTATGTGTCTTCTAAAACTGGAATGAATTTATCTGGTGCTATGATCGCTCCATTTTCATCCCGGTAACGTATCAATGCTTCTGCACCCACCATCCTGCAATCTTCCACATTTATTTTAGGCTGCAAATACACTTTGAAATTATGATTCTCTATTTTTTCGTTTAGCACATCAGGCTCAGCCAAGGAGCGCAGTATGTCATTATTATGCCTGTAGCGGCCAGTTGCATGGTGTCCCTGATAGAACCGCTTTTTATCATCATACATTAATTCATCCGCTTCTTTGATAATATCCTGAATATGAGTGCATTCTTCATTCCATCTGCATCCTATGGCTGCCTGACATTTGCTCTTCTCAAAAGCATTTTTTAACAGCTGAACATTATCGCAAAAGGATTCCTCGGTAATATCCACATAAATTATTACAAACTCATCGCCGCCAATACGGTAAAGGTACTTTGAATCAACGCTGTTTTTCACAATATCAGCGCATTCCTTAATCATCTTATCCCCCGTGTCATGGCCAAAGGAATCATTAATCTCTTTAAGCCCATTAATATCTAAATAGACCACTCCTACAGATTCTTTGCACTCTTTTAATTCAGATACATCCTGTATAAAACGGTTTCTATTGTAAAAAGAAGTTAACCGGTCTATTTGGCTCATCTCAAATAACATTGTTTCATTTTCATTTCGCTGCATGGTCAGAGAAAGAAAATACTGGATAGTCTGCAAAAATGGAACCGCTACTTCAGCCAGGCCCAAATCCTGATTATCCAGGCCTATTGACCCATTTACTTTTCCATTCTTCATCATGGGTACCCATATAATATTTCGTATTCCCTGTTGGACAAGCAGTTCATAGCCCTTCGGGAATGTATCCTTTATTTCTTCAATATCATTAATAACCAGCTTTTTGTGCTTGTCCAACTCATCCAGCCATACTTGATAATCACCGATTGGGATATTCTGTAAATTGTCTATTTGTGGCAAAACACCTTCTTTACACCATTCTGCGATGTTAGAATAATACTGGTCATGAAACCGGAAAACATAGGAACGTTCTGCCGAAAACAGTGTTCCTATATATTGCAGAACCTTTGTGATTGCGCTTTGTATGTTGCGATTATTATAAAGTTCCCTTACACATGCAAGGCGTATATCATCTCTTTTCAGTCTTCTTTTTAATTCATTTTTTTCATTATTAGCTTCTGTAATATCAAAAGCAATTTCCATCCGGACTGTGCGTCCATCCCATTCAATCAGGCGGTCTTTCAAAAGATAATGTTTTTTTATTATAGGGTTTGTATACTCCCAGGAATATGTTTCATCCGCTTTAAGCAGCTTATTGGTACAAAAAGGACAGGGTTCTTCAAATCCCTGTAAAACTTTATAGCATTTTATATTCGGCTGGCTGTCGTCAATCTGAAACATTCTCTTTCCCGCTTCATTGACAAACAGCAGTTCATACGTATTTATGTCTGAGACATACATTAATTCTGATATCTCATTCATAGGCGCCATTAACTCCTGGGCTCTTCTTGACAACTGCTCGCTCTTTTTTATATTTTCCTTTTCAGCCTCAATTAATTTTTTCCGGCGCTTTTCCTGGCAAATGGTAAAAACAGAACAGCCAAAAGCCATTAATCCAAATATAATATTGGTGATCACCAGTGACTTTCTTGCATTCTGTACCGTATGTTCCGTATATTCTTCAGCCGTAAACACTGTATCATTGGCTAATCTAAAATAATCTTCACTCAATTCATAAAGCATCTGATTGGAAGGATCTTTCCGATAATTGTATATCTGCGCTTTAATATCTTCCCAGTCATTTTGCATTTCTATTAACATGGTTTGGAATTCTTCGCTATCCAGTTTTATCAGATTTAATTCATCACTCCCGCTTGAAAGTCCTGACAATATGTTATCCAGAAAATAAATCAACTCGTCATCCGGTACATGATTCAATTCCTTTTTAATCAGTCTCTGTGTTGCTCCCCGAACGATACCAATATAATTTATGACCCTGGCATTCCCCTGTAAATCATCCGTTAAATCAAGTGACATATGCGCTGTAAATATAAGAGCTGTGCAAAAAATGATTGGAACAAAAACCCCGCCTAATTTCCTGATTATCCTCCCCATTTAATCCCCCTCCTTTGTACTTTAAAATTTATCGTGTTCCGTATATGCCACATTCCAAAGCGGATATCAGAAAGCAGCGGGATTAAAATAAGCCTTATGGTGTAAAAGTCATTCAGAGATAACATCCGTTTAATGTCTGCTTAGATAAACACTAACTATGATTTTAACCCCTTCGTATAAAACTGTCAAACATTAACAATAATTAACTATACCAATACATCAATTAGTTTTTCTGATTAACCAGTATTTTTCAGGGCGTTTAATAATCATAGAAAAAGCCTCCGGTTAATAACCGAAGGCATACATAAGACAATTCTTTCTTTACTTCTATTCTCCCAAAGCGTTCCGGAAAGCCAGTGCCCTTTCAGTCAGATTTTCAAAATCATGGCTGACTGTCAGTGATTGGTTTACAAGATTGCTCCCTATCCCAAAGCAGGCAACACCGGCGGCAGTAAACTGGCATATATTTTCCGGGGTCACGCCTCCCACTGCTGCCATCGGAATGTGGGATAGTGGACCACGGACCGCCTTTATGTAGGATACTCCTAAAAGTCCTGCTGGAAACAATTTGATGATATCGCCCCCATAATTATACGCATCCACAATCTCAGAAGGCGTAAATGCACCAGGCATGGATATAAGTCCCAGTTCCTTTGTCTTCTCAATCACACTTCTGTCAACATTAGGAGATATGATATACTCTGCACCGCTTCTATAAGCCTCTTCTGCTTCCTCTGCTGTGAGAACCGTACCGGCGCCAATATGCATACGTTCGGACAGGTGTTCCTTCAGCAATGCGATTGAATGGAGCGTCTCCCTTATTCCCTCAGGTCCGCTGTGATCAAAGGTGACTTCCATCATGCAAATTCCGCCGTCTGCCAGAGCCCGTCCCGTATCCAGGATCAGCCCGGATGGGATACCTCTTACAATTGCAACTATTTTTTCCTTCCTAATCATCTGCAGAATCATCTGCTGCCTATTTCTCTCATCCATTATCCTATCCTCCCTAAAAATCTCCATTATAAACAGCTATAAGCAGCGCCCCGTATCCGGAGAGCAGCAATTCTCCCGAATCATACCCTGACACATCAGAGAATGAACCATCTTCCTCAAACAGCCTGGTCAAGGCGCTCCTAAGAGGTTCCTTCCCGGCCACTACCACCTGCATGTCCGGGCTCAGCATGAGCGCGCTGCTCTTTTTAACAGCACTTATATCAGAAGAAAGCACTGCTCCCAGCAGGTAACCGGCGCAATCTTTTGGAGATGCGGACAGACATTGGTTCAGAATACGGGTTGTAAATACCGCCCTGGTCAGACTGGTATCCCGTGCTGTCTTAAAGCCCTTCAGCACCATTTCCCAGTTATAATGAGCAGAAGCAAAGGAATGGTTAACCGCATCCGCTATAATGGTATGATTGGTGATGGCTGACAGCAGCTCTCCGGACAAGGTGGTCAGACACCCCGTCAGTCTCCCCGATCGATCCGTAGTCACGAACTTATTGTGCGAACCGGGCAGCGCGAGAAGGACAGCCCCTTTTACCGTGATAAGAGATAGCAAAGCCAGTGCCTCTGTCTCCTCCCCTCTCATAATATCCATGGATTCCAGGGTATCCATATCCACAGCATTGGAATTTTTCAGGCCCGGGATGAAATGAATGGGGAGTTCAAACACCTCCGGAATGAGCACAGCTCTCACCGCTGCCGCAAAATCCTCTAATCCTGCAGGAGCCTCTATATGCGGAACCTCTGTAAGTCCTACATTGGAAGTAATCATACCGGATGCATAAACAGATGCAATCTGATGGATTGTCAGATTATTTCTATTTAATAATGTCTGGATGCCTTCACGTATGGCTCCGGCCAGCCTTTTATTGTTACCCTCTACAGCTGTGACTCTGACTCCAATTTCGCTCTTATAAATATCCACGCATGCCTTCTTTTGGTTCCACAGAGCAACTCGGGTGTTCGTTGTTCCGCTGTCAATGGTAATCAGATAGTGTTCCATATGTACTGCTGCCTCCTCGTGCATAAATTAAAATACTGAATAGGTCGATAAAATATTAGTGATATATTTGTGATATATTAATTCTATGATACCATTCTCCGAACAATTCTTCCATATTTAAAAACTCACAAAAAAACCATTGAAAAAATGTGCATACTTTACAATTTTCAAAGAAACCGCAAAGAAATATTGTGTTTTTTAAATATTTGTGATATATTTCCCATATACCAGCAGAAAGGAGAGGACGTTGGAAAACAAATCAGACTATGCATATCAGGAACTAAAAAATAGAATTATATCCGGACAGATGCCTCCTCTTAGTGATGTTTCGGAAGAACAGCTCCAAAAGGAACTGGGAGTCAGCAGAACCCCTATCCGCGAGGCCATACAAAAGCTGGAGAAAGAACACTTTGTGATGATTTATCCAAGGCGTGGCACGCTTGTCAGTGACATTACACTGGATTTGATCTACTCCATCTATGAAGTCAGACTGCTGAACGAACCGTTTATTGCCCGTTCAGCCTGCCGCTACATTGTCAATGAATGGATTGATCATATGTACACCTCCTTCTCCACAACATTTCATGAAAAGGAGGGCGAACAGCAGCGGGATTATTACATTGAGTTGGACCGGGAACTTCATGATACCCTGACTAGCCATACCAATAACTTTATGCTGAAGGACATGTTCCGGGTGGTAAATGACCATAACCACAGAATCCGTATCCTTACATCCCAACGCAACATGAATTACCAGAGGTCCATCAATGAGCATCTTGCCATCCTGGAGGCTCTCCGACTCAGAGACGAGAGCCAGCTGGAGAACGCAGTAAGAGAACATATTCTCACTGCCAAGCAGGAAGCCTTTGAATACTACTATTAACAGCGGCCTGCCAGAATTCAGAATTTTGAATAGGAGAATTCCACAGAGATGGTTTCTCCTATACTTTTGCAGAGTCTGATATATTACAAATATATTTGTAATATATATTATTGAAAGGAGAATTCCCAAATGGAGAGAAAACTCATAAAAATCGAGGAACATGACAATGTTGCTGTGGCGGTAGAGTCCATAAAAAGGGGACAGACCGTTATAGCCGGCCAGACTGAGGTTACCGCCCAGGAGGACATCCCCTTCGGACACAAAATCGCTCTCAGAGATATAGAAGCAGAGGAAGCGGTTATTAAATACGGATATGCCATCGGACATGCCTCCTGTCCCATCAAAAAGGGCTCATGGGTACACAGTCATAACCTTGCAACTAACCTGAAAGGCATGCTCACCTACACTTATGAGCCTGATATCCCCCGCCCGGCCAATGTTTCCGGTATTTCACGTACATTTCGCGGATACGTCCGCAAGGATGGAAACGTGGGTATACGAAACGAGATTTGGATCATCCCCACTGTATCATGCGTCAATACAACGGTACGGATGCTGGCCGACATGGCGGCCAGGGAATGCGGGGAACTCTGTGACGGCATTTATGCCTATCCCCACAACGCAGGGTGTTCCCAGCTCGGTGATGATTTTGAAACAACACAAAAAATCCTGGCCAGCATTGTCCATCATCCCAATGCAGGAGGCGTACTGTTGGTAAGCTTGGGATGCGAAAATAATGATTTAGAACATTTTCTTCCTGTTTTAGGAGAAATTGATGAGAGCCGTGTTAAAATGATGGTGACTCAGGATGTGGAAGGGGACGAACTTGAGTATGGTATGGAGCTGATTCGTGAGCTTGCCCAGGAACTAAGCCAGGACCAACGCGAGGATGTACCTGTGAGCAAACTAAAAATCGCTTTTAAATGCGGCGGTTCCGACGCGTTCTCAGGAGTGACAGCCAATCCCCTCTGCGGACGCATTGCCGACTGCATTACCGCATTGGACGGAAGCGCTGTCCTGACCGAGGTTCCTGAGATGTTTGGCGCTGAGACCATTCTGATGAACCGCTCCGACTCAGACAAAACATTTCATCAGGTAGTGGAACTAATCAATGGATTCAAACAATATTATCTGGATTACGGCCAGCCTGTTTATGAGAATCCTTCTCCCGGGAATAAAAGGGGCGGTATTACCACGCTGGAAGAAAAATCCCTGGGATGTATACAAAAAGGCGGCAAGGCCATGGTGACAGGCACTCTGCAATATGGGGAGCGTTGTATAAAACCAGGTCTGAACCTTATGACCGGTCCCGGAAATGACAGTGTATCCATAACGGACCTGCTCTCCTGCGGAGCCCAAATCCTGTTCTTCACCACCGGCAGGGGCAATCCCTTGGGCGCAGCTATTCCTACCATAAAAATAGCCTCCAACAATGTTCTTTATGAGCGCAAGGAGAGGTGGATAGATTACAACGCCGGAGCCATACTGGACGGAAAAACGTTTGATGATGCAGCCCATGAGCTTTGGGACCTGATGATACAAACGGCATCCGGCCAACATACAAAAAATGAAATCTACGGATACAGAGAAATCATGATTTTCAAAAACGGTGTACTGCTTTAACACCAGGAGGAGGCACTTATGGCATTAGAGACTAAGAAAGAAGGAAATATAATAACAGAACTGGCTTCCAGTGTAAGACTTCCAAAAATGGTAAAAGTCAAACAGCTTCTGGACCATAGCCATATTGATATTAATGAGATTCCGGGAATTGTACGCAGTGAACTTGATCGTGAGGAACTGAGGGCCCGAATCAAACCAGGCGCAAGTGTTGCCATAACCTGCGGAAGCCGCGGAGTTGCCAATATAGCAGTAATCATCCGGGCCATTGTGGATTTTGTCAAGGAATGCGGCGGAAGTCCCTTCATATTCCCGGCTATGGGAAGTCATGGAGGAGCCACTGCCCAGGGGCAGCGTGAAATACTGGCCAGTTACCATGTTACAGAGGACACTATGGGATGCCCTATCAAGGCTACCATGGAAGTGGTTCAGGTTGGCGAGACACCTGACGGTATGCCGGTCTATGTAGACCGATACGCATATGAGGCTGACGCCATCATACTATGCGGACGTGTAAAAGCCCATACGGCCTTCAGGGGTCCCTACGAGAGCGGCATCATGAAGATGGCTGTTATTGGTCTTGGGAAACAAAAAGGAGCTGAGACAGTCCATCGCAACGGCTTCTGCGAACTTGGGACCATGCTTCCTGTCATTGGAAGGGTCGTTTTGGAACATGCGCCTGTAATCGGAGCTCTGGCTTTGGTGGAGAATGCCTTTGACCAGACCTGTATCATCAAAGGTATGCTGAAGGAAGAGATATATGAAGAGGAGCCCAAACTGCTAATTGCCTCCAAACAGAGGCTGGGAAAGATTTATTTTGACAACATCGACGTTCTGGTGGTGGACCGGATTGGCAAAGATATCAGCGGAGATGGCATGGACCCCAACATAACAGGACGGTTTGCTGTTCCTTACATTAACGAGGGCATTAAAATCCAGCACATTGCGGTTCTGGATCTGACAGATGAGACACATGGAAACTGCAACGGACTGGGGCTTGCAGACGTAACAACCAAACGGCTGGTGGATAAAATTGATGTGGACTGTACATATCCAAATGTGGTGACATCCACAGTGCTCTGCACACCTAAAATACCGCTGTTTACCCATTCTGACAAAACATGTATACAGATTGCCCTGCGCACCTGCAATTATATTGACCGCGAACATCCGAGAGTGGTGAGAATAAAAGATACGATGAACTTAGAGGAGATTTACATATCTGAGTCCATGTTAAAGGAAGCGGAAGAATCAAACCATGTAATCGTATCCGGCCCGCCGAAAGACTGGGTTTTTAACGAAGATGGAAATCTTTGGTAATTGTTTTTATTCAGATAATGAACCGTACCGTGGATAGGTACGGTCCACATATAAAATCAACATCTATTGGAGGAGGATATTATGTCAGGTACATTACTTGTCGTTAACTTAATCGTTGCAATCGCTCTGATGATTGCGCTTATACTTATACCCAAACTAAATCCCGCTATCAGCTTAGTCATTGCCAGTATCTATATGGGCGTATCCTGCGGATTGGGTTTTGTCACATCCATTGACACGATTGCCTCTGGTTTTGGCAATATGATGGCCAGCATAGGACTGCCTATCGGCTTTGGAGTGATTCTGGGACAGCTCATGAGCGATACCGGAGCTGCTAAGGTAATTGCAAAAACCATTGTACATTCTGTTCCCAATAAATTTGTACTGTATGCCGTGGCAATAGCCGGATTCATACTGGCTATTCCCGTATTCTTCGATGTAACCTTTATCATACTGATCCCCATTGGCATTGCAGTTGCCAAAGAGGTGAACAAACCTCTGGCCTATGTAGTAGGAGCTCTCACCATCGGAGACGGCATTGCGCAGACTCTGGTGCCTCCTACCCCCAACCCTCTGGCTGCAGCGGATCTGCTGCATTTCAATCTGGGAACCATGGTAATCATGGGCCTGATTATCGGAGCTATCGCAACGGTTGTTTCCGTATTTATCTATACAAAAATACATGATACCGGCTTTTTTAAACCTGAAAAGGATATGAACCCCAACGCGGAACTGTTCAGCGAAGAAAAAGAATTGGAATCAGATAAGCAGCCCTCTTTTCTGGTATCCTTTCTTCCCATACTGATTCCTGTTGTATGTATCCTGACAGGCACAGGGGCTGACGCCATCTATGACGAGACACCTATGGTAGCCCAATTCCTCGGCAATAAGATCATTGCTATCCTGTTGGGAACACTCTGTTCCTATCTGATTGGTTACAAGTATCTGGGACGGGACAAGGTTGAGGCATCCGCAGGAGAGGCATTAAAGCAAGCCGGTATTGTTCTGCTCATAACTGGAGCCGGAGGTTCATTTGGTTCCATCATCTCAGCCACTGACATCGGAAATGCCCTGGTCACAACATTGAGCATCAATAGCGGTTCCGTAATAAAGGTATTGTTCCTGGCTTATTTTATCGGCTGCATATTCCGTATTGCCCAAGGTTCCGGTACAGTAGCCGGTATTACCGCCATGACAATCATGGCGACCATTGCTCCCAGCGTGTCCATCCACCCTGTCTATATCGCACTGGCCGCACTGGCGGGAGGAATCAGTGTGGGACATGTCAATGACAGCGGTTTCTGGGTCGTAAGTAATTTATCGGGATTTACCGTAACCGGCGGTTTGAAAACTTACACTGTAGCACAAATCATCATGTCTATCTCCATTATGATATTAACCCTTTTATTTGCACTGGTACTTCCAGGTGCAATTGGGTAATATTATGTAAGTGGGGGTGTCGCAAAATCATCAAAATAGATGATTGAGCGGCACCCTCACTCTGTATATAGAAAAAAATCAGGAGAAAATCATTTTCGATCGACTTTCTCCTGATTTTGGGTATACTTTAATAAGCATACGGCTTTTCTTGTATTTATGCACTCGCTTTTAGATCAAACAAATAGCTTCCAGTCCGCTCATTCTGGATTTTTCTATGTAGGGGCAGCCGGTGCAGTCCTCACATTCGTATACTGTCACCTCAGACTCATACCCACTTTTGCTGCGCTGCTTTTTCAGGCAGATCACCCGCAGTTCCTTTTAAAACTCCTTTTTTCCATTTTTCATAGGTTTGAGGTTTGATGTATGGCTGCTGCCCCTCCTCCCGCAGATAGCTGTACCCTTCTTCACTTTCATATCCTGAATCAGCGGTAACACTCGGATAGTTAAAACCCAGAAACCGGAACGGAACCGGGCAATGGTACTGTGATCCGGCGCTTTTTGTCCGGCTAACAACCACATGAAGTTGGTAGGCCTGATAAAGCTTTGTATAGTCTAAATCCTCCAATTCGTGGCTCAGCAGTCAGACCAAATCATCGTTCGGAACCAGCCCTTCCAAACTTAATGGCAAAACCAGTTGATACGTGCGGCCAAGTTCGGTATAATCTTTAGTAGTGTAATTATTTATTCGCGTACTTAATTATACCACGGATGGCGGACTCTTCGGAGCCTGCTTTTCTGTTTTTATACAGAAAAGGAGCTGTTGCTCCAGTAGATTATTTATCTACTTTTGCGACACCCCCATCTATTCTTTGCACATATGGTTTAGAAACAATTCTCACATTCTGTAGATAACCACTCCTTTTCATGCTATACTAATTTACATATAATGATTGACGCGAAATGAGGTGCCCTGCATGAAAGGCAATATGGAACGGTATCAGGTTGTCTACAGTGTTTTAAAAACACACATTCAGTTTGGAATCTATGGGTTTGGTGATGTTCTGCCTTCCATCGAAAACGCCGCCGCTGATTTCTTTGTCTCCGTTGATACGATGCGCGCGGCTTATCAGCAGCTGCAGCGGGATGGCTTGGTCACCATTTCCACAAATATAGGGACTACGGTAGTCAGGAATTACGGAAAAGAAGAAATTGAACAGAATATTCAGATGTTCTATGCGCAGAGGAAAAACATCCTGATTGATTTAAGTAAATCCCTGCGCCCGCTACTGGGCCATGCCCAATGGATTGGTTTTAAAAACATTCCTGCTGAGATTTACGGCAATCTCCGCCAGCTTGAAGACAGCCATTCACTGCCCCAGACAACCACGTTTGAACATGTTGTCCGGGCTTACACTGCACTAGGGAACAATCTGCTTTTCCGGCTTGTCTGGCAGATTTTCATGTTCTGTGAAAACCCATTCTTTAATATGCGGGATAATCCATGGCGTACCTTTATAATCAAAGATTTTCTCCCGCGTTCTTGGGATTGCTGTATAAAACAGGACTGGGATTGCCTGCGGGAATTGGTTTATGCTTCTCAGGACAGCCTGTCTCTGGCACTGTGCCGGTTTTATGATGAAAAAATCACGATGCCTCCGCCGGAACAGGAAGTCGCATTTCAGTGGAATTCTTATAATAAGGCATCCCAGATCTGCTATTCGCTGGCTATGGATTTACTTGTTTCAATCAACAATGGCGTGTACCCTGCTGATACCCTTCTTCCTTCTCTCAACAAATTGTCCCAAGAGAAACAGGTCTCAGTGAGCACAGTCCGCAGGGCGCTTTCCCTGCTAAACGGCGTTGGGGCAACAAAATCCGCCAAACGGATTGGCACAAGAGTCCTCCCTTCACATGAGATTGTAAAAAACTGCGACTTTAAAAACCCTGCCGTCCGCAAACGGCTCCTGGATATGGCGCAGAGCCTGCAGTTTCTCACCTTATCCTGCCGGGACGTGGCCGAAGGCACCATACAGGCCTTGACAGAGGACGGCCTGCAAACATGCAGAAAACGTTTGGCTGCTTTAAAGAATAGTCAGCAGTATGAATTAATCGGCTACGCTACACTGGAGCTTCTTAAATGCTTTGCCCCTTATAAGGCCATTCGTACTGTCTACAAAGAGCTGCTTCAGCTGCTCTTTTGGGGATATTCCCTGAAAGACATATGGAAAACGGATGAGGGCAGAATCCACTACTATCTTTCCTGTTTTGAGGAATTTGACCTTTTCCTGGCCGAAAAAGATGCCGCTGGTTTTTCCATGAAATTAGAGGAGCTAATGGCCGGGGAGTTTCATTTTACAATAGAAATTATGATTTCACAGGGAATTCATGAAGCAAAAAAGCTTTTGGTTATTGGTATATGATGTAAACGTCAGAACGAAATGCTTCTGTACCTACAAAACTGCAGACAATACGTCTGCAAGCACATCCATATCAATGGGCTTACCGACATGTGCATTCATACCGGATTCCAGCGCTGCATGCACATCGTCCGAAAATGTGTTGGCGGACATTGCTATAATCCGAATACTCCCTGCCTGCGGATGCGTGGATTTACGGATGCGCCTGGCAGCCTCATATCCATTCATGACCGGCATCTGGATATCCATGAGAATCGCATCAAAATAACCGGGGTCCTTCTCTTCAAACGCCTTTACCCCCTCCGCTCCGTCGGGAGCGCATTCCACAGCCGCTCCGGATACCTCCAGCAGCTGAGAGGCAATCTCACAGTTTAACTCATTGTCTTCCACCAGAAGAAAACGCCTGCCTGTGAAAATATTTCGGGAGTCCCGTGGGCCAGTCCGGCCGCAAAGCTCGTCATCCGCTTCCTTGGAAAGCGGAAGCTCTACCTCCACGGTAAATACAGAACCTTCCCCCAAACGGCTTTCCACATAAATCTGGCCCCCCATCGCCGCTATGATATTTTTAGAGATAACAAGACCCAGTCCGGTTCCCTCCGCCTGATTTTGATGCCGGCTTCTCTCCCTTTCAAAGGGCAGAAAGAGTTTTGGCAGAAATTCAGGGCTGATGCCGATGCCTGTATCAGCTACTGCAATCCGGTAAACGGCATGGCCTGAATGCTTCTGCGGCAGTTCTTTAACCGTTAACGTAATGGTTCCATTTTCAGGTGTAAACTTACCGGCATTGGAAAGCAGGTTTAACAAGACCTGGTTAAACCTCAGGGAATCACCCAGCAGATATTCATGGCGGATATCCTTTGTTTCTGTCACAAAGACCTGGTTTTTTGCCTGGTACTGCGGGTTTACAATCGCAATATTCCTTTGAATCAGCTCCGTAAGGGAAAATGATTCCGAAGTGAGGACCAGCTTGCCGCTTTCGATTTTTGACATATCCAGTACATCGTTAATCAACTCTAACAAATGTTTCGAAGAAATTCCTATCTTATACAGACAGTCCTTTACCTTTTCGCGGTCCTCAATGTGAATCTCCGCCAGCTTTGTCATTCCAACGATTGCATTCATAGGTGTCCGTATATCATGGGACATGTTGGACAGGAACACGCTTTTCGATGCATTGGCATGTTCGGCTGCGGCAACCGCGGCATTTAAATTTTCCCGTATCTGTCTGTCGTGGGTTACATCTGTAACGGCAAATATGTACTTTAGTTCCCCCAGCAGTTTTACAGGCAGGGCAGCAATTTGAATCCACATTTGTCTGGACAGCAGATCGTTATACACCGGAATTGTTTTTACTGTTTTCTCATCAATCCGCTCTTTTAAGACACTGCATAGCGTCTCATAAAAGCTGCCGGAACACCGGCCACAGTCTTCTCCAAGATTCTGCGGTTTGATGCCCAGTATCTTCTCTGCATTTTCAAATGCATACTCTACATGGCCGGTATGCCCGTCCACTATAAAAATAGCGGTATCAATGTTTTGCGCAATCGCCTCATTGATATTTTGAACGTACCGTTCGTAGTCCCTTCTTTTTTTATTGCGCAGCAGAAAAAACGCAGCAATAACAGCAACTGAAAATACGATTGCCGCGGTTATGATAAAAGCCATTTTCATGGTGTGCATGATAATTGCCGTACCGTCTTTTTCCACCATGCTCAGGGGAATAACCGATACATAATACCAGTTATGCTTCTGCATAAGAGGCATAAAGGTAAGAAACTGTTTCTCTCCCTCAAAGTCAAATACCGCCGTACCGCTGGCCTGGGACCGCAGGGCCGCTGAAAATTTCCGGATGGATTCCTCATCATTTTCCCCATCCTTTAAGACATCCTGAATCGTACTATATATCTGGAGATAGCTGAAACGGACCGGGGCCAGCACAATCGAACCGTTATCATCCAATACATAGCTGTAACCGGCATCATTGTATGTAGAACCGTGGTAAGCATTCTGCAGTAATTCCACAGGATATGCTTCATAGAGACCGCCCACCACTTTGCCGTCTCTATAAATCGGTATTTGAAACATTATCTGACGTCTTCCTAATTCTCCCAGAAATACATCCGTAATTCCCTCGTTCCCCTGCAGCGCTTCGGTGAATAGTTCCTTCTTATCCGCGAAGTTCTTATTCATCCCCCCTGTGTCCTGATAGGTTCCATTCGTATCAATAATCCACATGCGGGCCGCCCCGTGCTTTTCTTTATAATCTTCCAGTAATTCCGGGTAGGCAAACAAATCATCAAAGGCCCCAAGATTTGCGGCAAAGGACTGAAGGGACAGCAGCTCTGAATGTATCTTTTCATCCAGAAACTGTGCTTTGCTGACGGTCAGCTCCGTAATACTCTTGGTCGTCGTATTCCGCACCAGTTTTCGAACAGACTGTACGCTCATCAGGCTTACAGCCGTCATGGCTCCAATCGCCAGTAAGAGACAGAGGCAGCTAATATAAATTAAATACTTATACGTTTTTCTTCCTTCTTTTATTTTCAAGGGTGTTTCTCCTGTTTATCATATGCGGAAATCTGTTCCAGCTGGATTTTATTGTATTCCTCTGTGGCCTCCACAGCTGTCCTTCCATTAAACATTTCAAGACATAATTCCCGCACAACATCCCAACTGCCAAACTTCAAGTGCATATCCTCTGCCGGAATCCTGATTCCTGATACATATGTATCATATGCAGGCCGCATCTTCTCATTGCTCAGCGTAAAATCCGAGCTTTTATAAACGGGCAGAATAATCGTTCCATTTTCCATACTCTCTTTATAATACTCGCTGGACAGATATGACACAAACTCCATGGCCTCGTCCAGATTATCACTGTCCGGATTAACGCAGAGGCGGGAAACTACAGTAATCAGCAATGCCGTTCCTCCCGGAACGGGAATTCCCTGTACATGATAATCGGGCGGGGGATTTGCCTCTTCCACCAAAGGGATATATTCCAGGGGCCCAAAATAAAATGCGGTCATACCGGAAGTGAAATCAGAAATATCCTTCTCTCCCGCGCGCAGTGCATCCGCGGCATCCCCATCCACCCCATCCCCATACCAACCGTTCTCCACAGAGGTTTGAAATGCCTCAAATCCCTCCACCATATAATCCCCAATCTGCTCTTCCCCGGAATTCAGCAATTCAAGGTGTTTTTGGATATCCGGGCCGTCATAGAGTTTATATAATCCGTTGGCGATAGTGGGAACAGCCGTAGCATGCCAGCGGCTAAGGCTGAGCGGCGTCCCTCCAAGCGCCTTTATCTCAGTACAGCAAACTTTAAATTCTTCCAGATTGTCCGGCGCTTCCAGTCCATACCGCTCTAACACATCCATATTGACAAATAATGCATATGCCGTCATATTCATTGGAATGCAATATACCGTATCCCCGATGACCGCCTCCTCCCTGGCGCTGTCGTTTAACTTCTGAAACGCTTCCAGAGAAGACAAATCCTGGAAATACCCATTATGTGCAAGGGTCTTTACACTGTCCTCATTGACAATAAAAATATCATCGCCCTTTCCGGTTCTTAACCGTTCCTCAAGATACTCATTATAGCCGTCCGCAGTCGCGATGCCCTCAAATACAACATGAACATCATGGCTTTTATTGTATTTGTCAATTAACCTTCTGTATGATACGGCTCCGCTGGATTTTCCTTCCACAGGTGCAAAAAAGGTCAGCGTCTTTCCCTGAGGCAGATCCCTCTGCGCCTTCGGCTCCACAATATTCACCTCATTCCCGGAACCAGGGAAACGGTGACAGCCGCTCAAGCTCCCAATGCAGAGAACCAGTGCGGAAAAGAAGAGATTATAACTGCGTTTTATCATGTACCAGTTCTCCTTATACCAGCAGCTTATCCAAAGTTTTCATGAGAGCGGGCATATCAATGGGCTTTGCCACATGCGCATCCATACCTGCCTTCATAGCCTCCTGTATATCCTCCGCAAAAGCATTGGCTGTCATCGCAATGATAGGCATATGGCGGCCTGTTTTTTGTTCCAGATTTCGAATGGCACGTGCTGCCTCATAACCATTCATCTCCGGCATCTGAATATCCATCAGTACAGCGTCATAGGTGCCGTAAGCCGCGCTCTGGAATTCGTTCAGCACCTGGACGCCGTTTGTTTTCACAACAGTTCTTACACCCTGTAACAATAACAGCTCGCTAAGGACTTCCGCATTAATCTCATTATCTTCTGCCACCAGCAGGCAGCGGCCTGTAAGCCTGTCTGCCCCGGACGGTGTTGAAACTCCCGTTTTATCCCCAGATTCCCCCCTATTGTCTTCCGAGGCAATTCTGTACTCCATCTCCACTCTGAAGGTAGTTCCTGCCCGTTCCCGGCTCTCCACAAGAAGTTCGCCGCCCATAAGCTCTATCAGTCCCTTTGTTATGCTGAGTCCAAGACCGCTTCCCTCGACATGTTCCGTATTCCGGTTCCGCGTAAAGGGCTCGAATAGATGGGACAAAAACGACTCGGGCATACCAATTCCTGTATCACGAATCGTGAAGCAGTACCGGACATATCCCGGTCCCTTGATCGTGGGGAGTTCCTCGGTCAGGAATGTTACCTTCCCGCCATCAGGCGTAAATTTAACCGCATTCCCCAATATGTTAATTAATATCTGGTTGATACGAAGGGCATCCCCATAAAAGTATGGATGTATAATATTGGAAGTCCTCACATCAAATTGCAGCCCTGCTTCCTGTGCCTGCTGTCCTATGATAGAATACAGCTGTTCCAGCAAGTCTGAAAGAAATACCTTGTCATTGTTTAACGTAATCTTGGACTGCTCGATTTTACTCATATCCAGAATATCATTGATCAGGCTCAACAGGTGTCGGGAAGAGAGAGTGATTTTGCGAAGGCAATTTTCCACCTTCTCCCGCTCGTCCAGATGCGCCCTGGCCAGTGTCGTCATACCCATAATTGCATTCATCGGCGTCCTGATATCATGGCTCATGGAGGAGAGGAAGTCGCTTTTGGCCCGGTTGGCCTCCTCTGCCAGCGCCAGCGCCTGCTCCAATGTTTCCTTGCTCCGGCGCTCCGCAGTCATCGTCTCTGTCACATCCTGACGCACAATACAGATCATCTTATGGTCCCCGTCCCCCCAGAGTATATTAATCTGCTTATACCGGATCTGATTCTCCTCCAGATAGGGAAGGACAAAATCATATCCTCCTGGTCTTTCCTCCAGGCGGGCAAGCATGTTCTGTAATCCAAAGCATCGTTCAACCTCCTCTTCCCCTCCTTTCGGAGCGTATTTTTTCTTAATATCCGCAAGCCAGCTGTCAATGCTGGCCCGCCTGGGTTCCAGGACCTGAAGCACCGCCTGATGCGTATACAGGGTAATGTGCCGGCTTCCCAGGTGAATGATTCCCAGCATCTCAAATGTATAGGCCACCACATTCAGCAACCCTTGCTGTTCCCTTACAGAATCCGTAATATCAGCTCTGGCCAGGCAGACCCGGCCCAGCCGCAGGTCCGTGGCGGAAACAGTCAGCTTCTTCGTCTGGATTTCTCCCGCCTCACCCAATATAGAATAGGATAGAGAATAGGGATCCTCCTGCTTAAGCCGCTCCAGTATATATTCCGGCTCCAGCATTTTCATTATTCGCGGCCTGTCCTTGGGAACCAGCTGTCTTTCCATCATGTATGCCAGGCGTTCTGAGTGGCGCCCTGATTTTGCACAGAGGTCGTCTTTTGTAAATCTTCCGCTCAAAATCGTACAGAAGTCATGAAACAGGTCCACATCCGCGATTAAATCATATCCTGAAGTAGAGAGCTTCTTCAAATTCCGTTCCGCAATGGTCTGCTCTGTTATATCATAAACGGTCAGGATTCCAGTGATATCTCCCGTGTCAGGTTCTTCCACCAGGTTTACCTTAAATTTCACATAACGGCCTCTCACATCCTTTGGCAGCCTGATAAAACAGTCCAGCTCCAGTTCCCGTTTGCCAGCCTGAAAAGCAGCCCGGGTAGGCTCGTTGAGAAAACGATTCATATAATCCCGCCGCTCTTTTTCATCCAGAATTAAAGTAGATATGCCTGTGAAAAATGCATCCCTCTCCGTTCCAAAGCATTCCAGAAGGCCAGAGTCCGTATAATCGCTGATTTCCGTAATCTGGCTTCTGGTAATATTACAGTGCCCCACAATCAAGGCATTTGGTCCTGGTGTCCGGTAATGCTGCAGAATCAATTCTCTGTATTGACGGCGAATCTGCTCCTGCTCCTTAAACTCCACGGTCAAGTCGCGGTAGCTGGCATAGAGAATCACCTCGCCCTCCCCGCGCCGGAGCATGGAAGTCATATTCTTAATCCAGATATATTCCCCATCTCCCCTTTTTATCCGGTATGTAAATTCCCGTTGTTCCTCACCGCTGGCCATAAAGTCGGATAATTCCGCATTCAGCTGTTCTACATCGTCCGGATGTACGGCTGCCATGCCGTCCTCACCGTATGATTTCCACACCTGGTCCATTGACATACCGCTCAGCATGGCATAACCGTCTGAAAAATACTCCGGCGTCTTACGCCCATCTTTTTCAATCCGAACTACTGCCACACCTCCCGGCAGCTTTCTGACCAGTGTCTGAAAGTATTGCTCTATGTGTTCTTTCTCTTTTTGGGCTTTCACTTCCTCGGTGACATCCCGCACATATTTCAGATAAGCCGGAATACCATTCCAAAGAGTTTCCCGGAAACGGGTACTGTAAAAACGGCCGTTTTCATGGTAATCCATGCCGTGGGCAGCACCATCCGGCTTATGACTCTTCAGCGTGCAGAATTCACATGGCTGATTTTTTCCATACAGGGCAGCATAGCATTTCTGCCCTATACAATCCGCCCCCTGACAGAGAAACCCGGCGGATTCACTGGTGTAGATCAATTCATAGGATTCCTTGTCAATGACATAAACACGCTCCGCAGTGTCATTGGCAATACTGCGGAACAGAATGGCGTCTTCAGACATTCCGGTGAAAACAGCATAAAACCGCATCGTGTCTGCTTTCGGTCCAATCCTGCGGCCGCTTATGTGAATCCACACCAGATGCCCGTCCTTATGCCGGATCCGGCAGGAAATATCCATGACCCGTCCGCTATCGACCGCACTGCGCGCTGCCGATAGCACCCTTCCCCGATCTGCCTCATATATTATGTCAATGGTGTTCCCTTTTACCAGCTCATTATACTCGCTTCTGGTATGCCCGGAAAGGGCAAGCAGGCCATCGGAAACAAAGTCCGGCACCGCCTTTTTTCCTTGAATCTCATAGCTGACTATTCCCCCCGGAATGGAATTAACCAAGTGCTCCATTTTCATCCTGGTGTCTTTCAGCTCTGTTTCCAGATGGACACAGTCATTTGGGTAAATACACAAACCACATGGAACACTGCACAGTGTCCGGTCCGGGCCTTCCGAACGGTTCCGGTACCGCTCCGTCTTCGTCTGAGCCCCGGTCACATCCACAATATACTCAATATGGGCCCGTGTTTCCTCCCAGTCAATCATCTTGCTGCTCACCTGGTAAATCCTCCGGGTAACCGGATCCATATAATTGCACACAGTAAACTCTGAAGAATTCGGTTCCTCATACTGGCAGAAGGGGCATGGACGACAGCGCCCGGCCGCTTCATAGCAGGTTATACCCGGACGGTAATCCTTCTTCAAAAAGAGTTTGCGGGCACGCTCATTGGCATAGAGCAGAACACGGCTTTCCGCCGAACAAACGATGATAGATGCCGGAGCGTTGTTCAATACGGATTCCACTAGTTCTGATGAACTTCCATGAAATGGATTTTGAGACATACACTTATCCTCCTCTCCGGTTCAGTCACCGCTTATTTCCCTGCCTAACCCGGCCCCACAGTTTTAATGATAGATGTAAGCATGGTCCTGATTCACATTTTCCGAACCGTCAATCTTAAACCGGCCTACAAGTTCTTTCAACATTTGCGCCTGCCCGCTGAGTTCTTCGCTTGCTGCTGCTGATTCTTCGGAAGTCGCGGAGTTATTCTGCACCACATAGGAAATCTGATCGATTTCCTGTGTGACCTGTACAATAGAACCCGCCTGATGTTGAGCCGCCTCATCAATTTTATCTACCGTATTCAGAACTTCATTTGTGCTTTCCACGACATTATGCAGGGATTCTGCTGTAATATTAGCGATTTTTCTCCCCTTTTCCACAGCCTGAACCGTACCGTCAATGAGATCCGATGTACGTTTGGCCGCGTCCGTTGATTTCCCGGCCAGCCTGCGGACCTCACCTGCAACCACGGCAAAGCCTTTTCCGGATTCCCCGGCGTGCGCAGCTTCCACAGCGGCATTGAGCGCCAGTATATTGGTCTGAAATGCAATCTCTTCAATCGTATTATTAATGGCCCTGATCTGTTCCGTCTTGGCGCCGATTTCCCCCATTGCCAGGAGCATTTCTTCCATCTGCCGGTTACTGACCGCCACCTGTTCCCCGGCTTTGGCAGTCAGGCGGCGCGCGGCTTCCATATTGGCAGCTGTCTCTCGCACCTGGAATGATATCTCGTTTATGGCAGCCGCAAGTTCCTCAATAGAACCGGCCTGATCCGCAGCTCCCTCTGAAAAGGTCTGGGCGCTGTCAGACACCTGGGCAGACCCGCTGAATACCTGATCGGCAGACAGGTTAATTTCATTAAGTGTATTTGACAGACTTTCTCTGATATTTATGAGCGCATTTTTTATAGAAACATAATCGCCCGTATATTCCGCCCGCGGGGCAACCGTAAAGTCGCCATTACTCATGGCTCCCAGCTGTTGGCCAATATCCTTGATAACCGCTTTCATACTGCCGCTCATCTCCCGGAACATCTCAGCCAACGTCCCCACCTCATCTTTTGAATAATAGTCAATCTCAATATTCAAAGCTCCCGCTGCAAGTTTTTTTGCTGCATCTGTGAGCTGCGAAATCGGCCGGCTGACAGCTCTGGACAGCACGGTGGTAACTCCCATACACAGGACCACCATAACCACCAGCAGAACGATCAGCATCACCGTGGCATTTTCTAACGCTATTCCTGCATCCTCATTAAACTCCAAAGCTTTATCTAATGCAAAATCCACAATTTCCTGAGATGTTTCTATTCCTGATTTCATAGCCGTTCTGAAATCAATATCTGCGCTGTTCTTGGCTTCCTCTATTTTTCCACCGGCAACAAGCCGGTTAATTTCCTTCCCCGCCGCCTCAATTTCGTCCAGGCTTTGGTACATATCCAGAATCAACTGCTGGTCACCAAGAAATCGTTTCTCCACAAGGGCAAGATTTGCTTTGGCCCTGCCGCTGGAGGCTAATACGGAATCAAAATAAGAAGGGTCCTCATACAGCACCATGCCACGTATTTCCCGTCCCATATTTTGTATTTCTTTCTGCAGCATAATACTCTGGGTGGATACAGTAAAAGGGCTTTGATAAAGCCTGTTAACAAGTCCTCCAATGTCATGCAGGCTTACAATTGCAATAATCATCATAGCCGCGGATATTGCCACCATAATTCCCAGCCCCAGGATTAATTTTTTCGACAGCTCCAGATTCTTTAACATTTACTTCATCCTCCCCTGAACCATGCCGTGGCTCTTTCATTCTCACCGATTACCCAGGTATATTCTTTGTTCATATGCCAATTAATTGAATCAAGTATAACAAAGATTGACAAATATATCAATCTTTTAAGACAATTCATTTTGCCGGAAATTATGTGTGCTGAGTCCGCATGTGACCAGCATATCCCGGGGCAGCGCTTCTGCATCCCGGCCTTGGATTTCAGGCTGCATATAACACCCTGCGTTTTCTCTGTTCCTGTTTACTTCGGACGCCCCTGTTCCAGGGCGGCATTACAGGTTTCATCAATTGCTTTCGCAACCTCTTCCGGGCTTTTTGTCCCTTTGAGCAGATCCTGGATATTGAGATAGAAAACATCCCGGACCCCCTGCCAGTTCAGGTTGTCCAGGCGGACAATGGTAGTCAGGTTGGGGGAATTCTCGCTATAAGCCTTCAGCATCCAAATCTCATCCTCATATTTGTCCATAACCGATTGATTGACCGGCAGGGTCCCCAACGTATATTTCATCAATTCCTCATCTGTATAGATATAGCGGACAAAATCCTTTGCCGCCTGAACTTTTTTTGTATCTCCGTTATCAAACACACAGAAACCATTAGTAGTAGCGACAACGTAGCCTCTGCCGTCCAGGCTGGGAAAATTGACAGGGAACACCTCCATGCCTCGGTCGCGGTAATCCCACAAATTGGTCAGGTTAGACATACAGATTGCCATCTGTCCGTTATAAAACAGATTTATCACATCTACAAATTCGATATTTTCCGCATTCTCAGGCACATACCCCTGTTCATCCAGGGACTTTAGCCAGGTAAGCGCCGCAATACCCTCCGGCGTATTTATGGCAAAATTTCCATTTTCATCATACAGGCTTCCGCCCATCGCCTGGAGCAGGGTCATAATATGGCTGTCTCCCTGATCGTTCAGGGCATACATCATAAAAACATAGGTGGTCTCGTCTGTAATAGACTCCTTCAATTCTGCAAACACCGTATTAAAGTCCTCGGTAGACCAGTGGGCAATGGTATCCTGTTCCGGAATAAATTCCTCCAGGCCCGCTTCCTCCATCATCTTCTTGTTGACAGCCAGCGTATTGTGCAGCTGCTGATAAGGCAGCACATAAACATGCCCTTTATAGGAGTTCTGCCTCCAAAGCGTCTCACTGATATCGGACCGCAGCCCGTCATCAATGATATCATCCAGAGGAACAAGCCACCCTTGTTCTGCCCAGGCAGAGGTGTTCCAGGAACCGGCATAAAAGATATCTGCGGCGTCCTCTGTGCCAATTTTATCCAGCAGCTGCTCTTTTTCATCCGTATAATTATAGCGGTTTATCTCAAAGTTCACATCAAAAGCGGTATATTGGGCGCTGAACCGCTCTGCTGCCACCTCCATCATCTCACTTATCTCTGCTTCCCCCACCCCCGGCACGCTGCCCAGCCCGATAGGCGGTGTTGCAATTCTAAGGGTGATCGATTCCGGGCGTTCATCTGCAGGCTTCCCGGAACTGCATCCCGTCATGGAAAAGCAGGCGGCAAAGATTAAAAACATACACAGCAAACTCTTTTTCATATCTGTTCTCCTTTTTCTATGCGGCTGATTTTGTCAATCAACGCAGCCACATCCAGAGGTTTTGTGACTGCATCGTTCATGCCCGCCGCCAGTGCTCTATCAAGATCCTCCTGGAACGCATTTGCAGTTACTGCAATAATCGTGATTGTTTTAGCGTCAGGGTGGCTGCTTTGCCGTATACGCCGGGCAGCCTCATATCCGTCCATCTCCGGCATCTGGATATCCATTAAGATCAAGTCAAAAAAACCTGCTTCGCCGGCTTCAAAAATATCCACCGCCTCTTTTCCGTTGACAGCCTCCGTCAGAATGCATCCCTCGTTTTCCAAAACGGTTGTGACAATCATCCGGTTCAGTTCGTTGTCCTCTGCCACTAAAATATGCTTATCCCTGATGGAAACGGCAGTCTCTCTGCCTCCTCTTTCCCTCAAAATATCCCTTTCTTTTGAAATAGGGAAGGGAATTGTAATTGTAAAGGCAGTGCCCTGTTCCGGCTTGCTTTCCACGGAAATGCTTCCCTGCATCTTTTCCACTAAAGTTTTACTGATGGTAGTTCCAAGCCCTGTTCCATTTTTATAAATTTTCCGGTTCTCCTGCTCAAATGGCAGCCAGATACGCGTCAAAAATTCCGGACTCATACCACAGCCATTGTCTGCAATCACAAATGTGGTAACTGCTGTCCCATTTTTCAAAGTCTGTATTGCGTTTAATGAGACTTTTCCGCCCTCTGGTGTAAACTTAATCGCATTTCCCAGAATATTCATCAAAATTTGTTTGATGCGGATTGGATCGCCTGCAATCCACTTTTGTTTGATTCCTTGTGTATTCACGGTAAAATCAATTTGCTTATGACGTGCCTGGGTCTCCAGAAGCGTTTCAACTTCAGATAAAAGCCCGTTCAAATCTATATTACGGCATATAAGCTCCAATTGCCCGCTTTCAATTTTGGACATATCCAGGACGTCATTGATGATGTCCTTTAAAAAAGCGGTCGAAGCAACTGTTTTTTGCAGGTACTCTGTCAATTTTTCTTTGTCATCCATGTTCTCCTGCATCAGATAACAAAGGCCAGAAATACCGTTAAGGGGGGTTCGTATCTCATGACTCATATTAGCCAGAAAGCTTGTCTTTGTCTGCTCTACGATACGAAGGGTCTTAACCTCATCTATTTTACGATAGATAAAAATCACAACGAATAAACACACAATCCCGATCAACACAAAAAACACAAGGGACTGCATCAACAGACGCTGTACCTGATCGGTCGTAACCTTGTCTGAAAGCTGGACCACAAGATTCCATCCGGAATGATAGTCGTCCTTCAAAGGCTCAATCAGCGTATAAAAGCTCTCACCATCCACGGAAAACCGAAACAGCTGCTGCTCCCCATTCTGTATACCGGATTGGATTCCCTCTCTTGTACAGCCTTCCTGAAGTTGAGTACTTTCTAAAAAATTGAGATAATTGTTGGAAATATTGCTGTCATAGACTGTACTGGAGGTGATGATTTCACCGTTAGACTGCATAACTACGGTCACGCCCATCTGATCAAAACTTTCCAACCGCATCTGTTCAGAGATGGCAGAAATAGGAACCAGGCCAACCATTCCAGCCACAGACTCTTCACCGCATCTGACAGGTTCAGACAAGCGCACGCCATAAACAACATATTCGCCCCAATGTTCCCGGGAGCTTTCGCGGAAAATCCCCGCAAAGGGGGCTTCTGAATTTAAGTAATCATCTTTCCACGCCATATCTTCAAGGCTGGTTTTCAGTGCAGTGTGGGAGTATACGACTCCCTGCTCCGTAACCAGATATAATCTCCGGAATGTTCCGGAAACCACGTTGAGCTTTAAGTCTTCAAACGCCTCGTCCATCGTGTATTCCCTGGCTGCATCCACACGGTTCGTAATTGTTGTAAGTGCAAGCCATTTACTGGACATTTGATTCAGCATATTCTGCCGGTCATGGTCGGCAATCTGCTTCATGAAAGACAGCGTTGTTGCATAAATGACATTACGGACGCTTTTCTGATAAATCCAATAACCCACAGAAAGAAAACAGAGAACAGAAATAATTAATATACTCAGCGGGAGAATCTTCACTTTTTTCTGATTCACAGGTTTATGCTCCTATCCTTAGTAATTTCAAAACATAATAAGCTATCTATTTTTTATTGGCTCTTTCCCCCTATTTGATTATACTCCCGGGCAATATCCTCCAAAGAAAATGGTTTTCCAATATGAGCATCCATTCCGCTGTTCAGGCACCGCTTCCTATCCTCCTCCAATACATTAGCCGTCATAGCTATAATCCGGACTGTCTTTGCATCTGCCCTGGACAACGTCCGGATTTTCTTGGTTGCATCACAACCGTCCATTTCAGGCATCTGCACATCCATGAGAATCAGGTCAAAAAATCCCACTTGGGAAGAATCAAACTGTTTTATAGCTTCCTTGCCATTGCAGGCCGTGCATATATGTGCTCCGGCATTTTCCAACAGCCCCGCAGCAATTTCCAGGTTAATTTCATTGTCTTCCGCAACCAGAATATTCATTCCGTCAAAGCTGGCAAGCTGTTCCCCTGTTTTTTCAGCTATAGCCCCTGACTCTAATTCGTGCAGAAGCCGCTCAACATCCGATTGAAAGGCTGGACAGACAAGCATTCCATCGGCATTTGTCTGATGAACCACCTCATTCAATTCATCCTTGTCATAACCGTTAATCACAATCCGGGGCGCACTTCCCACTGCTGCCTGCCGGATTTCCTCCACAAGCTGAATCATCTCCGATGAAACGTTCCACCAGATAATGCAGAGCGCCAATGGGCAGCCTTTCTTACAGATATCATCCGCCATCAAGACCGCCGTCTCCCTGGAGGAGGCTGTTTTTACGTTAAAGCCATTCTGTCCTAAAAGCCCTGTTAAATATGACCTGATATCAGGATGATGATGAACCACCAGCGCATATTTTCCCATACCAGAACTTTCCGTTGGCCCTGTTACACCTAAACAGCCAAACGGGAGTTCCACCTTAAAGCAGCTCCCGGCTCCAACGGTACTCTCCGCTGAAATTGTACCGCCCATTAATTCTACAAAACGCTTAGTGATAGGAAGGCCAAGGCCGGTACCGCCATATTGGCGCGTTGTACCTGCATTCTCCTGCTCGAATGGCAGAAAAATGCGTTCTATGTTTTCCGAAGATATCCCGCATCCAGTATCACGGACATAAAAAGCAATCCACAGCTTTTTATCTTCCCGTTTCTGTTCCCGCACCTCCAATGTTACGCTGCCGCCTTGTGGACTAAATTTCATGGCATTAGAAAGCAGATTAGTGAGAATCTGATTCAGGCGCAGGGCATCCCCCTCTAATTTTTCCTCAAGATTGCCTGATAGGAGGATATTGTAGGAAATCCCTTTTTGTTTGGATTCATCATAAAAGGTTATCATCAGTGCTTTCAAAAGCACACTAAAGTCAAACGGTTCATGATGCAGCTCAATCTTTCCGCTTTCAATTTTTGACATATCCAGCACATCATTAACCAATGCCAGCAGATGTTTTGCGGACAGGTCAATCTTATCCATACAGTTAAGCACACGCTCCACCTCACCCGCATGCTGCCGGCCCAAAGCAATCATTCCAATGATACCATTGAGTGGTGTACGGATCTCATGGGACATCTGGGACAGAAAATTTCCTTTAGCATAGCTGGCAACTTCCGCCCTTTCTTTCTCCGCCAATAGAAGCTCATGGTTTCTTTTCTCACTTCTTTGGTATAACAAAAAAAAGACCAGAATAATCAGCAGGATGAGTGCAAATACTGCTACAGCCATTGTCAGCAGGAAGTGACTTAAACTGGATACCTGGGAATTAACAGTATCATAAGACATGCTGGTACACAGGTACCAGTCGGTATCCTGGATTGGTGAAAAATAAATATATTCATGCCGTTTGCCAATTTTTAAGGATACCATTCCGGATTTTCCACCTGTAATCTTTTCCCTCATCTCTTCCAGGCTATATTCATCATCAAATTCTGCCTGCTTCTCCAGAGTTGAAAAAAAATTTGCGCCATATTTGGCTGCCTCGGAATAGGTGCTTGCGATTACAAAACTGCCGTTGCGGAAAATAATATTGGAATAGGAATCTGTCCCTTCCTTGCCCAGTGCCAGCTTCTGATTTATGACGCTGGTATCAATTCCAGCCACTATCGCCACCAGGCGTTCTCCTCCAAGCTCCATCTTTTCAACAGGTATACCCAACAACAGCATATTAGTATCCCAGATACCCTCATTAAATGAAATTACCCGCTTCTCTCCTGACAACAATAAATCAAGATCCTTAATTTTAGAAATTGCCGAAAAGGTACCTGTGGAGGAATAGGCAACTCCCGTACTGCTGATCAGTGCCAGCTGGTCAAATTCATTTTCCTGTTGAACTTTATAAAAAAGAATCTGATTCAACTCCTTTTCACTGTTCAGCTCTATTTCATGTAAATAGTCCGCAATCGTTTGGATTTGTACAAACAGGCCGTCCATATTAGTAGAAAAGTGGCTATTCAACTGCTCCGTCATTTCCTGCAGGTAAATCTGGCTAATCTTAGTTACTGTATCGGAAGATTTACTGCTGTAAATATTCTTAACTGTAATACCGCCAAATAGAAGCACACATACAATGCTTATCCCAAACAGAAGGAAGATGATCCTCCGCCTTACTCTCTCTTTCAGCATGGCACCCTCCCTCCTCATTAATATCCTTTTTTCGCTAAATCAGTAATCCGGCCAGTCGTTTTTTTATCAATCATTGTATCTCGATGATTTTCAAAATACTGTGCCAAAGCATCCCGATAAGTCATATTAGTTTCCAGAATAAGATTGACATTTCCCCTGGTTGTCTGTCCGTCGTAGCAATTAAGCATCTTATATCCATCCCCATTACCTTCTGCATACCCCTGGCGTCCTGCCATATAATCGTTGACCGCTACCTGATACGTACTGTTTTGATCCAGCTCTGTTCCATCTGCCAGTCTAATCTCTGATACTCTCTGTCCCGCCGGCTTCCTGCTGTCAAAGATATAGCTGAACCCGGACACATGGAGAAACCTGCCGCCGGGTAAATCATCTGTTATTGTAGTCAGACTGTTTTCCATCATCTCCCATAATGTCTTTCCCTTCATTTCTAAAATAATAACTACGTTATCATAGGGACATACCGCCGACAGCTCCTCTCCATACACCTCGCCCTGGTACAGGCTGCTTCGAATCCCGCCGCCGTTGACGACCGCAATTGGCGCTCCCGATGCTTCAGCAACACTGTCGGCCAGGAGATTGCCAATCTCTGTTTCACCCAGGCGGACATTATAGTTTTGGAGAAGCATATCATGCCCTACGGTTCCTATCACGGACAGGTCGTAGTCCACAGTTTCAGATCCTTCGTAATAATATCGGTCCACGGCCTCCAAGGCCTCCTGTAAAGTCATTTTACCAACCAATGTCTGCCGCACCTGGCTGCCCAGGTATTCTATGACTCTGTCAGGAAATTGAATGTTATAGATATAGCCTGACTGAATATATTCTTCCAGCCCCTCAGGGATAAATGCGGTATCCGGCTGGTAATTATGCAGGTAGGAAACACCCATCTGAAGATCTTTCATAACCGCTTCCTGTCCCTCCGATGTAGAAATCAGCTCCAGAACCCGCTTTGCTGCCTCCTGCTTCTCCTCATTTACAGCGGCGTTGACCGCAACATATGCTGACGGTGCAAGGAGGAGCCAGTTTTCATTTCCCTCATCGCTTAATAAAGGCAGCATCCGGTAGGAATACTCAGGTGCGATTCCATCCTGTACATAGGTTTGATTTAATTCCCTGCATTCCTGATACAGCGATGAATTACCAAATGAAACTGCAAGCGTTCCATCTGCCATACGCTGTGCATCCCTGATTAAGTTCCGCTTTCTTCCCATAGCGGCTGTATCCAGCAATCCGGCTTCAACCATTTGATCGGTCAGGGTAAGCATGCTCTCCCATGTTCCGGTGAACGTTGCTTCCTTTCTCCGGAAGGCCGCCAGCCAGTCAACGCCATCCACTGTACCTAAGAAGTCCGGCACCATATAGCCGGCATAATATGTGCCAAGCTCCGCGTTGGTAGCACTCGAAATGGAGAAATTGATTCCATCCTCTCCAACACCAATCCCCAGTTCCTTCATTTTTCCCACCGCTTCCAACAATTCCTGATTACTGATGGGAAGCGGTATTCCGGCCTTCCGGAAAAAGGTTTCGTTGACAATATATCCACTGTACTGACCGGGCAGCGGCAGGAAATAGGTGATTCCGTCGACCTGCAGCTGCTGCATTACAGTGCCGTCATAAGCTGTGCTGGCTTGTGTATCACTGATGTCCAGCAAATATTTTTCCGAAATCTCATCAGAAGGCTGGGTGAAAACCACCAGTTCCGGTCCCATGCCTTTTTCCAGTCTTCGCATTTGTTCGCTTGGATAGGAGAGCCTTTCAAATTGCAGATCAATGTCAGAATATGTATCTTCTACCAGCTTCTCTAAATTACCGCACTCATTAAAATACAGAATGCTAATGACTGTCTTTATATCTTCCGGCTCCTGTGCACATCCCGCCAACATGCATGCCAGTATTATAAAACAAAGACAGTGAGAAGTTGCTTTTTTGAAATACAACCCAGGGAAATTAACATAGCTTTGGACTTTCATTAGATAATAGTTTTCTTTCATTTTATCTCTCCCCGCTTTTTCAACGGTATTATCAGCAACCGCAGCAAGCACGTTATCCCCGAATCTGTATCCTTATTCGTCATTTTGCTTTTTGAAGAAGTCTACAGCCCTCATAGCCCCATGCCATGTATAGTAATAACGCATTAAAAAACGAAACAACGCAAATAATAATGCTATATTTATTTTTTATTAGAATTATAACACATTAAATATGTATAGTCCAGGCTTTGATTTTGTTATTCTATTCAGAAAGAGGTATTATTATATGGATGAAGAATTTATTCGCAACCGGATTACGGAGCTACGCTTAAAAAGGAATGTGTCCGAATATCAAATGAGCCTGGACTTGGGGCAGAATAGAAGTTATATTCAAGCAATTTCTTCTGGTCGGGCCCTCCCTTCAATGGGACATTTTTTGAAAATCTGTGATTATTTTGAGATCTCACCGATGCAATTTTTTGACTCTGAAATCGTCAACCCACAGCTTATCCATAAAGCGATGGATGGTATGAGAAAGTTAAATGCTGATGACATGATTATGCTGATTGGCTTTATTAACAGACTGCAGGCAGATGAAAAATAGGCAGACACGAAAGCGGTGTCTGCCTCAGATTTTTTATCTGATTACTTACAAATCTTTGGAATTATTCCATACGAAATCCGTCCGCTTTTTTCAAGCTCCCCTGCAACATCCTCCGGTATATGATCTGAAAAATCCAAAGAAATCCACGCATTATCGACAATGCCGGTGAATGCGTTGCCATAGGTCAGCACAAAGCGTTCAATCCCCTTTGGAACCTGAAAGGCCACATATCCTTCTGCTTTACCACCAGGATAAACCTGTTGGATTTCTTCTGTTTTTAGAGTGTCCCCATAGAGTGTCCACGCGACTACTTCACCGCCCTGCCCGGTGAGTATGGTATAGCTGTCCGCATCAAATTGGGGGGCATTGTTCCCATCCACCTCTTTTACATTGACTGCGATTTTCAATACAATCAATTCTTTATCAGACTCTGAGAGATAATAATAGGAGGGGTGAAGGAACTTTTCTGCCAGCTCACCTCTATATGCTTCCTGCACACAGATATTCCCGGAAAACGGGGAACCCAGTTTCTCATCGCGCATTGGCATATAATTCAAATCCACTGTTTCCCCCATTTCATATGGGTTATTCCAATGTCCCTTTTTTTGATTGAGATCCCTGATTGGATTTTCTAAAAAAACCGGACTGGGATTGTAGGAGGCAAATCCGTCTGGCACATCATATGCCTTATCCAACTTGAAATAAAGCATTTTATCATTAAGGCTCTGGTAATACATCGTCGGAGAATCATCCGGTTTATCAATTATCACGCCAATCCAGCCGGTGGCTGTACCTCCCGGCGCAATGCTGCAAAGGTCATGGGGTCTGAGATACAAAAGGTTTTCATAGCCGTATTCCTTGCCGGTTTTACTGTTAATAACCCCAAAGTCCATTGAATCTATAATCAGTAAAGCATCATCGTCCAAGTGGGCGGACGGTATATTTACAGTCAGATTGATTAACATATACTCCTGGCTGTCTAATATCTTCTGTTCGTCCAAAACATAGGCAGATAAGTCATAGAGCTGTTCTTCTGCTGCTTCTCCCCTCAGCACATTGTTCACTTTCAGTTCAATCTCATAGTGTCCGAGCTCCTGTCTGCGTTGTCCCCTCTTTAGCATTGTCAAATAAGTTATCATCTATGTATCTTCGCTGCAGGAAGTAATCATAGGTTGTTCCACTTTCGGAAACAAGTTTAAATATATTCACATCCCGCTCCCCTATGTCTACTGTAGTATTTTCCTGCACATCCGAGAGGGTAAATGTAAATCTGGCCATCATAAGTTCTTCCTCATCGCTGAGTTCCAACGCCTCATGGTAGTCCGCATACCCGCCGGCAGCTGCAAATATATCCTGGGCCGTCTCTCCGCGGACAACATCCTCCAGTACTATCTCCGCCTTAAAACGAATCTTTTCTTTTAATGCTTCCGTGCCGTCATAGTACATCACCTGCCCCACACCGGCCGGATTCTTCTCTGTCCCATACTCCTTTTGCGAACAGGAGCACAATGCCGTGAGGCAGAGCATGACAGATACATAAAGCAATTTTCTTTTCTTGTATTTCATATGGTTTCTCCTTCGATGAATTCATTTTCTCTTCTGTAGTAAACTCCCGGAATACTCATAAGAGAAGGTGTGGCCCGCTTGAATCACACCTCCCTGACGGCAGAGTTTACGTCCGGTGATATCCTCCTTCTGCAATACTGAAATATCTGGGATTATACATCTTAAAGGTTACATTTTGGTTTCTTTTTTATCTTTATTAAAAATCATATGAATAGCAAAAAGGACCAGCTGCATCAGCCGGTCTTTTCTTTGTTTATATCCAATGCTTATATCAGATATATTCCCATGCTCTTCAATTATAGTTTATAGTTGCAGCCAACCCCCACTCCATTGTTTCCGTGCAGGTTGCCATCCAAATGGATCAGCAGTGATTCCCCGGAACCTCTGGACAAAATTATTCTTTTATATCAAACGTGTAGTAAATGCTGACACTGCCCGGTTTGACGCATCCCTCCGCCTTTATTTTTTCAGTCAGGACCTCGGTCAGAAGCCGGCCCGTTCTTTTCGGTTCCGATACCTGTTCCGGTTCCAACACGCCTTCCAGATAGGCCACTGAATAGCTTTTATCCGGTTCTATCGCGCTTCCGTCCACCATGGCCGCTTCCGCAATCCGCGCTCCTATTCTGGCATTCCGCTCATAACGTACCTTCATGCCTGCCACGGCATATGGATGAAAATGCTCTGTCTCTTCCGCCTCACGCTCTTTTTCTGAATAAGCGCCGTAATCAAGAATTTCCAGCAGTTTCTCACCTTTGACCTGTGCAGTCCAGCAGTAAACCGGTACCGTATCATTCCTTTGTGCAATCCGCTTCACATCCTGCTCTCCAATTGTTCCTGCATAAAGCTTCGACAGGACACCCTGCACTGGATCAAAGCCTCCTGCTTCCGACACACCCATAAGAGCCACATCCGTTCCAAGCACTTCCCGCATGGTATCAGCCTTCAGCTGCGCAGTTTCCAGAATGTCAAAATTCTCTGCAGCTATTCCAATAGAAACTTCCTCTTTTACTTTTCCTTCCATAACTTCCCTGCAATGCTGCATGATTTCTTTCTTAGAAATATCACCTCTGATATAAGAGGTCAACTCCGGCTGAAGGACAGGAATCAGACTGCCCAGGACAGGGCGCATCACATAGTTTCCCTGCATTACCGCCCTCCTGATTCCGTCAAACACCTTGTCGGCAGGGATAACCGCGCCTTTCACAGTGGATACCATTCCGATATTGTCCTCAATCAATAAATTCTGTCCTTCATCTGTCGAGATAAACTCCAGAATATCCATGACCGCTTCCCGCTTAGCCATATTCTCAGGCTGCTCCAGATATTTTCCAGCGCCAAAATAATATCCAAGGCTCAGGAGCCAGCCCTGGTTGTCCGCCACCCCATACTGGGGATAAAAGGCAAACTCATCCGTTCCCTCTTCATTTAATGCTTTGATTGTATTGATTTCAGCAGTTGTCATAGCCAGCTGCCGGTTCCGGAGCAGTTCAAGCCTTTCTTCAGAACTCAGCGATAAATCCTCCACGCGGATAATTCCCTCATCCATCATCCGGCTGTATACATCCAGAGTGTCTTCCAGGGGTTCCTGTGAAGACGCCCTGCCTGCCAGAAAGTCCTCATACCATGTCTGCCCCTCCACCGTAGTCATATAGTCCATTGCGAGTCTTACACAGAACACATACATGGGCATATTGGCATGACCCAACGGGAACTCACATCCCCGGATCCCGGAATCATCGATCTGTCTGCACAGCGCCAGATATTCTTCAAAACTTTCCGGCACCTCCCATCCATGCTCCTCAAACAGTGTTTTGTTATAAATATATGCATTAAAACTCAGGGGCCCCGGAACAAAATAAATCTCCCCCCTCTCATTCTGCGGCAGCGCATTTTTTGTATAGTTAGCAGGAAAAGACATGGTCGACAAATCCATCAGGCTCTCCGTGGTGTCCAGAAGAGCGATACGTCCGGCCTTGGCCATCATAATATCGCAGGTATCCCCGCTCTTAATTCTGGCTGTGAATTCACACTCAGCGTAATCTCCTGTATACAGATACTGCACCAGGTCAATATTCGGAAATTTATTCTCCACTGCCTCCTCAAAGTGAGGCAGCGGCTGGATACCGTACAGGGTAACGGTCACTCTGTCATTTTCTGTCCCCGGAGCAGCAAAACCGTCAATTTCTTCATTGTGCTTTTTCCCGCACGATGATAATGTCAGTACAGTCAGAACCAGCGCAGATATACAAAGATAATTTCCAAGCTTCATCTTCAAGGTCCCTCTTCCTTTATTTTATATTAAGACGCGGGTTATCTCCTGCATCAGCGAAACAGCATCAATCGGCTTGGAAAGATGTCTGTCCATTCCGGCCTGTCTGGCCATGGCAATGTCCTCTGCGAATGCATCTGCCGTCATGGCAAAAATCGGGATACTTCCCGCATCCCGGCGATTCATGCCGCGAATCAGCCGTGTCGCTTCATATCCATTCATAACCGGCATCTGAATGTCCATCAGAATCAGGTCATAATATCCATCTTCCATACTGGCATACCGGTCTGCACCTTCCCTTCCATTATACGCCGCATCAACCGCAGCCCCCGTTTGTTCCAGCAGTTCTTTTACAATCTCCTGATTAATCAGATTGTCTTCCACCAGAAGAATCCGTTTTCCTGCCAGAATGGGTGTTTCTGCACACTCCGGTCTCCGGACAGCTTCCGTATGAAGCACATACTGCCTGACAATCTGCTCCAGTGTGGACTTAAAGATTGGTTTGCGCACAAAACCGTCCACTCCGGCTTCCGAGGCTTTCGTTTCCATATCAGCCCAGTCATAGGCGGCCAGAAGGATAGTCAGCTGTCTTTCCCCAGCAAGCTCTTTGAGTCTGCGCACAGCCTCACAGGCATCATAAACCGCAAGCCCCCTATCCAGAATGACAAGCTGGTAGTCCTCCCCTTTCTCACGGGCCGTCCTCATCAGTTCTACTGCTTCCAAACCACTGCCGGCTGTACTGGGTACCAGTCCCAGTCCATTCATAAATTCACATACACATTCACATATCTCCGGGTCTGCTTCTACCAGAAGGCACTTTACCGAAGATATCGCTATTCCCTCCGATTCAGAATCCATTTCAGGCTCCGCCCGACAGAAATCCAGATCCACAGTAAAGATACTTCCCATCCCCGGTTCGCTCTCCACACGGATACTTCCGCCCATGTTAGCGACAATCATCCCTGTAATCGCCATCCCCAGGCCGCTCCCCTCAATATGATCCACCCGTGAATCACGCTCACGTACAAACGCTGTAAAAATATTGTTCTGGAATTCCCGACTCATCCCCATGCCGGTGTCCGATACGGTAAAGGTAAAATGCGCCTGCCCAGGATGTGGTGATAAGCTTTCCTCAACCGTAACCCGGATGCTTCCGCCCTCCGGAGTAAATTTTATCGCATTGGAAATCAGATTCATCAGAACCTGGTTCATCCGGACAGAATCAAGCATCAGATGTTCATGGCGGACTTCCCGGATACAAATCTGGAAATCCTGGTTTTTCTCTTTCACCAGCGGAGTTATCACCACGACAATATTTTCAATCAGCTCCGCTAAGGATGTTCTTTCGGCATGGATTTCCATTTTTCCGCTTTCTATTTTTGCCATGTCTAAAATATCATTGACAAGTCCAACCAGCAGTTTTCCGGATCTGCGGATCTGACCTAGACAGTTCATGGTTTTATTCGGATCATCCAGATGATTTACCGCTATTTCCGTCATGCCGATGATGGCATTCATTGGAGTACGAATGTCGTGGGACATACTTGTAAAGAAATTTGTTTTTGCTTCATTTGCGCTTTCAGCCGCCTTTCTCGCCTTCTCCTCCGCCCGCAGTATCTGCTTCGCCGCATCAGAATAGAAGATAACAAATCCTATAATAATCAGGGCGCATACACCAGCCATCAAAAAGAATGCATGATAAGAGTACTGTTCCATCTTTCCGCTCACCGCTTCAACAGGAATCATACTCACAAGAATCCAGTTTTCACCTGTAATCGGAGTATGATTGATATAATAATCCTTCCCTTCAAACTCCACGGTCATCAGATTATCCTCTCTGCTGCCGGTCTCAAGTCCCCTGCGGAATTCCTCTGGGGAACCGTTTTTAAAGGTCAGTTTTTCCAGGCTGTTCAGCAGATTATATCCCTTTACCCCTTCACTATTGACAGCAGAAAACACCTCCGTCCCATCTTCGTGTATCACATACAGATTACTCTGCCCCTGAAATGCCTCAATCTGCAGGACACGGAACAGCTTATCTGTGTCATAGCTTACACCGATCGCTTTCATCTCCTTGCCATTGATTTTAAGCTCCTCGATTGGCATAAAAAAAATCAACCGGTTTTCATCTTCATAAATCACATTATCAACAATCGCTTTGTTGTGTTCTGTCAGAAGACGGCCCGTCACGTCTTTATAAGTTAAAAGTGAATATGTGTGTGTCCTGTCATAGTACTGGGAATTTTCATCAATCAGACAGAGGGTCTCAAATCCCCAATCAGGCTGTTCCCGCACAGCATAATCCTGGAACTTTTCAAGATCTCCTCCCGACATATCCATCAAATACCGATAAAACATATCTAACATCGTCCACTGGCTGCTGCAGTGCTTCTCAATCGCCGCCGCCATCTGCAGAGATACCTCATTCAAATACTGAGAACTTTCCGCATACATGGTCTGCTGCGCCATCCTTGCATAGAGAAAGAGCAGTCCTGCAACCATCATCGCAAGGACCACGCCCAATATATTCCTGCTTATTTTCCACACTCTGGGTTCACTCGCTCTTATTTTTCTCATGTTTACCCCAATGTTCCTCATTAGCTTATTTTACTTTGTTCACATACATAGTAATTCACTTAAGTATATCAAATAAGAATATAAATAGCAACAAAGGGAGAGCTTTATACAGTTCCTTGACAATGTCCCGTCCATTGTCATAGGATTATAAGATGGTCCGCCAATCAAAGCATAAAATTGCTTCATAGGAAATACCTCTGATACAGCTCCATCCGAAAAAGGTTCATCTGTCCGCAGCACCTATAAGTTCTTTGATTTCCTCTTTTGTCATCTATCCTTCCCTCTCCCAAGACCCTTACCAGAATCTAGTCATCATCCTGTTTAACATTGACTTTGCCACATCCGGCTGTTCATGGCAATCCAGGATTTCTGTCAGAAGGTGCGAGACACCCTGACCGCCATTACGCGTCAGGTTCCCAGCACAGGATGCACAATACGTATAGACATGCTCATATCCTTCCGCTGCCACACTGCATGCCATACCTCTGGCCAGATCCGGTTCCTTTCCTCCTGCACAGCCTCCCAATCCACAGCACTGGGTCCCCTCTATAATTTGGGGGTTCTCCAGAAGGAATGGTGCCAGCCATGATACCCACTGCTGTTCTTTCCTGTCCGGACATGGCAGGAACAGACCTCCCTTCCCCTCTACCTTCTGCCCTATTCCAAGTTGTGATAATTTTTCATAAATACTAAGGACCTGTATTTCCAGCTTATCCTTCAGGAAATAATAACAATTGGGACAGAGCATAACGATTTCCTGTATATCTGCAGCACGAAGTCTCTCATTGAGCCGCCTGATAATCTTCCCTTCCTGTTCTTCCAGTCCAAGTTCCGACACCGGTTTGCCGCAACAGTCAAACAGCACCCCCATGTCTGCCTCATCCTTCAGTATTTTGATTAATTTCCTGGTAGTCTTCGGATAAAAGGACGGGAAATTGCATCCTGGAAACAGTACACTTCTGCCTGACATATGCCGCTCATTCCGAAAGATATAATTTTTCTTTTCCGCCAACAGCATTGCATATCCTTTTTCCCGGCACTTCCCGTTGTTCTCTTCTACCTCAGTCCGCCGCATGTCCAATATAATACCGCGGCCATCAATCCCTATGGGACATACCTGCGAACACATTCCACATAAGAAACAGTGATACGCAAGCTCCCTCAGTTTAACCGTATCACCGATATCCGCCTTGTACTTTGTCAGAAAAGAACAGCGTTTCTGACAGAGATGGCAGTGTATGCATTTGTCTCCATCCTTTATCCTAACTTTCCTGTCCATTGGCCTCCTCCGCCCGCTCCGGCTGAACCACGTACTTTCTCTTGAAGTACACTCCCATGCCCATGACGATTACTGCCAGTATAACCGCAATACTGATATAAAGCACCCTGTTTTCCTTATCCGCTAAGCCTGATGTTCCTATGGTATACATGGCTGTACCCGGCAGCATAAAAATCAATGAGAATACAGAGTAGGTGGTGAACGGAATATCCGTAACGCCATATGCAAAATTCTGAAGATTATAGGGGAACAGAGGTACCAGCCTGGTAATCATCAGCACAAACAGTTCATTCTTACCTGCTTCATCGAAAAGCCACTTTTTAAGGTATCTGTTTTTCATAACGACCGGTTTAATACTATCCTTCAGGAAAAAGCGGCCTGCCAGAAACGCTGCCATGGCACCTATCATAGTAGCAATAGAACAACAGATTGTTCCCAATACCGGCCCGAAAAGCAGTCCTGCCAGAACGGCAAAGGTGACCCCTGGCAGAGTTAACGCCACACATCCCACAACTGTAATCACGATGTACAGGAAAATTGCATTCATCAGGTTTTCTTCTGCCATCTGCCTGAGAAGATTCAAACTTCCTGCTCCACTCAACACGGCCGACCAGCCAAATATATGGTTGCAGGCTAAAACGGCTGCTATCATTCCAATGAATAGAATTAGTTTTTTATATGTATGAAATACTGTCTTCATCTCCATCCCCCATTGACACAAATAAGCGTTGAACTTTTTCAAAGCACAACGCTTACTGTTTTCCTATTATCTGTCCGCCTGTTTTAACTTTAAGATATCATTCAGGCCAATAATGAACATGCCTGCTACCGTAATGATACATAATATCAGATTGATTTTGGAGAACGGTATCCTTGTCTGATGGATTCCCTCCCGCACCAATGCGGCCGGTACCACCTTCATCCGTTCACTCCCATACAAGACAAGCCCTATCGCTGAACAAACAACCAAATTACCGGCTGTGAAGAGGCTATTAAACACGTTTTCCCTTTTCCTGAAAACAAACCACGCCGCCACGGTTGAAAGAATTAACAATCCCCCAAAAATATAACCTGTATTCACCCGCATCTGCAGCCATTCATTCTTAAAACACAGAATAGCCATGGTCATAGCCCATAAAAAACTATTATAAACAATTTTAAATAGCTTCATCATATCAATCGGTTACTTTGCCAGACGGAAAATAACGGTTACCCGGGTACCATCCTCCGGCAGCACATCCTTATCCCCGTAGAACTTGGCAATATCATTCTGGGTAGTTCCCGTAGGCCAGGCTGCATCACTCACAATACCTGTTGCACAACTGTCCAGACAAAGCACACAGCCTGTATTATTTTCTTTGGCGCTCTCAATATTTCCTCCAAACCGCAGATCCATGGTATAGTCTTCTGTGCATTGAATGATATCCCGGAATGGAATTTCATCCTGTCCATCCCATTTTACGAAGACATCGAGCTTATCCCCATCCACAGATTTCCCATTATCCGGTCCTGCTTTCATGTCTGCTGCGGTTAAATTATCACCGGCTTTGGCTCCGATGTCAAGCAATGCCTGATAAAACTCCTTCTCGTCAGCCAGGCCCCGCAAAACCGCCTTTTCCCCGTTGGAACCACCCTTATATACAATACCATGTCTGGTCGGTTCTGTAAAATATGTACCATTTACTTCACAGAGCATGAGGATTTCTTTCTTATCTTTATCAACTGTCATGGTTTCCTCTGCTGCATTCTCCACAGACTTACTTTCCACAGTATTGCTCTTTCCTCCGCAGGCTGCAAGCGAAAATACCATTGCTGCCGCTGCCATCATTGCTGCTAATTTCTTCAATTTCATCACGAAACCTCCATGGTCGATTAGATATTGTCTGCAATATCCGCATATTAATTCGAATTCTTTTTCTTTTGCTTTTCCACATATAACTGCCTGAACAAAACAATGAGCGCTGACAGCGCAAACAGCAGAAGAAGCGCAGTGACAAACATCTTAGCGCCACCAGTCAGCATCCCGCCAACATATGAATAAATTATAGTGGCTGGAAGCTGTCCAATACCAGTGGCAATGAAAAAGCTGCCAAATGACATGGATGTCAGGCCAGCCGCATAGCTTACGATATCAAAGGAAATAAACGGCAGCAGTCTTGCAATGAGTATGCTGAGACGTCCATGTTTTTCAAAAAACTCATCAATCTGCTTCAAACCGGTTCTGCTTGTAAGTTTCTCTACTGCATCACGCCCCAACAGCCTTGCGATATAGAAGCATACTGCCGCCCCTGCCATGGCGCTGGACCATGATAAAATGGCTCCTTTCCACCATCCAAACAGATTTGCATTCGCAAATGTAAGCAGAAACGCAGGTAACGGCGCTGCTATAGACTGCAGTATCATCAGCAGGAAGGACACCAGCGCTGCGTAAGCACCATACGATTCGACAAACTGCCGTACCACGGTAAAATCCCCGCTGGCAAACATCTTTAGAATGCTATTCATTGTGGTATTAACAGATGGTACAAAAAAACATACCAGTATACCCAACACAATCAGAGATATAACAACATATTTCCCTATCTTTTTTGATTTTTTATTTTCCATATTCGACCCCCTTTCCCAAATACTTACCATATCCATTCTAATCATCTGCCATGCCATTGACCAATGGTTCTTTTCTATACATTAATAGCCAGGATAGAATAAATCTATACATGTTTATCGTTGGGGGTGACTTTCTCTTTTCTTATTGAACCATAAAAAGGTTCTATACTGAATGTTGGGGTGTGCTGAAAAGCACACTTCCAACATTCTTTTCGTTGTAATAAAATACATCTATAAGAAGCCTCCTAAACACATTATCCCGACCAAAGTTTAATGTTACGGAGGTGACCCCTTATAGATGTACCCTAATTATACCAAGGCCTTCCTTAACTTGGAAGGTGTTTTTATTAAAAAAGTGGTTCAGGCAGACTCTTTCATTAAAATTTTCATCCAGTCCCAACCGGTAGAACAGACTTGTCCCTGCTGTGGGGCTAAAACTAAACGGATTCATGATTACCGTTTACAAGAAGTCCAGGACATTCCCTTACTGGGAA